>DUZS01000002.1 GCA_013349405.1 Desulfuromonadales bacterium | reverse complement strand
GGATTCAGGACGGCAAAGAACTATATTCTTAATTTGTATCACTGCATGGGTAATCTGACCATGCCAACTACTTTGCACAGGTTTGTGTGAGGAACCATATATTATATCCACCAAAACCATATATTTTGCCATTTGTAGCCACAAGAGCATTGAATCCCGTATTCGGTAAGAAAGATTTTGTCGCCCAAGTATTTGTTGCTGTATCATATGCTGTAAAATTTAAATTCCAGATGGAGCCATCTGTTTGGAAAGACCCACCAAGGTTGTAAATTATGCCATTGACCGAAGCAGAAGTACCTGCACCCGCCACTGGTTTTACCGCTTTATTTTTCCATGGGAAGTCTGTTATTTCAATTGTGTTGGACAAAATATTCGATTTTAGTCCTGTTGAGTCTTTCAAAAAAATTTCAAACCTATAAATACCTGTGACAGTCGTATCAAAAGCACCAGAGAGATTCAACTGCCCTGTTTTCGTGCCATCAACACCAAGAATAGAATTTGTTTGGGTATCTAATAAGGAATTGTTGGAGTCATACGCAGATATTGTAAATGTGGAAATATTTCCATTGGGGTCAGAAAAATCAACTGTTGCAGAAACAGTAGCAGTTCCGCCCCCACTATTTGAGTAAACGGCTTTGGGAGAATACTGAAGGTTGGATATTGCAGGGGCAACTTGCTCTTGAACAGGTAAACCTCCACCGCCACCTCCGCCTCCACAACCGGATACTATAGTAGCTGTTAGTATCAATACAAAATACTTCATGAATGCAGTCATGGTAGCACCTCCAAAATATTGAATGCATTTTATCACTGTTAATAACTAATGCAAACTGAGATTTTCAGTGCTACCAATCTACACATATACAGCTTAATTCGAGCATTTCTGTCGGAACAATTTATCTCACAAATGCACACCCTGAAAATTAACACCAATTTTAGAGGAATTCTGGCTGATTACCTTGCAAGAGTATTTGGCGAGACATAAATCTGGTTTATCACAAAGCATCAGGTCGCAATCATCACCAACGTGCAATTTGTTTAAAACATCATCTTCAACGCTTATTAGTGCTCCACCAATAGAAATGTTTACCAATTTTGCGTGATAATTGTTGCACTCAAAATTCAGAGTACAGGGCGAATAGCAGTCCACTCTCAAATTTTTTCGGCTACCCATAGAATTTACCTCATTTCCTTGTTAGATCTGCACACCGTAAATGAATTAATTCAATGAGATACGGCTAAACCTACATCAACAAAAAACCCTACCGATCTTCTGGCAGGGTTCTCGTTTTAATTCGGATGCTTTCAACTTCTATATCCGACTCATGTAGCAAATCGGTTTCGTTTTGCTTCTTACTTATGGTATATGCAAGGCGGAGTATCATCTAGCATGGTGTGATTCCTTCTCCTGCTGATCTATGCTTCTCCGATCTGGATCAAATATAACATTCTGAAACTAAAAATACAGCCTATGAAATTTTTTTTCAGAAGAGTAGAGTGAATCAGTTGAGTCCTTCCCTCCTGCTAACTACCTACAAAATTATTGAGCTTGTTTCGTAGAGTCCTTTCTGTACTTTTCATAATCATCATAGCTCACATTTGCCCTATCCAAACATTGCTGAATTTGTGACTGGTTCGGATTGTCATAGCATTTTCTTTTCTGTTCATCTTGAAATCCAATATACCAAGCCTTGTATGTACATCCCTGTAATATTGTGCAGTAAAATAATAGCATTGATATTCTGATGATCCGTTTCATACTAACTCCACGATCTGCCGCACATGGTGTTTTTTCCTTCAGTGAATAAATTTGTTTTTCATTATACAGATTTTATACACCGTGAGGAGCCATTTGACCATAGATGAATGGTAAAGAGTTGATAAATCTATGGACCCATGCAACACACCATATATTTAAACCCTGAAGGACCCATACACCGCATTTGACAGATATCCTGCCCGGTCAGTCAGGAATATTGTAAAGGTATAATCATCCGGGCGATAGTTTATATAATCTATCGTGAAAGATATTGTCCCTGACGACCTTCCGGCAAGTGAGCCAAGGGATGTGATGGTGTGTGATGTTTCAGCCCCTCTGGAGTTTATTACGATGATGGTGATGGTGTCCAGATCGGTGTCAGGTGCATAGAATTCCACCGTGCCGTCGACATATGAATTTACCACGTCCTGGGTAAAGTGGTACGTTGTAATGGTTGGCGGAGAATTGTAATATAACGGCAACATAACTGAAATTTCACTGCCACATCCCGCAATCATCGTCATAAGTAATAACATTGACACCAGAATTAACCGTTTCATAACCACTCCTTATTAACCCTTCTGTAATATTCGTATCTGATGATTGCATTGGATGTGCCAGTTTTAAAAATATATAAATAGCTTATATTACTGGTTAAAATAAGAAGGATGCTACGATGCATCAAATTTCCGCCTGAAATGAGGTAACAAAAACTTCTATAGGGTAATTTTCTAGATGGGTATTTATGCCGGAAGAATTAAAAGGATCGCCCATTCAGATTGAGTGGGCAATAAATATCAGGAAGGACAAACCGGTTCAGTGGAAATCTTCAGATCCGCCAGTCATCCAAAGAGTTGAGTATAATCTCCACAATGGATCTTCAGCAAAACGACAATCGTTCCAGTATGCCTCCTCTCACTCTTTCGTTACATCTGAACGATACAGCTTGCGCTGTCAAAGCGAATGATATTGACCAGGTCAGGAACAGGATGAGCATACATCAGATCGGCAGGATATGGCTGGTATAGCTTTTTCAACTGATGAGGGTCATGCATATTTCTATTCAGCCAAAAATTGTAATCCTCCGGATTGAGAATTACCGGCATCCGATTATGAATAGGTTTTACAATTTCATTTGCATCGGTGGTTACTATGCAACAGGTATTCAGTTCGGTCCCATCTTCAGCTATTCTTGTTTCCCAAAGCCCCGCAAATCCCATTACAGAACTATTCAGCAGACGAATGTAATACGGCTGCTTTCGATCCCCTTGCGGCAACCATTCATAGAACCCTGACGCAGGTACGATACACCTGTTATACTTAATGGAATGGGCAAACGTGGGCTTTTCATGAACAGTTTCTGAACGTGCATTGATCGGAGCATGAGTAATATTTTCATACCAACCGGGAAGTAACCCCCATGATAATAGATCAAGTTGGTTGTGGTCTCCTCTCTGCCGTATACACGCAACGGGCTGACTTGGACCAATGTTGTAACGAGGTTCAATCAGAGGGATTTCCTGTAAATCGTAAATTTTTGCTAATGCTTCCGGATAAATATTAAGGGTAAATCTGCCGCACATGGTATTTCCCCTCTAAATTTTTTTTCCATCGAATAGTCGGAAATATGCCAGGCGACACCAGTTTTCGACATCAACCAGCGCCTTAAACGCCGGCTGAAAATCGCTCATACCGATGCTGAATACCCCGTGTCCATAGACAATTGCCAAACCGGTTGTTCCGATCACCGGCGGAACATTTTTGGCAAGACCTCCGGCTCCTATCTCGCCTGCGACTACCGGGGTATCTCCCAAAAAACGAACTTTTGCACAATCCTTCCAGCAGTCCGTAGTGTGACACGCCCCCTTTTCGTCGCATATCATGCTCATGACTACCGCAAAACGCGGGTGACCGTGCAAAATAGCACGACAGCCGGTTGTTGTGAAAATAGAGCGGTGCGCTACCAGTTCGCTGGAGGCGGTAATGCCGACTGTTGAACTGTTTTCAAAGGGAACATGGTCGATGCAGCCGGGGAGCTCATCCAGACTTGAAGCGGTTTGTGAAATATAGATCAGGTCACCGTTTGAATACGAAATATTGCCGAAAAAAGAGTCAACCAGTCGCCTCTGAACAGTATATCGCCCGACAGTGGCAATTTCCTTGAGGATGTTATGCTTCTCAAGTATGGGACCTCTTTGAAACTCGAGTCCATCGGCTGAAAGAGGGGGCAGCAACTTACGGCGAAAATGGCTAAAAGCCGCCTGTTCGTCAGCGACCATAAAGCCGCGATCGAGAATGTCTTCAAGATATTTGATATACGTTGCATGAAAAACCGATGACCAGTTGATATAGGCCTGTTCGACCGTCAATGCCCCGACAGCAATAATTCCCACACCTTCAACGATAATTCCTTTGCGATTGCCCAACAGGGCGGCAATTGCCTTCGCAGAATCAGCGCCGAGTTCGTTTTTTCGTATAATGGGAATGTCATGCAGAAACGTGCGGGTTTCGGTGTCGCGGGGGACAATGGCATGCTCAAAAATAGCGGACCTTTGAATGAGAAACTCTGCGAACGGCAGTGAGGGTTTTGCAGCAGCAATGGCAAGGCAATTGAGGCGGGAGAGGACATGACCTGCCAGAGCTGCCAGAACAGGTTCTCCTGCTGAAATCATAATGTCATCCTGGGCAGCAAAAGCAATCTGTCCGGCGTGTGCCGAGCCGTCAGAAATCATTTTTGCACTATATTTTGCTATCTGGTCACGCATCAGGGAGTAGATGCAGGAAGATTGGTAAACAGGATTGAGCCGTCGGAAAGGGTTTCACTCCTGAAGCGGGGAGCATGAAAGCTGCTGGCGACAAGCGGCGCTTCCCTGAGGGGCACGCCGCTGTCGGGAAGAAATGCCGGAGTGATATTTGTGCCGGCCTGCCAGGCTTCAAAGTGGAGGTGTGGTCCGGTCGATCTTCCGGTAGAGCCGGACAGAGCAAGGGTACTGCCGGTAGCAACCTGCTGTCCCTCCGCTACCATGATGCGGCTGTTGTGGGCGTATAATGTAAGGATACCGTTATCATGTTCCACAACGACAGTATTACCGTACCCTGAGCGGCTGCCGCTGTAGACAACGACGCCGGAAGCAACCGAATTGACCGGTGTGCCGGCAGGAATCGCAATATCAACGCCATTATGGTGTCGCCAGGCGCCATCGAGCGGGTCAATTCTCATGCCGACTTTTGAGGTTATAGTGCCACCGACAGAGGGTAAATGAGGTTCGAAAGAGCTCTGTTCCCGTTGCTGCGGTATGAGGGTCGCCGTTACCGCTTTCAAGGCAATCTCATCCAGAGAAATGGTATGAGTCTTCTGCTTCTTTGTAATAGTACGCTTTTTCGAGGCGGAGGAAGGCTGATCTTTGATGATGACGGTGGCTCTCTTGTCGCTCGGTGCGTCAGTAAACGTTTCAACGCCATCAATAGTGACAAACCGGTAAATATCAGCGTGAGCCAGGCTGTTTACAAGACACAAAACAAGAGACAGAGTCAGAAGGTTCAGTCGGCGAGGTCTGAGGCCGGGTGCTGAATAATCAAAAAGGTCTGCAGTCAATTCTGCTTGTCGTCCGTGATATTTTCTGATACTTAAATCCATGCTTACTTACATAGCTTATTTTGGAAAATAGTTCAATTCTTCTTCCGGGTGTTTTGATTGTTGTTGACTCAAATATTTGCAAACAGCTGTGAGCGTGACTATATATTAGGCATATTTGGCGCGCTGAGTTGGAATATACAGTCGGACATATTTCTAACTATTTAAAATGTAGCCCATATTATGTCTGGCAACAACTTGGCAAGAAGCTTGCTTTCGTGCTAATGGAACTGTCACTGGTACCAGGTACGGACTCAATATGTTTTCTTTGCTTTTTTAAAATTTGAAGTGACAGGAGGACTATCATGAAAAAAGTCGAAGCGATCATAAAACCGTTTAAGCTGGATGAAGTGAAGGAATCGCTTAATGATATCGGCATTCAGGGGATTACAATCAGTGAAGTAAAGGGCTACGGACGACAGAAAGGACACACGGAACTGTATCGTGGGGCGGAATATGTCGTTGATTTCATACCTAAAATAAAGCTTGAGATTATCGTCACAGATTCAATTCTGCCCCAAGTGGTCGAGGCAATCGAAAAGTCTGCAAAAACCGGTCGTATCGGTGACGGGAAAATATTTGTTACCAATGTTGAAGAAGTAATTCGCATCAGGACAGGTGAAACCGGCGAAGATGCACTGTAAGTAAAATAAATTTCGAGAGGAGTAACAGATGACACCGAAGCAAGTAGTTGAGTTTGCCAAAGAAAATGGCGTGAAGATGGTTGATTACAAATTTATGGATTTTGTTGGTACCTGGCAGCACGTCTCCGTGCCTATTACTGAGTTTGATGAGGATACCTTCGAGGAGGGGCAAGGTTTTGACGGCTCTTCGATCCGCGGTTGGCAGCCGATTCACGCTTCTGACATGATCCTGCTTCCTGATCCGACAACAGCGAAGATGGATCCGTTTGTTAAGGTCCCGACCATGTCGATTATTTGCGATATTTTTGACCCTATTACAAAGGAAGATTACTCCCGCGATCCGCGTAATATTGCAAAAAAAGCGGAAATGTACCTGAAATCAACCGGAATCGGCGACACCGCCTTCTTTGGTCCGGAAGCTGAATTTTTCATTTTTGATGATGTCCGCTATTCATCAACTACCAATCAATCCTTCTTTGCCGTTGATTCTTCCGAAGGTACATGGAACAGCGGTCGCGAAGAGTTTCCGAATCTTGGCTACAAACCGCGCCACAAGGAAGGCTACTTCCCCTGTTCGCCGGTTGATTCCCAGAACGACCTGCGCAACGAGATGGTTGAAGTGCTCCAGTCGGTCGGTATTCGTGTCGAGTGCCAGCACCATGAAGTAGCCACCGGTGGCCAGGCTGAAATCGATATGCGTTTCTCCTCGTTGGTTGATATGGCCGATCAGCTGCAGTGGTTCAAATATATCATCAAAAATGTTGCCTACCGCAACGGCAAGACCGTAACCTTTATGCCGAAGCCGCTTTATGGCGACAACGGTTCGGGGATGCACTGCCACCAGTCGATCTGGAAAGACGGACAGAACCTGTTCGCCGGCGATAAATACGGTGGTCTTTCCCAGATGGCCCTCTGGTACATCGGCGGAATCATCAAGCATGCCAAAGCACTCTGTGCCATTACCAACCCCACGACCAACTCGTACAAGCGACTGGTACCCGGTTTTGAGGCCCCGGTAAATATGGCGTATTCAAGCCGTAACCGCTCCGCTTCACTGCGTATCCCGATGATGTCCACCAATCCTAAATCCAAGCGTGTTGAATACCGTACTCCGGACCCTTCATGCAATGGTTACCTCGCATTCGCAGCTATGCTGATGGCCGGTCTTGACGGCATCGAAAATAAAATTGATCCGGGCCAGCCGCTCGATAAGGATATTTACGGACTTTCCCCAGAGGAGTTGAAGGATATTCCATCTGCTCCGGGTACTCTTGAAGAGGCTCTTAAGTGTCTGAAAGATGATCACGAGTTCCTGCTGAAAGGTGATGTATTTACCCCTGATGTTATTGAGAAGTGGATCGAGTACAAAACCGAGGCTGAAGTTAATCCGGTTCGTATGCGTCCGGTACCACTTGAATTTGAACTGTACTACGATATTTAAGCTCGAATTTAGCCGAGTGTAAACCTTGAAAGGCGGGAGCAATCCCGCCTTTTTTTGTGGTTCGTCGCTATGGATTTCACAAATAATTGCCATTGGTGAGCGGTTTGTGTTAGAAAGACCGATGGTTTTTGAGCAGGTTCGGTTTAAAGGGATCGTTAATGGATAGTTTTTTTCTCAAGCTTTCAGTAATGCTGGTTCCGGGAATGCTGGCGATCGTCTGCCATGAGGTTTCCCACGGGTATATTGCGTGGCGTTTCGGCGATCCGACGGCCCGGATGATGGGACGGCTGACGCTCAATCCGTTAAAGCATATTGATATTGTCGGCACGCTTATGATATTTTTCGTCGGCATAGGGTGGGCCAAGCCGGTCCCTGTTGTGTATGAAAATCTCCGCAACCCCAAACGCGATATGATCTGGGTTGCCGCCGCAGGCCCAATTACCAATATCATCCTGGCTACTGTTTCAGCCTTTTTACTCAGAGGCGTAGTGGCAATCGGCAACCCGGCCGCTTCAGGATCGCCATTTGCCATGTTTATGGAACCGGTCGTGTTGATGCTGGCTTTTTCGGTTTACATTAATCTCCTGCTGGCTATTTTCAACATGATTCCGATGCCGCCACTTGATGGTGGCCGGGTGCTGGTCGGGTTGCTGCCATCCCGGCAGGCGGCCGCTCTGTCCCGCATTGAGCCATATGGAATGGTGATCATCATAGTCCTTGTGTTTTTTACCAATATGTTTTCATACATTATTTCTCCCTTTCTCATGCTTGGCGTTCAGCTGCTGGCCGGATCGCAGGCAGGTCTTGTCATGGGAGTCACCAGGCTGATGATGCATTGAACAGATTCTTCCATCCACACGAAGGGGTGCCGATGAGAGACCCCGGAATACGGCAGTTTGCAGAGAGACACTATGACGCAACATCCTGAAATTGAATTTGAGCACGATGACTTCGAGTTTGAGACAATGGACGAAGAGTTACTCGTAGACGGGCGATGTCAGCAGATTCTGAAACAGTTCTATCTGTTTCTGCAGCAGCAGGGCATGGCCGCAGAACAGGCATCGGAACGTGCATTCAGCGCCGACCTCTATCTGCGTGACTATCTGATTGACTTTGGCCGCCAGAATATTGTGCGCCCTCAGCCAGGTGTCGTGAAAAAATTTGCCGCATCCTGGTTTATCACCCATACTCTGGATCCGGAAATAGGCCTTCTGGAGCGTCATTTGACTGCAATTACCGAGTTATACCGGTATATGAACCGGCAACATCTGATCTCGGCTGCTGAACTCGCTTTTCTTGTGCACGAGGCCGGTGAGCTGGAGTATTACCGGCAGCGGATCGATTCGTTTCTGAACCTTACCGGGGCGGGCTTTGCGGCGTGGGATGCTGACTGTCCGGCACGGTTCTGATCAAAATTTCGGAGTTCGGGAATGACGTGTAAAAAAACGAGGCAGATGGTCATCACGATTCACGATCAAAAACATATAAGAAAAGAGTGGTATCTCGACTGTGACGGTCAGCTGTTTCAGACGTTCATGGGTGGTTTTATTAAGGAGATGAAGCGGTTGGGGGTCACTCTCAGCATAGTGCATAATCGGGATGTGATTATTACGGTGAACAGTTATGCCGATTTGTTGAATGCCGTGAAAATATCTTCTCCGCAGGACGGACAGAGCAGCCAGTGCATTGGTCATATCATTGGAAAAAGCCCAAACCTGGATATTATGGAAGATATCTGCGCAGCCGTGCGACGTATGGCATTTGCACCGGAGACGGTCGCTCCCGCGCATGAGTTCAGAAAAGTGTGCCATAACTGTGGTTGTGGCTGTTAATTCGATATAAGGAGTTATCTCATGGCATCAGTATCTATTCCGGAAACAGTGAGAAGGTTACTCGCTTCTCAACCGATTGAACTGCCGATTTTCCATCCTGTTGCCTTAAAGCTGCAGAGAATGCTGTCAAACTATGATTTTACCGTTGATGAAGTGTCTCAGGTCGCCTGTGAAGATATGTCGCTGGCCAGCCAGATGCTTAAAATAGCCAACTCTCCCATGTATATGGGGCGTACCAAAGTTGCGACAATCAAGGAAGCGGTAATTCGACTTGGAGCTCAACAGGTCATCAATCTGGTCATCGCAGCATCTCAGGCATCAGTTCACTCGTCCACTAATCCGGCACTTGATCACTATATGAAAGATATGTGGCTGCACAGTCACGGCTGCGCTCTCGGAGGGCGCTGGCTGGCTCACTCCTGCGGTATGCGCGGAGTCGCCGACGAGACCTATCTGGCGGGTCTCCTGCACGATGTCGGCAAGCTCTATCTTTTAAAGTCAATAGAGAATCTTGTCACAGCAGGTGTGATAAATTCACTTTATGAGGATGAACTTATTCAGGAAATATTTGCCACCATGCACGTTGAGCAGGGGTATCGCATGATGCAGCACTGGAATTTTCCGCTGATGTACTGCGAGGTTATCCGCGACCATCATGCAGAAGAATGGGACACCGTCAACAAGATGCTGGCTATTGTACGCTTTGCCAATATGGCATGCCACCGGATCGGGCTTGGCTTGAAGCATGAGCCGGATCTTGTTCTGATAAACACACGGGAAGCGGAAATACTTGATATCACCGATACCCAGATTCTCGCGCTTGAAGCGATGCTGGAGGAAGCACGGATTTCGGCTTTGGAAGGGTAGCAGCGTTATTCTATAAGAGCCGGATCGCAAAGATTCTCGGCGCATTTGGCCTCTCCGCCGCAGGTGAAACAGTAATATTTCGGATCACTGCTTACTTTCGCAATTTCCTCATGCAGTCCATTACTTCGTAACATACAGAGATGGCCGTGGTGATCGGCGCCGCAGCGGCATGTTGATTGAGTGGTCATGGTGATTCTCCCTGGTGACATATAGTAAAGGCAATGCCTGTCACTACAATACCAGAATATCGGTGAAAAGAAAATAGTATGGCTTCCGACTTCTACCTGAAAAGGATCATATCGTGAAATTTATGCCCACATCGGTTCTGGTTACCGGAGGAGCCGGCTTTATCGGCTCCAATTTTATTCATTCTTTTATGGCCGGTAATCCGGGCTGCAGTGTTACTAATCTTGATTGCCTGACCTATGCCGGCAATCTCAAAAATTTGACTGCGCTTGAAGGGAATCCTGATTATCACTTCTCTAAGGGTGATATTGGTGATGCCGGACTTGTAGCCAGGTTGCTTGCCGACCGGCGCATAGATGCGGTCGTCCATTTTGCTGCAGAGTCGCATGTTGATCGCTCCATTACCGGGCCGGAGATATTTGTCCGGACGAATGTGCTCGGCACGCAGATACTCCTTGAAGAGAGCCGCAAACACTGGCAGTCAGGAGTTGTCGCTGGCTTCCGCTTCCTGCAGATTTCAACTGATGAAGTCTATGGCAGTCTCGGTGACACCGGCTATTTTACTGAGGAAACACCGCTGGCGGCCAATTCGCCATATTCGGCAAGCAAGGCCGGCGCTGACCTGCTGGTGCGGGCGTATCATGAAACATTCGGTATGCCAACACTGAATACCCGCTGCTCCAATAATTACGGCCCCTATCATTTTCCGGAAAAGCTGATTCCGCTCCTGATCCATAATATCATCAATAAAAAACCGCTGCCGGTCTACGGCGACGGCTTGAATGTTCGCGACTGGCTGCATGTCCGGGATCACGCCGTCGCGATTGAAACTGTCCTGAAGGGGGCAGCCCCTGGTGCCGTTTATAATGTCGGCGGCAACAACGAGTGGAAAAACATTGATATTGTCAATCTGGTCTGTGACCTCCTGGATGGTCGCCTTGGTCGCGCGTCTGGTGAAAATCGCACCTTGATAACCTTTGTCAAGGATCGTCCCGGGCATGATCGCCGCTATGCTATCGACGCATCGAAACTGACCTCAGATCTTGGCTGGAGCCCGGCTTACACCTTTGAGCAGGGCATCGCCGAGACGATTGACTGGTACCTTGCCAATCAGGATTGGGTGGCAGATGTTACCTCCGGCGCGTACCTCGAATACTATCACGGTCAGTATGGCGGAGGTGCCCAATGATCCTGGTGGTTGGTGCCAATGGCATGCTTGGTAACGACCTGATGGCGCTTCTGGGTGATCGGGGCCATGGCGTTGATATCGCTGATATCGATATTACGTCACCTGAGTCGGTTTTTAAAGTGGTTGGCGCTCTAAAGCCGGAGGTGGTTATTAATTGTGCCGCCTATACGGATGTCGATGGCTGCGAAAGCGCCGCCGAGACTGCAATGGCCGTAAATGGTGAAGGGGTGGCGTACCTGGCGATGGCGTGCAGGGATAGCGGCGCGCTGCTGGTACAGGTAAGCACCGATTACGTATTTGATGGCGGCAAAGGCACTCCGTATGTCGAGGATGATGCCACCTGTCCGCTCAGTGTCTACGGTGAATCAAAGCTGGCTGGCGAAATGAACGCCGCATTCTCTCGTGAACATCTGATTGTGCGGACGCAGTGGTTGTACGGCCTGCATGGCAAGAATTTTGTAGAGACCATGCTCCGCCTGGGAGCAGAAAAAAGTGAAATACCAGTGGTAGATGATCAGATCGGTTCACCAACATGGACTGTTGACCTGGCGCAGGCAATTCTCGCCCTCATTGACAGCGGCTGCCGGGGAATCTTTCATGCGGCAAACTCCGGCTACTGCTCGTGGAACGACTTCGCCACAGCAATCTTTGCAGAAACAGGACAGAATGTAGCAGTTAAGCCGATGTCAACCAGCGACTTGAATCGTCCTGCCCGCCGTCCGCTCTATTCCACGCTGGAGTGTACTAAACTGAGTACTGAAACCGGCTATCATCCGCAAGCGTGGCGAAATGCGCTGCGGGAATATCTGAAACTTCGCAATAAATAATGCTCAGAAAGGATTACCTATGGAACGAGGCGAACGCCCGTGGGGAACGTATACCGTTCTCGATGAGAACAATAACTATAAAATAAAGCGGATTGAGGTGCTGCCGAGTCAGCGGCTTTCCCTCCAGAAACATCATCATCGCAGTGAACACTGGATTGTAGTCTCCGGCACCGCGCTTGTAACCTGCGGAGAGATCCAGCAGATTATTAACGTAAATGAGTCGACGTTTATTCCGATCGGACAGAATCATCGTCTTGAAAATCCGGGGAAAATTCCTCTGGTGATCATTGAAGTTCAAAGCGGGGAATATCTGGGTGAGGATGATATCGTTCGCTTTAATGATGACTACAATCGCTGCGGAACCACGGATGCAGCGTAGCCGGGGCGCTTTACACATACGTCCGCTGCTGGTCCTCTGCTGCCTCTCGCTGCTGCTCGTCTGCGCGGGGTGCGCCGCGTCTTCGACAACAAGAATTGAAGAAGAAGTTGTTACGAACCCAAAGCCGATGTACACCTATACCAAGCTGCTCATTCAGGATCTGGAGCTCAAGCCGGAATTGTATTCTGACGCGACAGATGCCGTATCGGAACCGCGCGACCTCCGCTATACGAAGCTCCCGGGAGAGCTTTCCGGGCATATTGAGCGTTTTGTCGCGTCGCACAAGATGTTTAAAAATATTTCCCGTGACGGGAATCCGGATGCGGCAACATTGGTACTGTCAGGGACATTTGTGCGCCTCGGCCGTTTTAAAATCACCATTGTTGTCACTCTGCGCGATGGCGCGACGGGTCAGGAAGTCGCGGTTTTTCGGGAAACTCTGTGGGATGTGATGAATACTACTGATTCGTTCAGTGATCTTGGACGGGAAGTAGCAGATTTTCTGTACAGAATCCAGTACAAGTAACGGGAGTCAATGTATGTATATTGTCATTCTGGCCGGTGGATCGGGGACCAGGTTCTGGCCGCTTTCACGGGTTGCGCTTCCGAAGCAGCTGATCTCGATCACCGGTGACCGAAGCATGCTGCAGAGGACTGTTGAACGTGTGCTGCCGCTCCATCCAAAGCGCATTATAATTGTAACCAACCACATTCAGGCGGCTGAAACTGCACGGCAGATGCAGCAGTATGATGCGGTGCCCATTGACGTTATTGCGGAGCCGGTCGGGCGGAATACCGCCGCGGCAATCGGGCTTGCCGCCGCACTGATTGCTGCCCGTGAACCCTCCGGGATCATGGTCGTACTTCCGGCGGATCATTTTATTAAAAATGAAACCGCACTGCGGGACACACTTGTTTTTGCAGGGAAGGCCGCAGAAAGCGGGTCTCTGGTGACGCTTGGTATTCTGCCGTCACACCCTGAAACCGGCTACGGGTATATCGAGGCGGATATGACAGAACTGACCGGTCAGGGGCCGTTCCCGGTTGCCCGTTTTGTCGAGAAGCCGCCGCTTGAAGAGGCGGTGCGTTATCTGGATGAAGGGAACTTCTTCTGGAACAGCGGTATGTTTATCTGGCGGGCTGACACGATTCTTGAAGAGATGGCGGCGTATATGCCGTCTCTGCGCGCACAGCTTGAGCCGTTGCTACACCCCGGCACAACAGGTGACGCCGCCCTGAAGGAGCGGATTGTGGCTCTGTATCAGGATGTCGAGAGTATTTCCATTGATTACGGGGTGATGGAAAAGTCTGCCAAAGTGCTGATGGTGCCGGTCGAGATGGGCTGGAGCGATGTCGGCAGCTGGAGCGCTCTGCCGGAGGTTGTTGAGCCTGACAGCGTCGGGACGGTCTGTGTTAACGCTGCCGGTCATATTGCGGTTGATTCATCCGACAACCTTATTTATGCCGACGGGAGAATGGTCGCCACGGTTGGTGTGCATAGCCTGGTGATTGTTTCAACCCCTGATGCGATCATGGTCTGCGACCGTGAGCGCTGCCAGGACGTGAAGAAGGTTGTGGAGCAGTTGGGAGCCAAAGGACTGACGGAGTATTTGTAGCGCCTTTTTGTTCTCTTTCAGGAAGATACGGGACGCTGCCATCGGGAGCGTCCCTTTTTTTTTGGACACATTGTTAACCTTGATGTAGTATGTCGGTTGACAATAGGGGGGGCCATGACCAGAACAGTGCAAGACGAACTCGAAGAGATCAAAAACCGCGGCCTGCTGCGGAGAACCAGAGTGATCAACGGTCGGCAGTCGGCGCATGTTACCTGTAACGGTCACGATGTGATGATGCTCTGTTCCAACAATTATCTCGGTCTGGCTGACCATCCTGCCCTGGCGGCTGCTTCGATAGCGGCCATTGAGCAGTACGGCACTTCAAGCGGCGCGTCACGGCTGGTCTCCGGGACCATGGCACTCCACGAACGGCTGGAACAGGCGGTTGCCGCGTTCAAGGGGAGCGAAGCCGCACTTGTCTTTAATAGCGGTCATGCCGCCAATACCGGCATTATTCCGGCGCTGGTGGGGAAGGGTGATGTCGTCTTTTCCGACCGCCTCAATCATGCCAGCATCATCGACGGCATCCTGCTTTCCGGCGCACGGTCAGTACGATATCCGCACAATGACCATGCTGCTCTTGCCGTGCTGATGGAGAAACATCTCAATGAACATGCCACCGGACGCTGTCTGATTGTCACTGACGGTGTGTTCAGCATGGATGGTGACATTGCTCCGCTGACGGAACTGGTCGCTCTCAAACATGCTCATGGCGCGTTGCTCATGGTTGATGATGCCCATGGCTGCGGCGTCCTTGGCGAACAGGGCAGGGGGAGTGCCGAGCTATCCGGCGTCGGAAAAGATATCGACATTCAGATGGGAACATTTGGCAAAGCACTCGGCAGTTTTGGCGCGTATGCTGCCGTTTCCGCAGAACTGCGCGACCTGTTGATCAACCGTGCCCGCAGCTTTATCTTTTCAACCTCGCTGCCGCCCGCTGTGCTGGCAGCTTCGCTTGCGGCCGTCGAGCTTGTGCAGACGCAGGAAGGTGACCGGTTGCGCAGGCAGTTAGCCGGCAACGCCCGTTTCTTCAGAAACAGTCTTGCTGATGCCGGTTTTTCAATACCTGCCGGTACGACCCAGATTGTGCCGATTGTTATTGGTTCTGCCGATACCACCATGCAGTTTTCAGAGGCGCTGCTGGTGGAAGGTTATTTTGCCCAGGGGATACGCCCGCCAACGGTTCCGGTCGGCACCAGTCGTCTCCGCTTTACGTTGATGGCTACTCACTCGCTGGCTGATTTGACGAGCGCAGTTGTGAGTATCTGCCGTGTCGGGCAGCGCCTCGGAGTCGTCTGATGCCGTGGTATGAGAACCGCAGAGGGGAGTCGCTGTGGTATGAAGAGCGGGGCTGCGGATTTCCGGTCGTGATGGTGCATGGCTGGTGCATGTCCTCGGCGGTTTGGCAATACCAATTCGCTGGCCTCGCCGCTTCATTCCGCGTGATTGCCCCTGATCTCCGCGGGCATGGCCGCTCGAACCTGGTTGCCGGTTCTCTCTCTTTCTCCTCGTTCGCCAACGACCTGGCTGATCTGATAGAACAGCTGAATCTTGCAAAGGTTGTCCTCGCCGGATGGTCCATGGGAGCGCACATCGCTCTGCAGGCCTGTGCAGAGCTGTCCGGGCGGCTGGACGGTATGGCTTTGATCTCTGCCACCCCCCGCTTTACCGCTTCGGCAGACTTCCGGTATGGTCTTGCCGAGAAGGAAGCGAGCGGTATGCGCCGTAAGGTGCAGCGCAACATCGGGCGGGCACTGGTTGATTTCTATACCCGGATCTTTGCCGAAGGTGAAATGGAGTGCTGCCCATTGTCATCAGAAATAACGAAGCTGCTGGAGTCAATCCCGCCGCCGGATACCGGCGCTGTGCTTGAAGCGCTAGATACGCTTGTGCGAGCAGACATGCGTCATTTGTTGCCTGATGTGCATGTACCGACCGTGATCCTTAACGGCAGTCACGACAGGATCTGCCTGCCGCAGGCGTCAACATATCTGAAAGAGCATATTTCCGGTGCTGAACAGTCTGTTTTCCCGGGGTGCGGACACGCGCCTTTTCTGACTCAAAGTCATACATTTAACGCGGAACTTTCCCGTTTTATCCGGAGCATCCATGCATAGAATCGCCGAGGCGGCCCATATTGCGACTTCCTTTCATAACAATGCGGAACAGTACGACCGGCATGTGCTGGTACAAAAGCGGGTTGTAACTCAACTGGCCGGGTCAGTGGAACTGCATCGTGATCATGCCCCTGGGCATATTCTTGATGTCGGTACCGGTACGGGAGCACTGCTTGAACTGTTGCATGCCCGGCATCCTGCCGCGCGTCTGGCCGGTGTTGATATCGCACTCAATATGTGCCTGAAGAGCCAGCAGAAAATGGGCGCAGTCTGTTCTGTTGTTAACGGTACAGCAGAGGCTCTTCCCTTCAAAAGCGGCATTTTTGATCTGGTTGTTTCGGCGTCTGTGTTGCAGTGGGTAAGTGATTTGCCGGTTGTGATAGGAGAAATGTGCAGGGTTGCCGCACCGGGAGGGAGACTTGGCGTAGCATTCTTTTGTCATGGTACGCTCTACGAGTTGCGGCGCTGCTTTCATGACGTCACTGGTGGAGACAGTTCAAAAATGTCCCGCCTTCATGGTTTTTATACGCTTGATGACGTGACGCCGATTGTGAACAGTATGGGATTTGAGAAGGCGGTTATTTCAGTTGAGACAGAAGTCGACTGGTATGATGATCTGCACTCTCTGCTGAGATCAGTAAAAAATATCGGAGCAGGAGCGGTGTCGGGCGGCTCAGAATATGGTCTGGGGTGGCGAGGGGTCTTGCAGGAAACTTCCTGTCGCTATCAGCAGCTTTACGGGCAGAACGGCAAAATACCGGCGACCTATAAAGTTCTGTATCTGACAGCTACAATGTCTCGATGATTCTTTTCGCACATTCATTGATGACGCTGTAGTGTACTTCCACCCCTTCGCGCTTGCCTTCGATTATGCCCTTGTTCTTCAGCAGTGCCAGATGTTGCGAAACAGTCGCCTGGGGCAGCCCGAGGCATTCCCAGATGTGTTTCACATTGCACTCCTGAGTACAGAGTCCGGCAACAATTTTCAGGCGGATCGGGTGCCCAAGCACTTTCAATACATCCGCTTCAACAGTAAACCTTTTATCTTTATCAAAGGCCATATAACAATCTCCCGCTAAATTTTTGAATATCATATATATGGATTTTCACCCAGTCAATCGAAATATCAGTGGCAAGGCAGAATATACCTGGTTTTACATCGTGAAGTAATCGTGAGGCTGAAAAAGGTTTATGCCTCGCGAAAAGGCCTCGATTTTAAAGCCTCAAGACAGAAGTTTTTGGTTTTAAATCGTGAAGTAATCGTGAGGCTAAAAAAAGGTTTAACCGTATAGTTCTTCACTCAAATGACAGGCTGCGCTCTGTCCCGCTGCATACTCAACCATCTTCGGAACTTCACGGCGACAGCGGTCAATCGCATGGCGGCAGCGCGGGTGAAATCTGCACCCGGCGGGGATGGAGAGCGCCGAGGGGAGGTCATCCTGCAACAGTTTGCCTCCGGATGCGGCTGCTGCGCTCACTCCCGGAATTGCGGCAATAAGCGCCTCGGTATAGGGATGCCGGCAGCGGCTGAACAGCTCTGCAGCCGGTCCGCATTCGACAACAGCGCCAAGATACATAATGATAATCCTGTCGCAGATATGACGCAGTATCAGCAGATTATGCGAGACAATCATCATGGATAACGCATTATCCTGCTTCATCTGCAGCAGGATGTTAATAATCTGTGCCTGAATCGAGATGTCGAGAGATGACACCGGTTCATCGGCAATCAGAATTTCCGGAGCTGCGGCGAGGGCACGGGCAATGCCGATGCGCTGGCGCTGCCCGCCGGAAAACTCATCGGGAAATCGGTTTGCAGTATCGTAGGGGAGGCCGACCGATGCCATGAGCCGGGCAAGTTCTGGCTGCTGCTGCGCTGCCGGTACGCCGGCGATGATAAGTGGTTCAGAGATGCTGTCGCCAATCCGCATGCGCGGATTGAGGGATGAAAAAGGATCCTGAAAAATCATCTGGGTCTTGTGACGAAAAATCTTCCGCTCACTCTGCCCGAGCTGCCCCAAAGGGGTGCCCTTATAGAGAACCTCGCCGGAATCGGGCAGTAACAGGCCGGCCATGATCTTTGCCGCGGTTGATTTGCCGCAGCCTGATTCGCCGGCAATACCGAGCGTTTCACCGCTAGCAAGGTGCAGAGAAACCCGGTCAAGTGCGGTCAGTACACGGTTGGAGCGGTTCTGGCCGGAAACGGTAAACGTTTTGCACAGATTGACTGCGCTGAGCAGGTTCGCGTCAGTCATGAGCATTTCCAGCAGCGCACCGTATGATATGGCGCTATTTCCCGAAGCAACTGCGGTTCGGAGCGGCAGGTGTCTTCTGCGAGCGGGCAGCGCTCGGCAAAACTGCAGCCGCCGGCGTGCGCTGTCCTGATGTTGAGCTGGCCCGGCATGGTAGGCAGCGGTGTCCCCGGAGTAGCATTTTGAGGCAGAGACGCAAGGAGCGCCTCAGTATAGGGGTGTCGCGGTGACGCCAGGAGAGTGGCCGCAGGAGCCGACTCGACTACCTGACCGGCATACATGACCGCAGTATGGTCGGCCCGTTCAGCGATTATCCCCAGATCATGCGTAATAAGCAGGATCGATAAGCCGCCGGTTTTCCTCTGCTGGTCGAGAAGTTCCAGTATCTGGGCCTGAATGGTGACATCAAGGGCAGTGGTTGGCTCATCGGCAATCAGAAGAGAGGGGTTACATGACAGGGCCATGGCAATCATGACACGCTGGCGCATACCACCACTTAATTGATGAGGATAGTCGCGCATCCGCTCACCGGCAGACGGAATCCCGACGTTCGTCAGCAGCTCTACGCCACGCTCCACGGCATCGCGCCGCGACATTCCCGAATGCAGAACAAGCGGCTCAGCCAGTTGATCGGCAATGCGCAATACCGGATTCAGTGAGGTCATCGGTTCCTGGAAGACCATTGACATCCGCCGTCCCCGGATGCTGCGCAGTTCCTTTTCCGGGAGCGTCAACAAACTCTGCCCTTCAAAAATGATGTCACCGGAACTGATAAAGCCGGGTTGTGGGACGAGTTGCATAAGGGAAAGTGCGGTCATGGTTTTTCCGGATCCCGACTCACCGACAAGCGCAAGCACCGATCCGGTCGCAAGAGAAAGTGAAATCCCGCGAACGGCTTTGAAAATGCTCCCTTCAACCGGAAAAGAGACGTGGAGATCGTTCACAGAAAGAAGCTGAGTCACAGGAAACTCACAGAATTTAAGAGGATTTATTTCAAGTATTTTTTTGAGTATATCTGCCAAGTCGGAGAAATGAGGTCATTTGTACACCAGGCTTGAAAAAGCGGCAATCAAAAAAATTGACATACTACCGCATAATGTGTTTTTATCCTCAGGTTTTGCAACGACTCTATCGTATGTGCATAGGTATTCTTTCGGTCGTAGTGACGATTGTTTCGTCCTGGCCGGAGGATAACGGGATCCATGCAGCCGTTCTGGATGAAACCATCCGGATTGCCATTGTTAAGTCCGCAGCTGAAGTAACGGTGGCCGGTGATGCGCTCCTTGTGACCAATGAGAGGGGTGATCCGCTCGTCATGTCGCTTCCTGTCACAGTAAAGCCCCTGAAAGATGGCTTGCTGGCGGGAGGTAAACGGTACCAGCGCCTGTCGTTTTCCGCATCTTCTGCCGTGTATGTCAACAATAAACCGTACCGGGGACTTGCGGAACTCTCCGTGGCAGACAAAGGTATTCTGGTCGTTAACCAGTTACCGCTTGAAGAGTACCTCGTCGGGCTGATTAATTGTGAAATATCTTCGGCGTGGCCGATTGACGCGGTAAAAGCGCAGGCAATAATCGCCAGAACATACGCGGTTAACAGAAAAAATGCCCGGTTAACCGCAGCGTACCACCTGGAGTCGTCAGTTATTGATCAGGTCTATGACGGCTGCCTGATCGAAGACAGTCGGGCCCGCCGTGCCGTTTTTGAAACGTCGGGAGATGTGCTGACGTTTGGCGGCGCTATTATTCAGGCGTTTTATCACTCCAGCTGCGGTGGGGGTACCGAAGATTCCGAGAACGCCTGGGGAGTCTCCCTGCCGTATCTCAAAGGTGTTGAGTGCCAGTATTGCCTGACCTCACCCGCCAGTACGGCCTGGGAATACAAAATATCCTTGAAAGATCTTGAAGAGCGACTCCGCCTCGGCGGACATACCGTTTCAGGCTTGTATGATGTCAAGCCGGGTCTGCTCAATTCACGGGGACGTGTCAAGTCCGTTTCACTGCTCGGATCAAAAGGGAGTAGCACGGTTACCGGCGAACAGTTTCGCAAAGCGGTTGGCTATGGTGTTATAAAAAGCACCCGCTTTACCCTGAAAAACAGCAAGAGTGAAATCAGCTTTTCCGGAAGCGGTAACGGGCATGGTGTCGGCCTCTGCCAATGGGGCGCCAAGCAACGGGCTCTCGACGGTTTTTCCAGTGGTGAAATCCTTGCCTACTACTACCCCGGTGCTGTGTTGAAAAAGCTCTCTGATATTCGTTAAACGCCGATATTATCTGCAAGGTCTGCATGCTCGTTACGGATTTTACTTTTCATCTGCCAGCGGAACTGATTGCTCGACACCCGCCGGAAAAACGTGACGGATCGCGCCTGATGCTGCTTGACCGGTCGTCCAAAGCAGTGACAGAGGGTCTGTTCAGCAATCTTCAGGAATATCTCAGACCGGGCGATCTGCTTGTTTTAAATGATACGCGTGTCATTCCGGCCCGCCTGTTCGGAGAGAAGCGGACCGGTGGCAGGGTGGAACTGTTTCTGCTGCAGCGCGTGAGCGGGTGTGATGACTGCTGGGAATGCCTGGTCAAGCCGGCGAAGAGGCTGTATGACGGGCAGGAAGTTCAGCTCCCGGCCGGTATGGTAGCGACAGCACTGTCCCGCTCCGCTTCAGGAAACTGGCAGGTACGGTTTTCCGGAAACGAGCCGTTTTCTCTCTGGCTGGAGCGGGAAGGGCATATGCCGCTGCCGCCGTACCTCCAGCGGGAAGACCGCCTTGAAGATCGCGAGCGGTATCAGACGGTTGTTGCGCGCGAACCTGGTGCAGTAGCCGCGCCGACTGCCGGCCTTCATTTCACCCATGAACTGCTGAACCGTCTGGCTGTGCATGGGGTTGAAACCGCCTTTCTTACGCTGCATACCGGGTTAGGCACCTTTCAGCCGGTACGTGTTGCGCATGTTGAAGATCATCAGATTCACACGGAGCGCTATAGTATTCCGCCTGAAACGGCCGAGGCCGTCGCCAGGACGAAAGCTGCCGGCGGCCGTGTCATTGCGGTCGGAACAACATCCGCACGGACTCTGGAATATACCGCGCAGCGGTACGGAGAGGTTACCGCAGGCAGCGGGGAGGCGGATATTTTTATCTATCCCGGCTACCGTTTCATGGTGGTTGATGCTCTGATCACCAATTTTCATCTGCCGGAATCGACGCTCCTGATGCTGGTTTCCGCGTTTGCCGGACAGGAATTTGTTCTTGAGGCGTATCGGGACGCGGTATCCCGCAAATTCAGGTTTTACAGCTACGGCGATGCGATGTTTATCTCTTGAGGGGTTGCGTGTCAGAAACTTTTTCTGTTAGTCATCATGATTCATCATGCAAAGCTCGACTCGGTTCTCTGAAAACTCCTCACGGTGAGGTTGAAACACCGATTTTCATGCCGGTCGGCACGAATGCCACGGTAAAAGCGATGACGCCGCAAGACCTGACAGACGTTAAGGCGCAGATTATCCTGGCGAACACCTACCACCTCTATTTACGTCCGGGACATCGGTTGGTTGAACAGATGGGCGGACTGCATCGGTTCATGAACTGGGATAAACCGATTCTGACCGACAGCGGCGGATTTCAGGTTTTCAGCCTCGGGGAATTGCGTAAAATCAGCGAAGAGGGGGTCAAATTTCAGTCGCATCTGGATGGCTCCTACCATATGCTGACTCCTGAGCTGGCAACCTCTATTCAGGAGGCGCTCGGTGCTGATGTCATCATGTGTTTTGATGAATGCCCGCCCGCGACGGCCGATTACCACTATGTCAGCCGCTCGCTTGACCTGACGACCCGCTGGGCGGCGCGCTGCAAACAGGCGCATGGCCGGGAAGGCCAGCAGCTGTTCGGTATTATTCAGGGGGGGATGCATTTTGACCTGCGCGCCCGCAGCGTTACTGATATCTGCTCCATCGGCTTTGACGGCTATGCACTCGGCGGCCTGTCAGTCGGTGAGGAAAAAGAGCAGATGTACGGGGTTATGGAGTGCTGTTCCACACTGCTGCCGCACGATGCCCCCCGGTACATCATGGGCATCGGTTCACCCGAAGACCTGATTGAGGCGGTCTGGCACGGCTATGATATGTTCGATTGCGTCATGCCGACCAGAAATGCCCGTAACGGCATGCTTTTCACCAGTCAGGGGCGGGTCAACATCAAGGCAAAGATATACGAAGAGGATGGCGGGCCACTCGATCCGGCCTGCAGCTGCTACGTCTGCCAGAACTATTCCCGTGCCTATTTGAGGCATCTGTACCGCTCGGGAGAAATACTGGCGTCTCAGTTGAATACCTATCATAATCTTCATTTCTACCTTGATCTGATGAGGAGAGTCAGGGACACGATCAGGAATAACAGCTTCGATGAGTTTCGCAGGCGCTTTACATCGACACTGCACCAGCAACAATAAACTGAAAGGGGAGGAAAACAACATGTTTGGATTGGCTTTTGCGATGGGAGGTGCACCAGGAGGGGCAGGTGGTGCCGGCGGCGGTATGGCGGCATTTCAGCAGATAATTCCACTGGTGTTCATGTTTGCAATTTTTTATTTTCTACTCATCCGGCCACAGCAGAAAAAAGCCAAAGAGCATAAAGCGTTACTCGAAGCGATGAAAAAAGGAGATAATGTTATCACTGCCGGCGGTGTTCATGGTAAGGTGACCGCCGTTGAAAACGAGCTGGTGACTCTCGAGATCGCCAACAATGTAAATATTAAAATAACCAAGAGCTATATCGCCGCAATCAAGAAGGATTAGTTCAAAATCTGAAAAGGAGAACAAGCCTTATGCCAAAAGAAACCGGCTGGCGTATAAGCCTGATAGCTGCGTTTGTTGTGCTGTCGTTTCTGTATCTGACCCCGACTTTGATGAGTAAATTGCCGTCCTGGTGGGGAACCTTTCTGCCCAAAGACAAGATCCATCTCGGACTTGACCTGCAGGGTGGGACGCATCTGGTCATGGAGGTCGATACCCAGAAAGCGATTGAAGGGTCGCTCGATCTCGTTGCCACAGACCTCGAAGATACTCTGAACAGCAAAAACCTGCGCTTCAAACGGATTTCCCGGAGCGGTTCCGACAAGGTTACCGTGGTAGTCTATGAAAAAGGGACAGCTGACACCGTGATGAAGCTGATCAAGGATAAATATCCGACCTATGAACAGAGCCCGACTTTTGATGAAGGGGGCTTTGTTGCCATGACGCTGCGGGTGAATGAGAAAGATGCCCAGGATCGCAAGGATAAAGCGGTGCAGCAGGCTCTTGAGACGATCCGTAACAGGATAGACCAGTTCGGCGTTTCAGAGCCTACCATCCAGCGTGAAGGCATCAATCACATCGTCGTACAGTTACCCGGCATCAAGGATCCACAGCGGGCAATTGATCTTATCGGACGTACTGCCCGTCTCGATTTTAAAATGGTGCGCGAGGATATTTCGCCGACCTCCGGTACCATTCCCGACGATGCGGAACTGCTCAAGGAAAAAACCGTTGATCCGTCGACCGGTGCGGTTTCGGAAATTTCGATTGTCGTGCAGAAAAAACCGATGATCACCGGTGATCTGTTGACGGATGCCCAGGTCAGGATCGATTCACAATTCAACCAGCCGTACGTCGCCATTGAGTTTAACTCACTCGGTGCCAAACTGTTTGACCAGGTAACGGCAGCAAATGTCGGTAAACGCTTTGCCATCGTACTTGACAACAACATTCACTCCGCTCCTGTTATCCGTGAACGGATCTCCGGAGGCAGCGCCCAGATATCGGGCAGTTTCACCGAAAAAACTGCTGCTGACCTTGCCATCGTGCTGCGTGCCGGTGCATTGCCGGCACCGGTCAAAATCATCCAGAATGTCACCGTCGGCCCGTCCCTCGGACAGGATTCCATCAACAAAGGCTTGTATGCCGGACTGATCGGCGTGCTGCTGGTGGTCATCTTCATGGCGGTCTATTACAAGCTGTCCGGATTAATTGCCGATCTTGGCATGGTTCTGAACATCCTGTACCTGATGGGAGCATTGGCAGCACTGGGAGCGACACTGACTCTGCCCGGTATTGCCGCTATCGTGCTGCTCGTCGGTATGTCGGTTGATTCGAACGTCATCATCTTTGAGCGTATCCGTGAAGAGCTTAAACTGGGAAAGACCCCTAAAGCCGCTCTCGATGCCGGGTATGACAAGGCGTTTCTGACAATCATGGACTCACATATCACCACGTTGATTACGGCGGCGGTGCTGTTCCAGTTCGGTACCGGCCCGGTGAAGGGTTTTGCCGTCTCCTTGAGCCTGGGGGTTATCATTAACCTGTTCACATCGCTGATCGGCACCAAAGTGACCTTTGACCTGTTTCTTCACAAGGGCAACGTTAAAAAAATGAGCATATAGGGGGTAACACCGTTCATGGAACTTCTTGGGAAAACAAGAATAGATTTTATCGGTATGCGTAATATATCCTTTATCATATCGGCGATTATTTCAATTGTCGGTATCATCGGGGTGGTTCAGGTTGGTCGCGGCGCAGCAAATATGGGCATCGATTTTTCGGGCGGCACCGCCATGCAGCTTAAGTTCAGCAAACCGATATCGATTGCTGATGCCAGGGCTGCAATGCATAAGAACGGTATCGCCAAGGCAGATCTTCAGGAAATTAAAGACGGCAACAAACTGCTGGTCAAAATGGCCGGGGCAGCGGTGGGCAAATCGTCCGAGATGGTGCAGACCGCATTCAAAAAGGAATTTGCAGATAATGCGTTCACCGTGGAAAGTTCGACTGAAATCGGCCCCTCCATTGGCGACAAGCTGCGTAAAGACACCATAATTGCTGCGGTGCTTTCAATGCTGGGGATTATCATGTATATCGCCTGGCGCTTCGACTTCAAGTTCGGCGTCGGTGCCACTCTCGCCACCATGCATGACTGTCTTTCCATGTTTGCCGTTTTTTACCTGATGAACAAAGAAATCAACCTGATGTTCATTACGGCTGTACTGACAATTGCCGGTTATTCACTGACAGATACGGTTGTTGTTTTCGACCGTATTCGTGAAAATCTGCATAAAAATTTAAAAGGTGCGCTGAATACCATATTCAACGACAGCATTAACGAAGTGCTGTCCCGTACAATCGTGACTTCACTGACAGTTTTTCTTGCCGCTGTTTCTCTCTTCCTGTTTGGCGGCGAGGTAATTCACGATTTTTCATTTGCCCTTTTAATCGGGGTACTGGTTGGCACCTATTCATCGGTATTTGTTGCCAGTCCCATTGTCGTGCTTCTTGAAAATCGTGCTTTGGCAAAGAAAACTCAAACCGCGTAAGTTTCTCATCTAACCATACGGAGAGGTGTTTTGTGAACAAGGAATCACTACTTATTTGTGTTGTTGCTCTGATTGTAGGATTACTGGGGGGGTATTTGATCTTCAGCATCAGCAATGCTGGTAAAAGTCAGCAAGCGGGTTCCGCCATTCCGGCCGGTGGAGGGGCACCGACTGATTACATGCAGCGCATTGCCCAGGCTGAAAAAATTGTTGCCCAGGATCCGCAAAATATGAATGCCTGGATCTCCCTTGGCAATGATTATTTCGATACGGAGCAATCCCAGAAAGCGATTAACGCATATGCCAAAGCGCTCGAGATAAATCCAAACAATCCCAATGTGCTGACTGACCAAGGGGTTATGTACCGGAAAATTGGCTGGTACGACAAAGCGCTCGCTAATTTTGAAAAAGCCAGCCAGTACGATCCGAAACATGTGCAAAGTCTTTTTAACGCAGGAATTGTCTATGCGGTAGATTTAAAAGATCATGTCAAGGCCCGGCCATATTGGAAAAAGGTTCTTGAAATCGAGCCGAACGGGGCGACTGCCCAGCAGATAAAAAGTATGATGCAGGGTGGCGGTGAAGCGCCTCCCGCCGGCAAATAACCATTTGAATCCCCCGCTCGTCGGGGGATTTTTTTTACACTTCATCAGCTGACAGGATACGTACCGGATGCAGAAGAAATGGGTTATAAAACCGGTCGATAGCGAGCAAACGGAAGCTCTTGCCCGGTCACTCGGTATCAGCTCTCTTACCGCGCGGATTCTTGCCGGGAGAGGGATCGATTCTGCAGAGGCCGGCAATCAGTTTCTTGCGCCTGCGCTTGCAGCCATGCCGGATCCGTTCCTGCTGAAAGGTATGCATGCAGCAGTAGAGCGACTACTGGAAGCCCGGGAAAAAAATGAAACTGTCTGTATCTACGGTGATTATGATGTCGATGGCATCAGCGGCACCGCACTCCTGGTCTCATTCCTGCGCCAGGTCGGCATTACCTGCAGCTATTTCATCCCCAACCGATTCAACGACGGCTACGGCCTCCATGAAGCGTCACTGCAGCAGATTATTGCTCTCGGTGCGACACTGATCATGTCGGTTGATTGTGGCATAACCGCAGTCAGAGAGGCTGATTTTTGCCGACAGGCCGGGGTTGATCTGATCATACTTGACCATCATACCCCTCAGGAAAAAATACCTGAGGCAACTGCGGTGGTCAACCCGCTGCAGCCCGGATGTGCCTATCCGTTTAAGCTGCTGGCCGGTGTTGGTGTCGCCTTTAACCTGCTGGTTGCCCTGCGCAGCCGCATGAGGCAGGAGGGGCTCTTCAACACGGGGATTGAGCCGGACCTGCGTGACTGGCTTGACCTGGTTGCCCTTGGCACCATCGCCGATGTGGTGCCGCTGACCGGTCAAAATCGTATGTACGTCTCCTATGGACTGCACAAGCTGGAACAGAGTCTCAGGCCGGGCATTACCGCGCTGAAAAAGGTTGCCGGAATCAAGGAGTCTGTCACATGCGGACAGGTTGGCTTCCGTCTGGCTCCGCGTCTGAACGCTGCCGGTCGTATGGAAAGCGCGGTGCCGGGCGTTGATTTACTGCTGAGCAGCGTTCCCGATGACTGTACAGCTATTGCCGACGAGCTTGATGCCGCAAATGCCGAACGCCAGTCCGTAGAGCGCGGCATTCTTGAACAGGCGATTGCGCAGGTTGAGGGCGATGGCCGCTATCCGGCTCGCAAAAGCATTGTCATCGCATCGACCGACTGGCATCAGGGTGTCATCGGCATTGTTGCTTCCCGACTGGTTGAACGGTATCATCGTCCGACTCTGCTGATTGCCATCGATGGAGAAGGTACTGCCAAAGGGTCTGGACGCAGCATTCCCGGTTTTCATCTGCTGGAGGCGCTGACAGCCTGCTCAGAACATCTGGCGCGCTTTGGAGGGCATCGCTATGCAGCAGGAATCGGATTGCAATCTGAAGCAGTACCAGCCTTTGCTGCCGCCTTTGAAGACGTTGCACGCAGAATGCTCGGGGATACGGAGCTTATGCCGCTTCTTGACATAGATGCCGAGGTTCAACCATCTGGAATTGATGCCGGTTTGCTGGAAGAGTTACAGCGCCTCGAACCGTTTGGTGCGGGTAATCCGGAGCCGACCTTGCTGCTGCGCGGCGTTACCGCAGTTGAGCGCCGCATTGTCGGAGACGGTCATCTGAAACTTCGCGTATCTGCCGGAGGGAAGGTTTTTACCGCTATTGCGTTCCGCCAGGGGAGCTGTCCGACAGACGGGTTGCTTGACATCGCTTTTTTCCCTGAAAGCAACAGCTGGAACAACACAACTACCCTGCAATTGCGGATAAAGGCAATTCGAACAGCGGAGGCTTGATGCAGCGGAGTGAACGTTTTGACAGTGCCGACCGGATCATAAAAATTGGTTTCTGGGTCAACGCTGTACTGATGGTTCTGAAATTGTCAGCAGGATACTGGGGGCACTCCGATGCCGTTTTTGCTGACGGCATTGAAAGCGCCTGCGATTTTGTCGCTATTTTTGCAACCATGATGGCTCTGAAGCTCGGTCGCCAGCCGTTTGATGCCAACCACCCGTACGGCCATGGCCGCGCTGAAAGTCTTGCCGCACTGCTGGTTTCTCTGGTCATTGCTGCTACCGGCGGCTGGATACTGTACGAATCGGTTATGTCGATCATTGCCGGGCAGTTTAAGTCTCCCGGGTGGATCGCCGTTGCTGCCGCCGCCATGACCATCGCCATTAAAGAGTGGCTCTATCGCTTTACCTCACGCACCGGCAAAAATCTTGAAAGTCCGGCATTGCTGGCAATCGCCAAGGATCACCGCAAAGATGCCGTTACCTCAATATCGACACTGATCGGTGTTATCGGCGCTTTTTTCGGGCTGGGCATCATGGACCCGCTTGCCGCCGGTTTGACCTCGTTTTTTATTCTGCACATCGGCTATCAGACGTTTCGTGACGCAGCCCATGATTTGATGGATGGCACCGCTCCGGCCGATTTTATTGATGCCCTGCAGGTTCTGGCAGAAAGTGTCGAGCAGGTCGAGCATGTCCATGAAATGCGCGCCCGCCGTTCCGGACAGTATATGATTGTTGATCTCAAGCTTGAAATGGATCCGGACATGACGGTCAAGCAGTCACACGATGTGGCGACGCAGGTAAAGAAGTTGATTTTTGACCGCTATCCGGGGGTCGGCGATGTCATGATTCACATCAACCCCCATGAAGAGCAGCATGAGGACTTGATCAGGCTATGAAACTGTGGCGCATACTTGTTTCCCTGGAGCTTTGCCTTGGCGTGCTGGCCCTGGTCTGTACCTTCATGGCCGCCGGTTCGTTCCGCCTTTCCGGAGAGTACGCCGCTGCTATAAACAGTATGCCGCTTTTTATGTGGCTGCGGGAAACGCCGCTGTCCATTTCATGGTGGCTCTGGATCGTCCTGGCGCTCCTTGCAGTGCTCGCTTTGAACACGGTGCTCTGCTCGTCTGAAACACTCTGGTCCCGGTGGGGCAGGGGAGGGTGGTCGGCACTTTTGGCACCGCAGTTTATGCACGCCGGTTTTCTGCTGATCGTACTCGCACATCTGCTGAGTGCCACGGGGTCGTCATTCAATGCTGTTACAGTCGGAGAAATGACGCTCGCTGCGTTACCGGACGGCAGCAGGTTCGGCGTCGCCTCCATCTCGGTGGCGACATCCCCGCAGGGTCTACCACTCGGGTTCAGCAGTGAGCTGGTACCGGACGTAACCAGGCCGGCAGAACGGGTGGTTATTTCACCAAATCACCCCTGGTTCCATCAGGGCTATGGTGTCTATATCAAACAGGCTGAGGCGTATCCGTACAAACGGGCGCTCCTTGAAATCCACCGCGAACCGGGCGCTGCAGTGGCGCTGGCCGGAGCGCTCCTGTTTACGGTAGGAAATGTCATGCTGGTGATGATCCGGTCAAAACAGCGGGAGACAGAGGTTCTCTGACGCTCCCCGAACAGCTGTCGCCAGTACAGTTTTCTATCAAAATTGCGACCTCCTCATTCACCAGCTCTTTTGTACCGGAAAATGAAACCGTGACGTAATTGCGGGACAATCCCCTGCAAACCACTGTTTTTTCATTGAATCCCTGAACCAGTACCCTCAGCTCCATCCCTACAAACCGCTTCAGAAATGCTGCTTTTTTCTCTGCGGCGATACCCCTCAGCAGTGCGGCCCGCTCCGTGACAACCCGATAGGGGAGGTGTCCCGGCATGTCGGCGGCCCTGGTTCCCGGCCTGCTCGAATAGGGGAACACATGCAGATCTGCGAGCGGGAGACCTGCAAGCAGACGGATGGTCTCTGCAAACTCTTCCTCACTTTCTCCCGGGAAACCGGCAATAACATCGGCACCGATAAAGGCATCAGGCATTGCTTCAGTAATCTGTCTGACCAGATCCCGGAAAAAAACGGCTGTGTACGCTCTGCCCATGCTCTTTAAAACGGCATCGCTCCCGCTTTGCAACGGCAGATGGAGGTGGTGACAGATGTTCCCGGATGACGCCATCAGGTTCAGAAGTTCCTCGCTGACTTCATGTGGTTCAAGCGAACCGATACGCAGGCGGGGCACAGTGGTGGCGGTGTCAATTTCCTTTATCAGACCGGTCAGGCTGGTCTGACTTGTCAGATCAAGACCGTACGCTCCCAGATGTATACCGGTAAGCACAATCTCTTTGAAACCGTTGTCAGCCAGATTTTTAACACCGTGCATTACCTCCTCCGGAGAAACGCTGCGACTGCGACCACGGGCGTAGGGGACAATGCAGTAACTGCAGAAAGAGTTGCAACCGTTCTGGATCTGAAGAAAGGCACGGATATGTTCGGCAAAACTGGTCAGTTTGAGCGGTTCGACATGGGAGGTCTGCGCGATGTCTGCAACAGAGCGCCCGGTAGATTCCAGGAGGCGTGAGATGCCCAGCTTTTCCTGATTACCGAGAACGCAGTCAATCTCCGGCATGTTCTCCAGTTCACCCGGAGCAACCTGGGCATAACATCCGGTCGCAATTATACGTGAATCAGGATTGAGGCGTCTGGCGCGGCGGACAAGCCTGCGGGTTTCCGCGTCGCTTCGGGCGGTGACCGTACAGGAATTAATGATATAGAAGTCAGAAGGTTCGTTAAATGCAACAATATGGTACCCGGCTGTTTTCAACTGTTCCGTCATGGCAGCCGATTCAAATTGATTTGTTTTGCACCCCAGTGTGCTGATGGCGACGCGTTTCATATCCTGTTATATCCTTTGCAGAGTGTCCTGAGTACGATTGAAAAGTATAAAAACAGGGTAATTGGTCAAAGGTCAAGGATAAATTAAGAATATATGCATCGGCCCACCATCTTTTCACTTAGAACTTTACAGAAGGCAAAATACTATGCTATAAGCTTTCTCTTTAAAACGCTTCCAGGGGATCAGGTATGATAATAGCTCTTACAATTTTACATGTACTCGTCAGTCTGTTTTTGATTGCTGTCGTTTTGCTGCAGTCCGGTAAAGGTGCCGAAATGGGGGCATCATTCGGCAGTGGCGGCAGTCAGTCAGTCTTTGGTGCAGGGGGGGGGACGTCTTTTCTGAGTAAATTGACTACCAGCGCGGCCGTTGTTTTTATGTTAACGTCGTTGACATTGGCGTACGTTTCCGGTCAACCGTCATCTTCTTCCATCATGTCCGGAAAAGGGAAAGCGGCGCCAGTCGCAGCACCTGCGGCAGCACCCGCCGCAGCACCTGCAACACCGGCACCTGCACCGGCAGCACCGGTACCTGCACCGGCAGCACCGGCACAAAAAAAATAATATTTTCACTTGATTAAACAGGGCGGCTGTGTTAAAAAATGCGCCTTGTTTGAATCGGGATCAGTAAAAAGTTTTCTCAAAACTATTTAGGCGTGCTCAGAAAATGCGCGCGCTCTGCTTGCGGTGGTGGCGGAACTGGTAGACGCACCAGCTTGAGGGGCTGGCGGGGGCAACTCCGTGATGGTTCGATTCCATTCCACCGCACCAGTTAAAGAGAACCCCTTGAAGATAAAGGGGTTCTCTTCATTTTAGAGGTAGGTTCCGAGACTTGGGATACGGTTGGGTATCTGTCGAACAACCTGCCCGTATGTTTTCGGGAATATTATTTTTTATAAAAACAGGGAGAGATCATGACAAAAGCTGAATTTGTGGCAATGGTAGCCGGGAAAGCTGAACTGAAAAAAGTGGATGCAGAGAAGGCGGTCAATGCCTTTTTGGAGACAATATCAGAAACGTTGAAAGCCGGTGACAAAGTGGTCTTTACTGGATTTGGTTCATTCGAAGTAACTGAACGTGCTGCGAGAGATGGTCGTAATCCCAGTACCGGAGAAAAAATGCAAATCAAAGCGTCGAGGGTCCCTAAGTTTAGGCCTGGCAAGGGATTGCGAGACCACATCGCTTAATTGCACAAGCAACAGATCCATACATTAAAATAGCCACGTCGTGAGATGTTTCCAGCTCCAACGAACTCAAGGGGTTAGCTGTCAAGCTAACCCCTATTTTCATATTTTTTCCGATTGTGCAGTAATTGGTCAGTAGCCTGATAGTCACTTGTTCTTTTACCGTACCGATACAATGAGCATCTAAAAGATTAGTCATGGAGTTAACGAGTGGATAGCAGAAAACAAATCCTCAAAAGAAATAAAACCATTGCCACCGGGTTAATGATCGGAGCAGCGATACTCTTTGTTATCGCTCGTATTCAAAAGGGAACCGGTGCATGGGAGTGGCTTGCCGCTTTTGCTGAGGCTGCCATGGTCGGTGCCCTTGCCGACTGGTTTGCGGTAGTAGCACTTTTCAAACACCCGCTGGGTGTTCCTATTCCACATACGGCAATCATCAAGAACAAGAAGAATGCAATTGCCGGAAACCTGGCCCATTTTATTCGCGATAAGTTTCTTGATACTGAAACCTTGATACGCACGTTGAGAGAACAAAAGGCCGCGGAGCGTCTTGCCTCTTATCTGCTGACCGGAACTACTGCTGAGAGCATCGCTACCGGACTAACCAGGATACTTTCAGACTCCCTTGGCTTTATCAGTGATGATCGTGTCCAAAAAATCATGGCTTCAGTCGTAAAAGAGAGAATTGCTGCTTTTGATCTTTCCTCCGCAACTGGAACGCTCCTCGAAATACTCAGAAATGACAACCGTCACCAGAACGTTCTTGATGAAGTTCTGCATCGTTTTGCTGTCTGGCTGGCAACTCCCGAAGCTCAAACCAGTCTGGCACTCTCCATAGACAGTATGATTAAACAGGACTACCCGCTTCTTACGGTCTTTATTCAGAACAGAGAACAGTTTTCGCAGGGCGCTGGCGAAAAAATTGCCCGAAAAATCAATGAGTATATTCAGGAGGTCAACAGTGACCCTGATCATACCCTCAGGCAGAAATTTGATGCCAGCGTGACAGACATGGTCGGCAGATTAAGGTCAGACCCGGCCTTGCGGGAAAAAATAGAAAACCTCAAACATGAAGCGGTGCAAAACCCATTAATATCTGAATACGTGAGTGCTCTTGGAAACGATCTTAAAAGCTGGTTGAGCAATGATTTGAAACAGCCGCATGCAAAAATTCATGGAACTATAGTAGAAGTGCTTTCTGGTATCGGCAGTACTCTGGCACATAACCGTGAATTAAAAGAGTCATTCAACCAATATGCGGAAAAACTGGTCATTACCTATGCTGATGCGGTACGGACCTCTATTGCCCGGCATATTGCGGAAACGGTAAAAACATGGGAAACCGAAGAATATGCCACCGAAATTGAGTTAAGCATCGGCTCCGACCTGCAATTCATCCGTATGAACGGCACTTTGGTTGGTGGTGTAATTGGCTTATTGCTCCATGCGGCCTCTCTTTTAATGAAATAGTACATACTTATTCTTAAGAATCTGCCGACTCTACACTTTGGGGGACAAATGAAAGATACCATGATTACTCCGAGTACCAGAATTTGTGCGGTTATTGGCAACCCTGTTGGTCACAGCATGTCACCAGCGATACATAACGCCGCTCTCGATCTTCTTAACCTGGATTTCGTCTACGTTGCCTTCAAGGTGGAGGATTTGAAAAATACCATGGCGGGGATGCGAGCCCTGCCCGGCTTTCGCGGCATGAGTGTTACCATTCCCCATAAAATCGAAGTGATCCGGTATATGGATGAGATCAATGACCTTGATCGCTCAATTGGCTCAATAAACACCGTGGTCAACGAAAACGGTAAACTGATCGGTATGGGAACTGATGGGCCTGGAGCACTGAAGGCGTTGGTCGATGCTGGGGTGGAATTGCATGATAAGTGCGTTGCTCTGGTCGGTGCAGGCGGGGTTGCACGAGCGATAGCGTTTACTCTGATTCAGAAGGGGGGTGTACGCAAAGTATCACTCCTTGATATTGACGAGCAGATGCTCCAGGGACTGGCGGACGATCTAAGGTCGGGAACCACCGCCGAAATTGAATCTTTTGTCTCAAACAGTGACTCTATTGCCACGGTCATGAAGTATGCGGATGTTGTCATCAACTGTACACCGATCGGGATGCATCCCCATGAAGGGGTTTCCATAATCCCCGCCGGACTTTTTAGGGATGGACAGGCGGTCTTTGATGTCGTATACAACCCGATCGATACAAAGCTGCTGTGCGATGCAAAAGCACGGGGACTTATTGCGGTTTCAGGCGTCGAGATGTTCATCAATCAGGCGGCGCTGCAATTCGAATATTTTACGGGAGTCGGGGCGCCGGTCGAAGAGATGCGGCGGGTACTGATGGAAAAGTTGGGATTATGAATCTGGTGTTAATCGGGTATCGCGGTACGGGTAAAAGTACGGTTGGCGCTTTATTGGCAGAACGTCTTGGCATGCGCTATGTCTGTATGGACAATGAAATTGCGCAACGGGCAGAGATGTCAATTCCTGAAATCGTGGCACAATCAGGCTGGCAGAAGTTCCGTGACCTGGAGTCGGAATTTACCAAAGAGTTGACTGCGCAGGACGGTCTGATCATTGATACCGGCGGCGGAGTTATAGAGCGTCAGGAAAATGTTGCGGTACTGCGTGCAAACGCGCGGGTTTTCTGGCTCCATGCCTCTGTCGCATCGATCACATCGCGTATTCAGGGGGATTCGTCCCGGCCGGCACTGGTTGCCGGTAAGACGTTTGTGGAAGAGATCGCAGAAGTAATGGCACGAAGAGCGCCGATGTACCTGGCTGCAGCTCATTACGACATTGATGCGAATGACGCCACTCCGGATCAGGTCGCTGAAAACATTATTAAAATATGGGCTCAAAGGCCGAAAAATTCGGTATAAGTCTGATCTGCCGGGGAACGTGAGTATACATATGCGTGGGGGCAGAGACATCTGTGCGATGACAAAACCGGTTATCCTACCTCGGTATACTCCCTCACTCTGAAGTCAGCCCCGAGCCTTTCTGCCAGATTCCTGCATGCCTCCATGTCAATACCCGGAATCGTCACGGCGGTGGCGATTACCTGAGGAATATGTGTCGCTGCCGCGCGGATAAAGTCACAGACAGCCGTAAAGCCGGATTCACCGAAGGGGGTGGTGCAGAGCTGCCGGTACGTTGCTGCATCAGGAGCATTCAGGCTGACCGAGATACTGTCAACCAGGCCTGCCAGCTCCGGCAGAATATCGTACCCGTGCACCAGATTGGCCTGTCCGTCTGTGTTGATACGAATAGAGTAGCCGCGCTGTTTCAATGCCCGTGCCACCTGCTTGACCAGGTCAAGGCGAATGAGCGGTTCGCCGTAGCCGCAGAATACCACCTCATCAATCCCTTCCGGTTGACCGATTGCCGCCATTACTTCTTCATACGACGGTTCACTGTGCAGCATCAGGTTGTGCCCCTTGACCGTAAAATCATCAAATTTCGGGCAGAAGGTGCAGCGGTTCGAGCAGCGGTTGGTGATATTGAGGTAGAGTGAGGTCCTGATGTTGTAGGCAATTTTTGCTGATTGATCCCAGAGGTTGATTCCGAAAAGATCGCCGCTGTTTTTGGTGGTAACGCGGGCGACATCTGCAAGGGACAGTCCCTTGATTTCAGCCACTTTTTCCGCAGCAAGCCGCACATACGCTGGCTCGTTGCGTTTGCCACGGTGCGGGACCGGGGTGAGGTAGGGACAGTCGGTTTCGACCAGCATCTGATCGATACTGACTTTCTGCACAACGTCACGCAGGCTTTGATTACCCGGGTAGGTGATTGTTCCCGGAATCGAGATGTAGAAACCGAGCGCTGTCGCTGCAAGGGCCATCGCGGCATCACCCGAAAAGCAGTGCAGCACCCCCTTTCTCACCGATTCTTCCCGCAGAATGGTCATGACGCGGTCATGGGCATCGCGATCATGGACGATAACCGGCTTGTTCAATGCGGCAGCCATCTGTAAAAAACGGCGAAACACAAGCTCCTGGGCGTCGCGCGGCGAGCGGTCACGATAAAAGTCGAGTCCTATTTCACCGATGGCAACTACCCTGGCGCTGGAAACGGCAAGAGAGCTGATGACGTCATAACAGGCAGCGGTAACCCGGCCGGCGTCATGGGGATGGATCCCGACAGATGCATACAGCTGCGGATATTTTTCGGCAAGTTCGACCGATTCTCGGCTCGACTCGATATCGGTGCCGACCACCAGAATGGCGGCCACGCCCGCATCCTCGGCGCGCTTCAACATATCGGTAAAATCACCGGCATAGTCCCGGTAGTAAATATGAGCATGGGAGTCGATCAGGACAGGCTTGTGGTGCGACATCATTTCCCCTTTACTTCTTCTTTAAGTCCTTCAATAACCGCTTTAACCTCGGCAATCATGTCGGCGGCCTGGACAGATTTTTCATATTTCAGGTATTTCTCAAAAAACACGATGGCATCTGCGGTGCGATCCTGATCCATACAGATGCCGCCCAGTGTCAGATACGCCATGCTGTACGCAGGGTCACACCGAACCGCCTCACGGCATTCCTCTTCGGCTTCCTCAAGTTCCTCCAGATCATAGTAGAGTTCGCCCAGGTTGAAATGCGCCGCCGGGTCTGCGGGATCGATTTCCACACCTTTGGTAAAAGCGGCGATCGCTCCGTCAACATCTCCCTGGCCGTAGAGCGAGTCTCCCAGAGCATTGAGCGCAAAAATATTGTCCGGCTCAAGTTCAAGTGCCTGCCGAAAAGCGCGGATGGCATCATCACACCGATCCTGACTGTTATGTACCAGACCGATACTGACCAGGGCGTCGGCATCCCCGGGGTCAATGAGCAGAACTTTTTTGTAGCAGGCGAGTGCCTCATTGTGATTACCCGCTTCAAGCAGCATATCTCCAAGTGTAGTCAAGGCGTCAGCGTCTTCCGGTGCCAGTTTGAGCCCTTCACGATAGCGTGCGATGGCATCATCAAGGAGCCCGTCTTCAGCCAGGGCATCGCCAAGGTAGAACCAGCTGTCAGGAAGGCTTTGGTTGCCCTGCCAATAGCCTTCAAAGATGGCAACTGCCTGTTTGATATTTCCCTGATCAAGGAGATCAAGGCCTTTTTGTACTGTTGCATGCAATGCTGCATCACTCATGCGCCGTTCCTTTCGATTCAAGTTGGATTCAGAAAAAATTGCTCAGGTGGTATCAGGTAATAAGGTCCACCACTAACCCTTTGATGCCGATAATCCTGGCCGTAATCGCCATGGTATCTTTATTCTCTTTGACAATAAGATTGTACAGTTGGTCGGCCTCACGGTTTATTACCGTAATTATTTCGTGATAGCGGGGATTCTGCTGCGTTCCGCCTAATTTGTCCAACCGGTATGCTTCCGCATTCACCTTTTTTGCGAGCGTACTCAAAAGGTCACGAAAACTTTTCAGGTTCGCCAGAGTCGGTTCTGACGTCAGAAGATTTCCAGCCTTCTCAATGTTACTTCTGAGAGTCTCGATATCGTCCTGATGCACCTGTATCTTTTCTTCGTGATGGCTCAATTCGTCAGCAAAAAACGAATGAATCATTTTATTCACCGGAGAGCTGCTCTTCCTGTTTTTATCAAGTTCCCGCAGTGAAGATGAGTCGTTAATGCGCATAATCAGACTCCTTTCCAAAATAATCGCGTTGCACAGTATCATATATAAAATCAGCCGGCAATTGATGCAAAAATGCAACAATACGTTTTCAACTCATTTTTCCTATGATACTATCAAAACTCTGTCTGACGAAAGGAATTCGGGATTAATGAATAATAGAGTTTCATCGGAAGAGCGCAAAAAAAGAGTGCGCGAAGCGATCATAATTGTTCTTGCGGTTATATTGATTGTTATTCTGACCAAGGCTGAAATCAATCTGACCCAGTTAAGCACCGGCGCCAAGCTGGGGAGCAATATAGCCATATTTGCGGTCATCAATGTTGTCATTCTGCTGGTTATCCTGCTCGTGTATCTCGTCAGTCGTAATGTTGTAAAACTGTTTATAGAAAGTCGCTCAAATCCGTTTGCAAAAAAACTGCGCACAAAGCTGGTCCTTTCATTTGTCGCTCTTTCGCTCGTTCCGACACTCCTCCTCTTTTTTGCCGCCGCAGGTTTTATCAACAATACTGTGCATAACTGGTTTAACACCCAGGTTGAAACGTCTTTGAGCGAATCCCTTGAAGTCGCCCAGACGTATTACAAAAATTCTGCGGAAAATTCGCTCTATTACGGGAAACAGATCAGTGCCTTTATTAAAGATCAAAAACTGCTGAACGATGCGAATCTGCCGCAGCTCAAGCGGCTTATCCATCAGAAGCAGAGCGAATATAATCTCGGCATTGTTGAAGTGTATTCCGCCCAGCGAGAGGAGTTGGTCAGGGCTTCAAATCCGGCGGTCCCAAAGGGCGAATTCACCAATCCCTCTTCAGAAGATATCAAACGCGGGCTGGCTGGTGAAGAGCTCACCAGGGTAAATCAGGCCGGCAAGGCCGATTTGATCAGGGGCATTGTGCCGATACGTTCAACCTGGAACGAGTCGGACATCGTTGGAGTTGTTGTCGTCAATTATTACGTCCCTTATTCGCTGGTGAGCAAAATGAAGGAGATTACCGCGTCGTATCATGAATTCCGGCAGCTCCAGATTCTGAAAAATCCGATCAGGACCGGTTATATTCTTACCCTGTTTCTGATCGCGATGGTCATTGTCTTCTTTGCATACTGGATGGGAGTCTATCTCGCAAATAGCATGACCAGACCGATTCAGGAGCTCGTTGATGCCACACATGCCGTTACAGATGGCAATCTTGATGTCCGGATTGAATCGTATTCTGCAGATGAAATCGGCATGCTGGTGCAGTCATTCAACCGTATGACGGATGATCTGCGCACAAAACAGCACGCACTGAATGTATCCAATCAGGAGCTTCTCCGCAGTAACCAGGAAATAGAGCGCCGTCAGCAGTATATGGAGATTGTCTTACGCAACATTGCGGCGGGTGTTATCTCGATTGATAACGAAGGCATGGTGCGCACACTGAATACCTCTGCCGAGCGTTTACTCGGGTTACATGCGGAAAAAGTTCTCGGGAAAAATTATCGTGACATAATTATGGATAAACACCTTGAAATAGCCTCGGAATCGATCAGAGAGCTTTTGCAGTCGAAGCAGGGGGCCATCAGCAAACAGGTGTTTCTCGATATGCGTGGTTCCCGCATGGCGTTACAACTCCACTTGACTATTTTGCGTGCCGGAAACGGAGAAGTGCTCGGAATTGTAGCCGTACTCGATGACCTGACCCAGATGATGCGGGCTCAACGCATGGCTGCCTGGCGAGAGGTTGCGCGCAGGATTGCCCATGAAATCAAGAATCCGCTGACCCCGATCCAGCTTTCTGCGCAACGCCTCAGAAAACGGTATCTGGCGCGCTTTAGTGACGACGAGAAGGTGTTCGATGAATGCACCGAGATGATTATAAAATCTGTTGAAGATCTTAAAAATCTGGTGAACGAATTTTCAAATTTTGCCCGCATGCCCGCTATCCAGCCCGAGCCAAACGATATCAATGCACTGCTTCGCGAGGCGTTAACACTCTATCAGGAAGCACACCGCAGTGTGACGTTTGCTGTTTCAATGGATGCCAGAATGCCGCAGTTGATGATTGATCGCGACCAGATCAAACGGGTGCTGATCAATATCCTGGAAAATGCCGTTGCAGCAATGGATGGTCATGGAACAGTCACGGTGTCGACATACTTTGATGATGTGTTGAAAATGGCGGTTGTCAGTATAGCTGATGATGGTCCGGGTATTGCTCCTGAAGATAAGCCACGGTTGTTTGAACCCTATTTTTCCACAAAAAAGAGCGGCACCGGGCTTGGCCTGGCTATTGTGAGCAGTGTTGTTGCCGACCATGGAGGTTTTGTGCGGATTCGTGACAATGTGCCGAACGGAGCGATTTTTGTTGTTGAGTTACCTGCCGGATAAAAAGAGAGGATTTCTATGAACCACACCATTTTGATTATAGACGATGAAAAAGATATCAGATCAGCCCTGGCCGGAATTCTTGAGGACGAAGGGTATCAAGTCCTCTCTGCGGAGAGCGGCCGGGAGGGGATCGAGTGCGTTCGTCAGGAGCTTCCCGACCTGATCCTTCTTGATATCTGGATGCCGGGCATGGATGGTCTGGAAACGCTTGGCAAACTGAAAGCCCAGTTTCCCCAGACGACGGTTATCATGATTTCCGGACATGGCACCATTGAAACGGCAGTGCGCGCAACCAAGCTCGGGGCTTTTGATTTTATCGAAAAGCCGCTTTCCCTTGAAAAAGTACTTATCAGCGTTGCCAATGCACTGCAGCTGCAGGAACTGAAAGTAGAAAATGCCGAACTCAAGCGTTCGGCATCAAATGATTGTGAATTTATCGGCGAAGCTCCCGTCATTTCTGCGGTACGCGAGCAGATCACCCGTGTGGCGCCGACATCTGTTCCTGTGCTGATAAACGGTGAAAACGGCTCCGGAAAAGAGTATATCGCCTATTCCATTCACTGCAACAGTCCCCGGAAAGAGCGGCCCTTTGTTTCCGTCCCCTGCTCCGGTATTCCGGAAGAGCTTATCGAGAGCGAACTGTTCGGTCATGAGAAGGGCGCATTTATCGGCGCGTCATCACACAAGAAGGGGCGTCTTGATCAGGCCGACGGCGGCACACTTTTTTTGGATGAAATCGGCGAACTCCCCCTGAACACGCAGATGAAAATTCTCGGTTTTCTTCAGGACGGCTTTTTTGAGCGGATAGGAGGGAACCGCAAAATTCCTGCCGATGTCAGAATAATCGCCGCGACAACAAAACTTCTTGAGCAGGCTGTGGAGAAGGGCACGTTCAGCACGGATCTCTACTATCAGCTTGGTACCCTGCCATTGAGAGCTCCGGCGCTGCGGGAACGCCTGGAAGATCTTGGCCTTCTCGTGCAGCAGTATGTCGCGCAGTTCTTTCGCAAGGAGGGGGGCGAAGCGAAAGCGTTTCTGCCGGAGGCAATTGAAAAATTGCAGCACTATGCATGGCCCGGCAATCTTAAAGAGTTGAAAAACGTGGTTGAACGGGTTCTTATCGTGACGCCGGGACGGGTTATTTCAGCGCATGATGTTCCGGATCTGTCGGGCGATTCATCAGCCGGGAATTTGCATCACCTCCCACCGGATGGCTCTCATAACCGCTCGGCAATCCGGGAGGCACGTGAGGATTTTGAGCGGGAATTCATAATCCAGAAACTGGAAGAAAATGATTGGAATATTTCCCGCACCGCTGAATTGATTGAACTGGAACGGAGCAATCTGCACCGTAAAATTAAAAGTTATGGCATTGACGTGCGGAGATAAATGTAATGATGACCTTTCTAAAAAACCGCCCGCTCCGTTTGCTGCTGGTTGTCACTGTTATTACGCTATGCTGCGGTGCCGTTGCTCTCTATTCATTCAAAAAAGTGCGCCACGCACCGGGTGACGCAGCGTCACTCAGCCTCTTGCAACACGCATATGCGGTCATTCTTGAGAAGTATGTCGAGAAACCTGACGCAAAAAAACTGGTTCTTAAAATGGTTGACGGTATGCTTGCGACACTCGACCCGCACAGCGCCTATCTCCCTCCTGAGCCGTATCATGAAATGGAAGTCCAGATGTCAGGAGCCTTTGGCGGGGTCGGTATTGAACTTGGCACCAAGGAGGGCAAACTGACGGTGATTGCCCCGATTGATGATACCCCGGCGTTTCGCGCCGGTATTCATGCCAACGACCATATCGCAAAAATTGATGGCATTTCAACTCACGAAATGAACATTTCTGCTGCGGTGAAAAAAATGCGCGGCACCAAAGGGACGCCGGTAACGCTGACAATAATCCGTGCCGAAACAGCAAAACCGCTGGTGTTCAAACTGATTCGCGACATAATTAAAATAAAAAGCATAAAGCCGAAATTACTCGATTCAGGGTATGGGCTCATCAGGATTTCACAGTTTCAGGAACGCACCGGGAGTGAATTCAAAGAGGCACTGCAAGAGCTTCATGCAAAATCGGGTGGGGTTATGAAAGGGCTGATTCTTGATCTGCGCTATAATCCGGGCGGCCTGATAAATTCCTGTGTTGACGTTGCCAACTGCTTTATTGGTGATGACATTAAAAACAGCGCCATTGTCAGCATCAAGGGGCGCACCGCTGAATCAAATCGCGTCTACAATGCAACATTAGGCGCCAAGGAGCCCCGCTATCCTATCGTCGTCCTTATAAACGGCGGCAGTGCCAGCGCGTCCGAGATCGTCGCAGGTGCTCTCCAGGATCACAGGCGGGCTATTATCATGGGAACACAAAGTTTCGGTAAAGGGTCGGTGCAATCAATCTTTCCGATGAAGGGCAACGCCGCCCTCAAGCTTACCACGGCGCGCTATTATACTCCGAACGGCCGCTCAATCCAGGCGAAAGGGATCGTTCCGGATGTTGAAGTGCCAAATATCATACCGCTGCCGCCCAAAGAGAAGGGGACCCAACTCAAGGAAAAAGATCTGGAAAAAAGCCTCGCTTCAGACGGCAAAGCGGATACGCCGGAAATTAAACTGCCCGCTTCGCCTCATGGGAACAGTGACGCAGAAACTGACCTCAAGAAAGATTATCAGTTGCAACGGGCACTTGAATTGTTGCGGTCTATCAGCTTGTTGAAGGAAAAGGGCTTTTAGTTAAAAGGGACGGTATGTATTCAATTCTGATTTTCGAAGATGACTCAGCAAGCCGCTTCCATATGGAATTTTTTCTGAAGAAGGAAGGTTTCGATGTCCGGAGCGCTATAGATGGTCACTCCGGTCTTGAATTACTTTATAAAAAACGTCCGGATCTGATTCTATGCGATATTATGATGCCGGGTATGGATGGTTACGCCGTATTGGATGCGGTAAAGAAAGAACGGGCTTATGCTGATATACCGTTCATATTTGTTACCGCACGGTTGGATCGAACCGATCAGCGTCGTGGCATGTGCGAAGGAGCCGACGACTACCTGACCAAGCCGTTTACTCCGGAAGAGTTGGTTTCTACCGTGGTCAGCCGCCTCTACCGTGTCGGACTGTTCCGTCAGCAGGGTGAAAATGCGTTTTTTCAGGCGGAAATTGCTATTCTCCGTCAACAGACTACCGATCGTGAACGGGAAGTTTTGCAGATGGTCGGGCAGGGTGTCACGTCGAAAGAGATTGCCCGTCGTCTTGATCTTCGCCCCAACACCGTGGAGGTACACCGGGCGAACCTGATGAGGAAGCTTGACGCGCCCAACGCAGCAAGTCTCGCCCGCTGGGCGTTTATTGCCGAGCAGATACCTGTTGAATGATACAGTATCTGGAACACACTCACATTCTCTGATCCCCCACACATCCCCCACATCACACTGAACAAAATGCTCCTCTAGTTATTTCCATGAATATACAGGTGGCAAAACTGCGTTTATTTTATAGACGCTGCTAATCCGTTTTATCCCAGTGTGGCTGCCGCATGAAATTTAACAGCATCAGACATACACTGGTATTTGTCATCAGCCTGTTTATCGCTGTTCTGCTGATTGTGATCGCCGTGGGGACGTACACCTATTTCAGGCATACGACCCAAAAGCTGATTTCAGACCAGCAATTTTCCCTGATTTCAAGCACAGCCCGTGAACTTGACCACAAGATCATGACTGCCCACAATTCCCTGATCAAGGCCGTGGACTTCGCCCCGCCTGATTGTGTGGACAATCGTACGATAGCACAACAATGGCTGGAGAGTCGCGGTGCCATCCGCACCTATTTCAGCCACAGTCTGATAATCCTCGATACGAACGGGACCCTGATCGCCTCGTTCCCTCCCCGGCCGGAAACCTACGGGAAATCTTTTGCTCAGCGGGACTATTTCACCAAAACCATGAGCAGCGGCATTCCGTACATCTCACCGCCATTCATAACGGCAGCAAATGATCACCCGGCTGTCATGATGACCGCTCTCATCCGGGCTCGGGACGGCTCTGTCAAAGGGCTGCTCTGCGGAGCAATCGACCTTCTCGAAAAAGACGGCCTTTTTGGAACAGTAAAGGATACCCGCCTCGGCTCCTCCGGCTATCTCTATCTGTTCGCCGCTGACCGCACCATGATCATGCACCCCGACCGGTCCCGTATCATGAAACAGGATGTGAAGCCGGGGGCGAACAGGATGTTCGACAAGGCGCTCGATGGGTTTGAAGGTTCCGGTGAAACGATCAACTCCAAGGGGCAGCATTTCCTTGCGTCATTCAAACATTTACAAAGCACCAACTGGATTCTTGCCGCCAACTATCCCGCCGCCGAAGCGTATCAGCCGATCACCCGCTTTCGGAACTATTTTCTGGTGTCGATGATTGCTGCCATGCTGGCCGCCATCGCGCTGGCATGGAAACTTGGCATCGGCATCAGCAGGCCGCTGACAGGCTTTATCGAACAGTTTACCGATCTGGTGCAACCCGATTCGGATAAACGGCAGCGGCTTGATGACCATCGCAGTGATGAACTGGGGTTGCTGGCACGTTCGTTTAATACCCTGCTGGATGAGGTGCAGCGCCGCGAAACGGCTTTGATGGCCGCCGAGGAAGAGACCAGGCTTGCTCACGAACAGGCATCCCAGATATTCCGCCTGACCCCCAGTCCCACCTTTACGGTCGATCTGAACAGAATAATCACCAGCTGGAATGAAGCCATGTTCAGGGCAACCGGCTACAGCGCTACAGAAGTTATCGGCATACCATGTAATTTTTTTGCCGAACTGCCGTGTAAAAACCGTTGCGGGCTGTTTGCACCAGAGATGCCGAAGCCGATAATGGGAAGGGAGTGCACCCTCCGCCACAAAGATGGCGAATGTCGCGTCATCAGTAAAAACGTTGATTATCTGCGTGACGCCCATGAAAACATCATCGGCGGAATAGAAAGTTTTGAGGATATAACTGACCGTAAACTGGCTGAAGAAAAGCTGTCTGCTTCTTCTGCTCTGCTGGAGCTGAAAAACGTAGAACTTGGTGCGGCGTTGATAACAGCCGAGGAGGCGACAAAAGCCAAGAGCACCTTCCTGGCAACGATGAGCCATGAAATCCGCACGCCGATGAATGGCGTGATCGGCATGACCGGCCTGTTACTTGAAACCGAGCTGAGCGATGAGCAGCGGGGCTATGCCGAGATAGTCAATAGAAGCGGCGAGAACCTGCTCGGTCTCATTAACGACATTCTCGATTTCTCCAAGATCGAAGCGGGCAAGCTGGATATGGAAATTCTGAATTTCGATATCAGAACCATAATGGAAGATACGGCTGAAATGCTGGCGATGCGGGCATCACAGGCAGGTCTTGAGCTGATCTGCCGGATTGATCCCGGCGTGCCGACCTGCCTGAAGGGCGATCCGGGCAGGCTGCGTCAGATTATTACCAACCTGGCTGGTAACTCCATCAAATTTACCCATCAGGGTGAAATTGGTATCACTGCACAGATTGATTCGGAAAGCAAAGCGTCTGTTGTCATTAAATTCGCGATTACGGATAGCGGCATCGGTATCCCGGAAGACCGGCGAGCGGCAATCTTCAGCCCCTTCACCCAGGTAGACGGTTCCACCACCCGCATATACGGCGGCACCGGTCTCGGTCTGGCAATCTGTAAACAGTTGACGGAGCTTATGGGGGGCGAAATCGGCATTGAGAGCGAGGAGGGGAAAGGCTCCACCTTCTGGTTTACGGCACGGTTCGAAAAGCTGACCGACGGAGAAACTCAAAATCTGGCGGCTCTGCACTGCCCGGATATAACCGGTACAAAGGTTCTGGTGGTTGACGACAACGCCACGCACCTCTTGTTGATGATGACATTGCTGAATCATTGGGGCTGCCGCTACGAAACAGCCGTTGATGGTGAGACCGCTCTGGCGCTTTTGCATGAGGCGAGTGAGCAGGGAGAACCGTTTCAGATTGCACTGCTTGATCAGGTGATGCCCGGTATGGACGGACTTGAACTTGGCCGCCGCATCAAGGCAGATCCGGCGCTTGAGAGTACCCTGCTGGTCATGGTTACCGCGCTGGGCAATCGAGCCGTTGCGGCGCAGCTCAAAGATCTCGGGTTTGTCGGGTTTGTACCGAAGCCGGTGCGACAGTCACAGCTGTATGACTGTATCGCCCACGCGCTGGGCAGGATAGAGCAGATCTCTCCCGCTGAGGTCTCCCCGCACCCCGTTGTCGAAGGGCAGAATCTTGCGGCTCGACAACGAATCCGCATCCTGCTGGCGGAAGATAACATCATCAACCAGAAAGTTGCACAGAGCATTCTTGGCAAGCTTGGCTACAAGGTCGATGTCGTGGCCAACGGCCTTGAGGCGGTGCGGGCACTGGAGCTGATTGATTACGACATCGTCCTGATGGACTGCCAGATGCCGGAAATGGATGGCTTTGCAGCGACCGTCATGATCCGTGATCCGGAGTCTGACGTTTTGAACCATAAAGTACCGATTATCGCCATGACCGCCAACGCCATGAAGGGCGATCGAGATCAGTGCCTTGAAGTCGGCATGGATGATTACCTGGCCAAACCGGTGAAGAAGGATGAACTTGCGGCGATGCTGGAGAGGTGGGTGGAGGAAACGTGCCCACCCTGAAACTGAAAACGGAGAAACTGGAAGCCAATTGGAGCCCGTAATGCCTGTTATATCAAGCCCGATCAAACGCTATGCACTCCTGGCGATTTCTGCCTGGACGCTTCTCGTCGCGTGCTCGTTTGTGTGGACCTCTTCACAGCAGAAGCAGAGTGTCCTTGAAATAGCCAGGTCCGAAGCGCGGATTGCTTTTCAAAAAGACACCCTCTATCGAAAATGGGCTTCCATGCATGGTGGTGTGTTTGTCCCGGTAACTCCGGAAACACAGCCAAACGCCTATCTCCCCGGCACGGTTGAACGGAGCGCCAGGACCCCCTCAGGTAAACTTCTGACGTTGATCAATCCGGCCTATATGACCCGCCAGGTTTTCGAGCTTGCTGCAGACAGGGCAGATCTTGTTCGTGGCCATATAACCAGCCTTAACCCGATCAGACCGGAAAATGCCCCGGATCAATGGGAGCAGGCCGCGCTCACGCTGCTTGAAACAGGGGTACAGGAAGTCAGTGAAACCAGTATCATTGACGGACGTCACTACCTGCGTCTCATGCGCCCGTTCATCGCTGACCAGCCATGCCTGAAATGCCACGCAGTACAGGGATATAAGGCCGGCGAGATCCGTGGAGGTGTCAGCGTATCTGTTCCTCTGGCGGCACTGTCCGCCAATTCTAATAACATTATCGCAGGAAGTGGTGCCGCTCATGGCCTGATATGGCTCGTGGGAGCAGGTATGATACTGTTTGGCTCCCGGAAGATATCTCATAATGCTGCTCTTCTCCACGACAAGAACCTTCATCTTGAAGGGGAGATCGTGGAACGTCAGGCAGCACAAGAAGCTCTTGAGGAACAGTCGGTTGTCCTCGGAGAGGAACTGGTCGAACGCAAAGTGGCTGAAGCCGCTCTACTTGTGAGCAAGGAAGAACTTCTCGACCAGAATGATCAGTTGCTGGCGACTGAAGAGATGCTGCGGGTGCAGATCGAAGAGTTCGAGGTCAGTCAGGTTCTCCTGAAGGAAGCAAAAATAGCCGCCGAAGCCGCCAGCCGTGCCAAGAGTCAGTTCCTGGCAATCATGAACCACGAGCTTCGTACTCCGATGAATGGTGTATTGGGTATGGCGCAGCTTTTGGCAATGACCGATCTAACTCAGGAACAGCGCGATTATGTCGTGATCCTTACGAAATCCGGAAAAAATCTGACGCTGCTGATCAGCGATATTCTCGAGCTCTCCCGGTTAGTTGACGGTACCTTGAGGTTGGAACAGACCACATTCAGCCTGCGAGCCAGTATTGACCAGGTGGCTGCTGCTCATCGCCATCAGGCTGATGAAAAAGGTCTCGACTTCCGGGTGATGGTTTCCCCCGATGTCCCGGATGTGCTTGTGGGTGACCCGCTGCGGCTCCGTCAGATCCTGCAGAACCTGGTGGGCAATGCCGTCAAGTTTACGGAGAGCGGTTGTGTGTCTGTATCGGCCAGCGTCACGGAACGACAGAGCAGAACCATGATTCTGGAGCTGGCGGTGCAGGACACCGGTATCGGCATCGCACCGGACAAGCGGGAAGTCATATTTGACCCCTTCATCCAGGTTGACGCTTCCGACACGCGCACTTTTGGCGGCGCCGGTCTGGGGTTGGCCCTCTGCAAACGATTGACTGAACTGATGGGAGGAACTATCCATGTTGAAAGTACCGAAGGATGCGGCACTCTGTTTCAGGTGCTGATCCCGTTCACCGTTACTGATCAGGTGAATCCACAAAACGATTTATTGTGCACAGTGTAACTCAGGAGTCACCAATGACGACAGCATCACCGGAAAACACCGACGGTGCCAGCGCTGCCTGGTCCGTTTTCATAACCCGGCGCAGTACCTGGATTATACTGCTGCTCGGCTTCGGGATAACTGCTGCTGCAACAGGGTATATGAAAGCAAGCGTGGACAAAATTGCCGCGCAGGAATTTGCCGCTCATTGTGGTGAAATCAGGAGCAAAATTTCCTACAGGCTTACTGACCTTGCACGTATTCTCCATGGTGGCGCGGCTTTTTTTGATGCATCGGATACGGTCACTCGGGAAAAATGGCGTATTTATAGCCAGTTGCAGAGGCTTGAAAAACAGCTCCCCGGCATTCAGGGTATCGGCTTCGCACTTCTGATCCCGCGAGAAAAACTGTCACGGCATATCCTTGATATACGCAGCGAAGGCTTTCCGGAGTACACCGTGCAACCTGATGGCGAGCGGGAACTCTATTCATCCATACTGTATCTTGAACCGTTTTCCGGGCGAAATCTGCGGGCATTCGGCTACGACATGTTTTCGGAGCCGATTCGCCGGACAGCCATGGAACGGGCGCGGGATACTGATTCTGCCGCGCTCTCCGGCAAGGTTGTGCTGGTTCAGGAGACCGAAAAGGATGTTCAGGCCGGAACCGTGATGTATGTACCGGTCTATCGCACAGGTATGCCTGCAGAAACCACGGAGCAGCGCCGTGCGGCACTCTATGGCTGGGTCTACAGTCCCTACCGGATGAACGATCTTATGCAGGGTATCCTTGGCACCCGTGATCTGAAGCAGGAAAAGCTGCTGCACCTTCAACTCTTCGATGGCGAACAAACGTCATCCCAGAGTCTGCTCTATTCCTGCCATCCAGCAGAAGATGCGCAAAAATGGATCGACGTACAGTTCATCAGCCTGATTCCGGTTGATTTTAACGGGCATCGCTGGACGCTCCGTTTTATTCAGACCGGCGGCGGTTTCTCTTCAGTTGGATATATCCGGGTATGGCTCACTCTGTGTGGCGGCATTATTATCACCCTGCTGCTGTTTGCCCTGATTCGTTCACTGCTTACCACGCGTGCCGAGTTGCAAAAAATCGCAGAAAAGCTGACGGCAGATGTTGCCAAATTGGCAGACGAGCAGCGGAAAATTGTAACCACCATGCCGATAGGCGTCAGCTTTCTCAAGGAGAGAACGGTACAGCTGGCCAATCCGGCCTTCGATCAGATGTTTGGCTATGAAGCCGGTGAAACTCTGGGAATGAATACGGCAGATTTCTATGCAAACAACGAAATATCTGCGCGTATCGGACAAGAGGGGTATGCGGTGATTGCCACCGGTGGGATCTACACAATTGAGACCGAGATGAAAAAGAAGGACGGCTCTCTGATCCTCTGCAGACTGACCGGACGGGCAGTGAGCGAACATACGCCTGAGGATGGCTCCATCTGGATGATTCAGGATATTACCGAACAAAAACGGGCCGAAGATGCGCTGAAGGAGAGCAGGGAAGAACTCCTGGAACAAAATGATGAGCTGCAGGTAACTGAGGAGATGCTGCGTGAGCAGATTGAAGTATATGAAGTCATGCAGATTCAACTTGAGGTGGCCAAAACCGCCGCCGAATCTTCCAACGCCGCCAAGAGCCAGTTCCTGGCCAACATGAGCCACGAGATCCGCACCCCGATGAACGGCGTACTCGGCATGACTCAGCTTCTGGAGTACACCAAACTGACGGAGGAACAGTGCGAGTATGTAACCTCTCTTAAGCAATGCGGCAAAAACCTGATGTCTCTGATGAGTGACATCCTTGATCTGGCTAAAATCGAAGCGGGGAAGATAACGATCGAACCGGTTGAATTCAGCCTGCAGCAGTGCCTCAAAGACAGTGTCATAATGGAGAAATTTGTCACGCACGAAAAGGGGCTCAAGCTTGAGGTTGATGTATCAGGCGACATCCCGCATCTGCTGGTGGGCGACCAGTTACGCATCAAACAGATACTTCTCAACCTTATGGGCAACGCCGTCAAGTTCACTGCCGCAGGGAGCGTCACCGTCTCGGCACGTCTTCTGGAACAGCACGAAACCTCTGTACTTGTCCGGATAGCGGTACGCGACACCGGTATCGGCATCGCAGCGGAAGCAGTTGATCATATTTTCAAGCCGTTTACCCAGGAAGATGGTTCGACGAGCAGAAAGTTTGGTGGCACCGGCCTTGGCCTCACCATCAGCCGCCGTCTGGCAGAACTTATGGGCGGCACAATCAGCGTTGAAAGCACACAAGGCGTCGGCAGTTGTTTCACCGTCACGCTTCCTTTTCTCGTCGGCAGGGAAACCGCCTCCATTCAGGTTGCTCCCGCGCCAGCACCGATCGGCTGGGATGGCCCGCCACTGCGGATACTGTTTGTAGAAGACGATCAGGTCAATATAACGTTCGGGGCATCACTGCTCAAAAAGCTTGGCTTTGATGTCGTTGTTGTCGAGAACGGCAGGGAGTGCCTCACCGCCCTTGAGCAGGGCGCATTCGATCTGGTGCTGATGGACATTCAGATGCCGGTTATGAACGGCGAAGAAGCAGTGCGTAAAATCCGGGCTCAAGAGCAGGGGACAACAGACCACCAGCCGGTGGTCGCCCTGACAGCGTACTCGATGCGTGGTGACAGGGAGCGGTTTCTTAATGAAGGTTTTGATGGCTATATATCGAAACCCCTCATCACCAGAGAGCTTGTTGGTGAGATAAAACGGGTCATGGAAGTTGTACATGGATAAACCCTTGCTATCCACACCAATACTGTTATACTTGCAATCATTAAATTTATGTCAATAAGGGGTCTCAAATGGCAGTATTATTGCAGACCGACCGACCGACCGACCGACCGACCGATTTTTTTTTCTTACCAACCTCGTTCGTAACTAACTGCTACTGGTAATGTCATGCCGGCGCCAGGGATATTTTCCTGCGCCGGCTTTTTTTAATAGCAGCCACCTTGAGGAGCACCATCATGGCCAGAAAAAATGTCTCCCCACCAGAGCCGGACGGACCAGCAGCAGAACCTGCCGAAATCTACCCATCCAAACCGCTCTTCCCCATCGTCGGCATTGGTGCGTCCGCCGGTGGCCTGGCCGCTTTTGAAGCGTTCTTTTCCGGTATGCCGGCCGACAAAGACCCCGGCATGGCGTTTATACTGGTGCAGCATCTGGCCCCGGATCACAAGAGCATTCTCACCGACCTGATCCGACGCTATACCCGTATGGAGGTTTTTGAGGTGATCGACGGCGTCGAGGTGCAGCCCAACTGTGCCTACATTATCCCGCCCAACTGCGACATGGCGTTTTTAAACGGCACGCTGCATCTGCTGGAACCGGCTGCGCCGCGTGGTCAGCGGCTGCCGATCGACTTTTTCTTCCGCTCCCTGGCGCAGGATCAGCATGAATTGGCTATCTGTATCGTGCTGTCCGGCACCGGCAGTGACGGCACCATGGGATTGCGGGCGATCAAAGGCGAAGGGGGTATGGCGATGGCCCAGAACCCCGAATCCACGGAGTATGACGGCATGCCGCGCAGCGCCATCAATACCGGGATGGTCGATTATGTGCTGTCGGCGGCAGATATGCCGGCCCAGTTGATCGCCTACGCCGTGCACGCCTTCGGCAGACCGCAACGACCGGCCAGCGTGCCGGAGCCCAAAACAGAGAGCGAACTGAAAAAAGTATTCGTCATTCTGCGTGCCCAGACCGGCCACGATTTTTCTCTCTATAAGCCAAGCACCGTCCAGCGCCGCATCGGGCGGCGCATGGCTGTCCACCAGATCAAACGTCTGGACGGCTACGTCAAATTTCTCCAGCAGACCCCCCCCGAGGTGGAGGCGCTCTTTCGCGATCTGTTGATCGGCGTTACCAATTTTTTCCGTGACCCGCTGACTTTTGCCGCGCTTGAAACAACGATCATCCCGCGTCTTTTTGCCGACAAGCCGTCCGGCAGCACGGTCAGGGTCTGGATCTGCGGCTGCTCCACCGGCGAGGAAGCCTACTCCATCGCTATTCTGCTGCAGGAACATGTCGAAACATTGAAACAGCACTTCACGATGCAACTCTTTGCTACCGACATCGACAAGCAGGCCATCGACCAGGCCCGTAAAGGCTTCTTTCCCGGCAGTATCGCTGCTGATATCACACCGGAACGTCTCGCACGCTTTTTCACTCAGGAATCTGACGGTAAAACCTGGCGCATCCATAAAGGGATTCGTGACTTGCTGGTCTTTTCGGAACAGGATGTGATCAAAGACCCCCCCTTCTCCAAGCTTGACCTGATCAGCTGCCGCAATCTCCTCATCTATATGGGTGGCGAGCTGCAGAAGAAGGTGATTCCGCTGTTCCATTACGCGCTCAATCCGGGTGGTTTCCTCCTCCTCGGCACCTCCGAAACCGTTGGTGAATTCAGTACGCTCTTCACCACAATTGAGCGCAAGCAGAAACTGTATCAGCGCAAAGATGACGGTTACTCTGACAGGCGTATGCCGGTAACGACGTTTTTACCCGCCATGACAACGCCGGATGCGGCACCCCAACAGCCACTCTTCAGGAAGGCCTTTCCAGCAAACACTCCGCTGCAGGAACTGGCTGAACGGGCGCTGCTCCAGCAGGTCGTTCAGGCCGGTATACTCGTCAACCGGCAGGGCGACATCCTCTATCTGCATGGCCGCACCGGCATGTATCTGGAACCGGCAACCGGAAGTGCCGCCAACTACAACATCCTGAAGATGGCCCGCGAAGGCTTGCGGCACGATCTGCCCATTGCCCTGCACAGAGCCGCCTCGCGTAATGAGATCGTCTGCCGTTCGGGGCTGCGTGTTAAAACAAACGGTCACTTCACCACGGTCAACCTCAGCGTCAGTCCGGTGTCCGCCCGCCCTGAGCCTGTCGAACGGGGCGTTTCTCCAGCACTGCCCGAGTCGGCGCTGTTCATGGTCGTTCTGGAGGAAGCGCCTCTCCAGCGTGACGAAATGGCAGGCGCTGATCCCGACCGGATGCAGCAGCCGGCTGAGTCGGGTGGCACCTCCGATACGGCATCACGTCTGGCAACCCTGCAGCAGGAATTGCAGGCCAAGGATGAGTACATCCAGAGTGCCAGCGAGGAGCTGGAGGCATCCAACGAAGAGCTCAAATCGGCCAACGAGGAGCTGCAGTCGATCAACGAAGAGATGCAGTCCACCAACGAAGAGCTGGAAACCTCCAAGGAAGAGCTGCAGTCTGTCAACGAAGAACTGGCGACGATCAATGCCGAACTGCAGACCAAGGTGCTCGATCTGTCGCGCGTCAATAACGATATGAATAACCTGCTGGCCGGGACCGGCATCGGCACGGTGTTTGTCGATTTCCAGCTGCGTATCCTCCGTTTTACCCCCGGTGCTACCCGTATCATCAACCTGATATTGAGTGATGTCGGGCGCTCTGTGGCGCACTTCGCCTCCAACCTGATCGGCTATGACAGCTTTGTGGCAGACCTGCAGAGTGTACTGAATACGCTGATTCCCAAAGAGGTGGAAGTGCAGACAACAGATGGCGACTGGTTCATGATGCGTATGCTGCCGTACCGCACGACTGACAACGTGATCGAGGGTGCGGTTATTACCTTTGTGAATATCAGCGAAATAAAACAGACGCAGGAAGCTCTCAGGAAAGTGAACGACCAGCTGCGCATGGCGGTGGTAGTCCGCGATTCACACGATGCGGTTGTACTGCAGGACCTGGAAGGGTGCATCATGGCCTGGAACCCGGCAGCGGTCAGGATGTACGGCTGGAGTGAGGCAGAAGCGCTGGAGCGGAACATCGGCGAACTGATCCCGGAAGGGCTGCGCGAAGCAGATATAGAGCGGGTTCAGCAGTTGAGCCGGAAAAAGCTGTTGGAGCCGTATCGCACCCAACGGCTTGCCAAAGATGGCTCTGCAGTGGATGTCTGGCTGACCGCCACCGCTCTGTTGAATGAAGTCGGGGAAGTGTATGCGATTGCGACAACGGAGCGGGCGAGCGGGGTAGAGTGAGGAGAACATCTGAACCACGATTTACAGGATTAAAGGATTAACCGGATTTCAATCGTGGTAATCCAATAATCTGATGAATCATGGTTCAGACAAGGGATGCACCATGACAACCAAACAACCGGAAACAGCCCAGGAACTCCGTCAGCGTGCCGAAGGACTGCTTTAGAGAACTTCGGCTGGTGTCAGCCAGTCCTCTACAGTAAGGTCGGAAATCCGGGAAAAATGATTGGTATTGTGTGTTACCAGGATACAATTATTTGCAATTGCGATGGAGGCAACAAGGATGTCAAAATCCTCGATAGGTCTTCCCTGCAGTTTTAGGTCGGCCTTGATTCTGCCAAACAGGCGGGCGGATTCTACAGAATCAGGAAATATGGTGAGGTGCTTGCTGAATGCTTCAATAGTGACGAGATTGTATTTGACCTTGGCTGAATTGTAGGCACCATAGTATAGCTCGGCGAGTACCGCATTTGAAACTGCAAGATTAGGGCTGCCAATTTCATGTACCTTTTGCATGAGCTGCTTGTTGCCGTTAATCAGATACACGCAGATATTGGTGTCGAGAAGGTATATCAAAACAGATGCTCCGTCCGTTCAGTTGAGCGGCGTGAATCATAAAGATCGTCAAGCTGCTCCTCGACTGTTCTGGTATCCTTCCATTTTCCGCAGACTGCTAAAAACTCTTCAGTTGCCGAGTCTTTAGCCACAGATACGGGAACAAATTCTTTTTTCACCAGATATACGAGGTTTGCGATCTTTTCCTGAAATGCGGGTGGCAGGCCGTGTATGTCGCGCATAATTTTTTTTTCGAATGTGGTCATCGCCTGCATGGTACACCCCCTCTCAGCTGATGTGGCAAATGTACGGTATAGAGTAATAAGTGTCAAGAAAAAGCCCGGTAGAACAAGGAGACGCCCATGACAACCAACCCACCACTATCACCCCCGGAACTCCGCCAGCGTGCCGAAGAACTGTTCCGGGCAAGCGAAACCATGCTGCCGGCATTGACTTCGCCTGAAGAGACAATACAGCTCTTCCACGAACTGCGGGTGCATCAGATACAGCTGGAGATGCAGAACGAAGAGCTGCGCCGTGCCCATGAGGAGCTGGATGTCTCGCAGGCCCGCTACTTTAATCTGTATGATCTGGCGCCGGTCGGGTATCTGACCATGAGCAAAAAAAAGATGATTCAAGAGGTCAATCTTGCCGCTGCCACCATGCTTGGTGTTGTCCGGAGTCTGCTTGTCAAAGAGCCGATAAGCCGGATACTCCCTATGGAGGAGCAGCACACCTTCTACCAGCACCTCAATCAGTGCATCGAAGCAGGCGAACCCAGTGAGTGGGAGATGCGCCTCGTGCGGGGCGATGGTGAACTCTTCTGGGCGCATCTGCAGGTTACTCCGGCGCAGAACGGCGAATGCTGGATTACCCTGAATGACATAACCGCTCGAAAACTGGTGGAACAGCAGCTTCTGGAATCCAACCATCAGCTCAATAAAGCCAAAATCGCTGCCGAAGCCGCCAACTATGCAAAGAACCAGTTTCTCGCCATCATGAGCCACGAGCTGCGAACCCCGATGAACGGTATACTCGGTATGACGCAGCTGATGGCGATGACGGAACTGAGCGAAGAGCAGCGGGAGTACCTTGGCGCACTTAAGCGCTCCGGCGAAAACCTGACGCTGCTGATCAGCGATATTCTCGAACTCTCCCGGATAGTGGACGGTACATTGATGCTGGAGATGACCGAATTTGCTCTGCGCTCAAGCATTGCCCAGGTTGTCGACATACAGCGCCCGCAGGCGGTTGGTAAATGCCTTGACATGAGCGTTACGGTCTCCCCTGATGTTCCCGATACGCTTGTCGGTGACCCGCTCCGCCTGAGACAGATTCTGCTCAATCTGCTGCGCAATGCCGTCAAGTTCACGGTCTCCGGGAGTGTCTCTGTCACGGTCACGGTCAAGGAACAGCAGAGCACGACCATTCTCCTGTCGCTGACGGTACAGGACAGCGGCATCGGCATTTCTCCGGACAAGCTGGATCTCATATTTGAACCGTTCACACAGGGGGAAGGAGTTGACACCCGAACGTATGGCGGCGCCGGATTGGGGCTGCCGCTCTGTCGGCGTCTTGTTGAACTGATGGGTGGATCTATCCATGTTGAAAGCAGTGAAGGATATGGCAGTCTGTTTCAGTTGCTGATCCCGTTCGAGGTTGCAACTCCGGCGAACTCGCAAGCCGTACCGGTGTTTCATCAACCCCAACGGGCACTGCGGGTGCTTGTGGCTGAAGATGATCCTGTCAATGCTCAGTTCATGATGGTGCTGCTGGAAAAATTGGGGCATACGGCTACCTGCGTGAAAAACGGCAGAGATGTGTTGGCTGAAGTGCAGAGTGCCGCCTTCGACCTGGTGCTGATGGATATCCAGATGCCGGTCATGAACGGTGAAGAGGCGTTGAAAGCCATCCGGCATTTTGCTCACGGAGCGGATATTCCGGTTATCGCCCTGACCGCGTACGCCATGAAGGTGGAGCAGGAGCGTTTCATGAGAGATGGATTTGACGGCTACATCGCAAAGCCGGTAGAGATAGACATACTGGTTGCGGAGATAGAGCGGGTGATTCTGGCCGCGAGGAGACGTCACTCATGACAATCAGACAACCGCTATCACCGGATGATATGCGGCGACGTGCCGAAGAATTTTTGAGTGCGGGCGGGGCCTTGCTTCCGGAAACGGCCACTCCGGAGGAGACCAGACAGCTTCTCCACGAACTGCAGGTGCATCAGATTCAACTGGAGATGCAGAACGAAGAGTTGCGCTCCATTCAGGAGGAACTGGATGTTTCACAGGCACGCTACTTTGACCTGTATGACCTGGCGCCGATCGGCTATCTGACGTTCGGTGAACCGGGGTTGATCCGGGAGGCGAATCTTGCCGCTGCCAACATGTTTGGCGTTGCCAGAGCCAAACTGATAAAACAGCCGATCAAGCGCTTTCTCTGTAAGGACGATCAGGATTTTTTCTATCTGCACCGTCAACAGGCCTTCACATCGAGCGGGCCGCAGGTCGCGGAAATGCTTTTCAAGCGACCTGACGGCTCTACTTTCTGGGCGTATGTTCAGGCTACTCCTGCAGCGGGCGGCGAGTTCTGGATTACCCTGGTTGATATATCCGAACGGAAACGGGCGGAGGAAAAACTGGCGAGCAGCGAGCGGTTCCTGCAGGCGATCATCGACACGGAGCCGGAGTGCATCAAGATGCTCGATAGCGACGGCACCCTGTTGATGATGAACCGGGCCGGATTGGCGATGATAGAGGCTGACTCACTTGAGCAGGTAAAGGGACACAGTATCTGTCCATTGATTACCGATCCATACAAGGATGCGTTTGTCGCACTGACCAGGCAGGTTTTTAAGGGCAGCCCCGGAATCCTTGAATTTGAGGCCATTGGCCTTAAAGGCAGCCATGTATGGCTTGAAACTCATGCTGTTCCCTTCTGCAATGAGCGGGGAGAAATCATTACGCTGCTGGGAATCACCCGCGACATCACCGAACGTAAACAGGCAGAAGCTGCATTGCTTCAGGCCAAAGCTGTCGCCGAATCCGCCACCATCGCCAAGAGTCAGTTTTTGTCCATCATGAGCCACGAAATCCGCACCCCGATGAATGGTATTCTCGGGATGGTGCAACTGTTGCGGCACACCAAACTGACGCCGGAGCAGCGCGAGTTCACAGAAATTGCCATGGAGTCCGGCAGTAAGCTGGTAGCTCTGCTGAACGATATCCTCGACCTTGCGAAAATAGAAGCGGGCAGGATAGAGATAGTGATTGCCGACTTCGAACTGCCGTCGATGATTGCCGAGACAATCTCCATCTTGTCGCTTCAATCACGTGAAAAGGGGGTGCGCCTGACCTCCGCCATTGATGCCGACGTTCCGACGCTAGTGCAAGGCGATGCAGGACGACTGCGGCAGATCCTCATCAACCTGGTCGGCAACGCCATCAAATTTACGCCACAAGGGAGCGTAACGCTGCAGATCGAAAAAGTGAGCGAAGATGCTCTTTCTGCAACCCTTCGCTTTGTCATCAGCGATAGCGGGATCGGTATTGCATCCGACAAGCTGGAGTACATTTTCGAGCCTTTCACTCAGGCAAACGGCACTACCACGCGCACCTACGGCGGTTCCGGTCTGGGGCTGTCGATCTGCAAGCGCCTGGCAGCATTGATGGGCGGGACTATCGGGGTTGAGAGTGTCGAAGGGCAAGGATCAACGTTCTGGTTTACAGTGGTGACGGGGAAACAGGTCGGGGAGTTATGTACTCAATTCTTATTCTTGAAGATGATCCAGCAAGCCGCTTCTATATGGAATTTTTCCTTAAGAAGGAAGGATTCAATGTCCGGTGCGCTTTAGATGGCCGGTCCGGTCTTGACTTGCTGCGTAAAAAGCGGCCGGATCTGATTCTGTGCGATATCATGATGCCGGATATGGATGGTCACGCCGTATTGGAAGCGGTGAGAAAAGAACGGGCGTATGCTGATATACCCTTTATTTTTGTTACCGCCCTGGTGGATCGCGCCGCTGTCCGCCAGGGCATGAACGAAGGAGCCGACGACTATCTGCCGAAGCCGTTTACCACCGATGAACTGCTTGCAGCCGTTTCCAGCCGGATCTGCCGCCACGCGGTGATCCGTTCTCAGCTGAACACGTCTGCTTTTCAGGAGGAACGGGCCATTCTCCTTACAAAAACCTCCAGGCGGGAGCGGGAGATTTTAATGCTGGTGGGCAATGGTGGCACTTCCAAAGAAATCGCCAGTCAACTGTTTGTCAGCCTGAAGACCATAGAGCGGCACCGTGAAAACATCATGAAAAAACTGAATGCCACAAACGCCGCCACACTTGCCCGCTGGGCAATCATTGCCGAACTTGCTGTGCGTGAGTTGAAATAACCTTCCCCTCCCCCCTTCACACAACAGGATTCAGGACAAAGCTGCATCAACAGCTAAAATATCTTCCGGATTGCCTCTTCCAGAATTGACAGTTTGTATGGTTTTTGAATAAATCCGGCCAGCCCTTTGCCGACGAATTTCTGAGTGACTTCCTGCTCGTTGTAGCCGCTGGACAGTATGACTTTGACATCAGGGTTGATCTGCCGCAGTTCACGGAAGCATTGTTCTCCGTCCATGTGCGGCATGGTCAGGTCCAGGATAATGAAGCTGATGTCGGGGTTTTGTTTGAATTGTTCGACTCCCTCGCGGCCATCATCAGCGGTGATAACCGTAAAGCCAAGTTCCTTGAGCATTTCTGTTCCGATGCCACGCACGGTTTCTTCGTCATCGACCAGCAATACGGTGCCTTCACCCTTCCAGCCGTCATGGTGGCGTGTGCCATTGAATATTTCGGCAGGCCTGCTGCTGGCGGGGAGCAGGATTTTGAAGGTGGTGCCCCGATTTAGTTCGCTGTAGATCTTGATAGCACCCTTGTGCCCCCGGACAATGCCGAGCACGGCGGCCATACCGAGGCCACGGCCGGTGAATTTGGTGGTAAAGAAGGGGTCAAACAGCTTGGCCATGGTTTCTTTGTCCATGCCGCAACCGCTGTCGGCAATCTCCAGGTAGACGTAGAGCCCTTCGCTGATGTTTTCATCGAGCCAAATGTCCTTCAGGTAACTCCGGTCACAGTCCATGCAGCCGGTGGTAATGGCAATAACGCCGCTTTTCTCACCGATCGCTTCCGAGGCGTTAATGACAAGATTCATAATGATCTGACGCATCTGGGTGGCGTCGGCCTCAACGGTGGGAAGGTGTTGATGCAGGTTGAGACGCAGTACCGCTTTTTTTGAGATGGAGACTTCCAGCATGTGCAGCATCTCATCCAGCAGGGTGTTGAGGTTGATGTCCTCAACGACGAATTTCCCTTTGCCTGAATACGCGAGCATCTGCTTGGCCAGGTCGGCGGCTCGCGCTGCAGCCTGTACGATGCGGTGCAGATTATCGGCGGCGGGTGATTCCTTGTTGATCCGCATCAGGGCCAGGTCGGCGTTGCCCATAATAGCCATGAGGATGTTGTTGAAATCGTGGGCGATGCCGCCGGCAAGGACACCGAGGCTTTCCAACTTCTGGGCGTGAAGCAGCTGTTTCTCAAGGTTGATGCGCTGTTCTTCAGCACATTTGCGCTCGGTCAAATCAATATCCAGACAAAAGAGTTCCGCCTGTCTGCCGATTGGCTTGAGCAGAGCATGGCTGGAGAATACCGGCACACGCGAACCGTCTTTCCGCTGCAGCAGGAGCTCACCTGCCGGAATAGCCTCGCCGCTCTCAATCATCTGCTGCATTGCTCCGGCTACCCCTTCCCTCATTTCCGCCGGGATAATCAGATCGAGCAGATTTGCTCCCAACGCTTCTTCCGGGCTGAAGCCGTAGAGCCTTTCCGACGCTCTGTTCCAGAAAAGGACCGTACCGTCGAGCGCATACCCTTGAGCCGCAACGCTCGGAATATCCTCCATCAAGGAGCGGAACCGCAGCTCACTTTCAAGTAATGCTGCTTCCGCCCGTTTGCGCTCGGTTATGTCGATGGTGTAGCCTGCCAAAAATGTTTTATCACCCTGGACAACAGGGTATTTGGTGGTGAAATAATTGCGGCCGTTAAAATCTTCCTCGAATTCCTCCGTTTCACCTCGTGTAACCACACTCCAGTCATCAGCTATAATCTTGGCGGCAATCTCTGCAGGGAACAGTTCCGGCATGGTTTTACCGATCATTTCTGAACCACGGATACCAATCATCTGCTGAAAATTGTCACTCGCCTGAAGAACACGATTATCGGTAGAAGTCACCTGCTTGATGAACGTGTAAAACGGTGAGTGTTGCATAAACAGGGAGAAAATCTCCTCACGATTACGCAGCAACTCCCCGGCCTGTTTGCGTTCGGCGTCTTTTTTCAGGATTGTTTGCATCAGCCAGGTGGCAAGTCCGGCCTGAAGAAGAATACCGATCAGGCCAACAATCAAGGCTTTGACCATTGCCTGCCTGATCGCTCTATCAAAATCCTCATCAGCTGTTTTGGCTTCCCTGTCAATCGATTCATTAATTTTCAGCATCATCGTCCGGACAATTTTGACCTGCGTATCAATAGCCGCATCAAGGTCTTTGATCTCTTTAGTGATGCCGTCGGTGGTTTTGAGTAACGGCACTGATCTGGTCTCAAAAATGGTGATAATTTCCCGGGCCGCGTTTGTAGCAGTTTCGATCCATTCTTTTTCTTCTTTCGTGTCAGCGGCTCTGGCCACGTCGTCAAGGCGCTTCAGGTTCTGCTCCCTGGCGTTCGCCCACTCTTTAGCAACTGCATCCAGATCACGATTAATAACGGCACCGGTTATGACGTTATGCAGTGACAAGCCGACCCGGGTGCCGATTTCTGCTGTTACAGCGTCAGCGGAACGCTTGACTCCAATACCCTGGATTTCAGCCAGATGGCGGAGATCATCGTATTCTATGCCGATGATGCTGATAATAGTGAACAGAAGGATAAGGACGTTGACGATGATTTTTGATCTGATGCTGTCCATGTTGGTATTTCCCTCGGTGATCATCTCGTGCTGCTTTGTCATCTGTAACTATATCGTTATTCCAGCAAAATACAATCTGTAATGCCACAAAAACCGCACACTTTTCCGTTGGGCGATCAGTGCAGAACTGGTGGCGCGTGATTTGAATTATCCCCCCTTCCCTTCCCCTTCCCCCTTCAATAACACTTTTTCTACTCCCCGCAAAAAAAAATTGTATTTTGGGGGTTTCCACCAATAGACAGTAAATTCTAATCACCTATAATGGTCATTATCAATTCACTAATTCGCACGCAACTGGTCGAAGAATTAGCTGGTATCCCGCTGCATATTTCAGATTTTCTGGAGGTTGGGTATGAAACGGTCAATTATGGTTTTCTTTTGTTCATCGGTGATTTTTCTTGCAGGAGTCAGCAGTTCGTTCGCCACACTTATCACGAGCGGCGCATTTACCGGTTGGGACGCAGATCCTTTAAGCACTGTTTCCATCAGCAGCGATGTTGCAACCCTTCAGATTCAACCTTACGAGAACAAAGTCACTTCCATTTACCTCACAAAACATTTCACCGGCGTTACAGCTCTCAGTTTCGATGTCAACTTCATTAATGGAACTGAGAGAGAGGTTCCTCCACCTATTGATCCTGATCAAGGATATATCCCGAATTTCCTGCAAGCTTGTTTTCTTCCCGACAGCCTTACTGATCCTCAAATAGATTTCCTCGGTTATGACAAAAACGGGGTGTACGATTCAGCAATGAATACTATAGGTGCATATGGAGACTGGTTCACCACGAATATTACCAGTTTTGGGGGCATTGACGGCACGCTTTCTTTTATCCTTCAAGATATGGGCGATGCCTTTACGTCACAAGGTCTCGTACGCAACATTAATGTCACCGAAAATCAGTCAAACATCCCGGTTCCGGAACCATCGACCATGCTTCTTCTCGGTGCCGGTATAACCGGGCTTGTGTTTATTCGCCGCAGGCACGTTTAAAAAAACTGACCGCCAAACCCTGAGTGATCAGGGGACGGAAAATCGACGGAGCTTTTTCGAAATTTGGGGATTTGTTTCTATGATGAAATGCTGAACTGATTTCATTGGTACCCTCTGAAAAAGTTGGCCGGATTGCCGGACGCAGCCACCGAAATGGCTGACCAAGGCAAACCGGTTTTTTTATGCCCGAAGAAAAATCAGGTAATACCGATATTACAGGCGGCTTCAACCGCAGGATAAGGAGGAAATTATGTCTGTAGCCATGAACGGCATATTCGGAAAACTGTTGGCCTGTTCGACAATCCTGTTTTCCCTGGTTCTGATGAGTTCTCCTGCGTATGCGGATGATCTCTCTTCCCTTGTCAAGGTCACAAAAAGTGAGCGGTCACTCACCGATCGCCGCACCATGACCGTGACAACCACAGCTACGGTCACCATCACCAACAGCTCTACCCAGAGCATCCTCAACCCTGTCCATGCTGTTTTCGAGATTTCTTCACCTGGTGTCCAGGTGCTGGATGCCATAGCCCCGGGTGCGGGAAATCCTTACGGCAAGTACTATGTGAATCTCACTCCAAGATTTACAGGCGGCATCTTCAGCCCATCGGGAGCTGTCAGCTTTACCGTACGCCTGGTCTGCCCAAGCACTGTCCGTTACAGCTACAAGATTCTGACCTTTGGCTCTGTCCAGGCGGCCAATCTTGCGCCGGTTGTTGCCATTGCGCCGGTGTCGCCGATTACCTTGCCTGCAATGGCGGCATTGAGCGCCACTGTAACAGACGACGGCAAGGTCAACCCGACCCCGTCGCTTACCTGGATAAAGGAGAGCGGGCCGGGAACGGTTACATTCGGTACGCCGGGCGCAGTCAGCACCACCGCCTCATTCAGCGTGGACGGCAACTATGTTTTGCGGCTGAACGCCAATGACGGGGCGCTGACCGGTACGGCGACTGTCAGTGTTACGGTTAACCCTGCACCGGTTACCAACCAGCCACCGACAGCCAATGCCGGTCAGAATCGTACCGTCACAATCCCTTATGGTCAGACAACGGTCAGTGTGACGCTCGATGGCAGTGGTTCCCGCGATTCAGACGGCACTATCACTTCATATATATGGAGCGGCACGCCGGATCCTGCGGATATTGTCAGCCCGGCTATCTCACTTGGAGAAGGCGCCTATACATTCACACTGACAGTAACAGATAACAAGGACGTGTCCAGTCAAGCTTCTTCTGTCACTGTAACCGTCGTCAAGGAAGTGGTCAGGGCACCTCAGCTCTCACTTTCATCCCCGCCCTATACCATACAGGCAGGCAGCACTGCCCCGCTTATCATTTCTGTAGTGGCGGAAAGTCCTGATGGCAGAAAAGTTTCTCTCTCAGCTGCCCCGCTCATCAATAATGCAACATTCCCATCCACAAGCGGAGTTTCCGCAAGCGGCTCTTTTAATTTTCGTCCCGACTTCAGTCAGGCGGGAAAATACTTTGCAACCTTTGTTGCCAGGGATGTCTACGACATTACCAGTACTGTTACTGTCCCGATAGAAGTTACAAGAAACAACCGGTCACCGCTATTGACCCTGCAGGAAACAGGCAGTATGGATGAGGGAGGAACCTTGACCATTCCGGTCATCGCAACCGACCCTGACGGCGACATCGTTACCTTGACTGCCAGCGGACTCCCGAGGAACGCCATCCTCGTTCCTTCAGCAGGTTCGCTCACTCTCACCCCCGATTTTACCCAGGCAGGAACCTACCCGATTACCATAACCGCCAGCGATGGCGTTCTTTCAGTCAGCAAAACGGTCACCGTAACGGTCCGGGACGTAACAGGCGGTAATCCCGGTGGAATACCGGCGCTGCATCTGAATGTCAATCCGGTGGAGAGCCTGACATTTCTTGCCAGTCAACGAATAACGGGTACCGTAAACAGTAGCGGAGGTGCGACGGTATCGCAGAGTTCTGCTCTGATCACCGGTATGCAGCCGACCACAGGTGCCCAGGGAGCAACCCAGGAAGTGATATTGTATGGAGATTCCGGAAACTATCCTTCTCATTTTTCAAACGGTATCAGTGCAGCGAGTTTTGGCGAAGGAATCACTGTTCAATCGCTCACTGTCACTGGCCCCCAACAGGCTGTTGCTACCATAGTGATCGCCCCGCAGGCAGTTACAGGGAGTCGTTTGGTTACTGTAAGCACTGCCAGTGAAACGGCTGTTTCCGTCCTTGCTTTTTCTGTAACTCGTGGCGCCACCACTGTTACCGGACGGCTTATTGACCAGGATACCGGTCAGCCTATTGGTGGTGCGACGGCTGTTATCAGGGGAACTCCGTTTTCTGCAACCACCGGTGCAAATGGAATCTTCTCTATCTCCGGAGTGCCCGGTGGAACTCAGACTCTCATGTTAAGCGCTTCCAACTACGTGCTGACAACAAGCTCAATTGACGCGCTACCAAATGTTTCGCTCACCGTTCCGGATATTTACACCCGTGCTACTGTATTCATTCCGTCTGCAGCCCCTTCAGTCTCTTTGATGAGTCTGATCGGGAGAAGTGCTTCCGCACAATCATCAAATGTTACCCGTGATGCTGCTTTCTATCTGTTCAGGGATGCCTGGATGCTTTTAGGTGGTCGGGATGCCGGGATTCTGGATGAATACGGTAATCAGATGAATCCGCAGGTATCCGGTTCCGGTGCGATGAGCCTTACCGACAAAGGCGTAAAGCGCCTTGCAGAACAGATGAGTTCAGGTAAAACAATGAGTCTTCAGGAGATTCTCTATGCTTTTTCCATGGGACTGAATTGGAGCCAGAATACCCCGCCAGCCCTTAAAATGTGGATGGACAGGCTCCAGCAGATGGTGGATCAGGCGTGGAGCGATCCAGCAAACATGGACAATGCATTGGCTATTCTCATATTCAACCGTGGCAATTCAGTTGCTGCAGACCCGCCGAAAATACATCCTGAAATGCGTCTGAATGTTTTGCAGGCAAACCTGTTTGTTTCCAGCCTGCTTATCTACACTCTTGACTCTCAAGGCAACCTGGCCTCCCGCAGTGAGAATCCGGTTCTTCTTGCCTACAACTCAAATCTTCTCAGCCAGCTTTTTGTCAACGCGATCAACCCGACTTCACAGGGCGGCAGGAGCGTGATGCGCAATTTCTGGAAGAATTATTTTGGCGCCTGGTCGAATTTCCCCTTAAGCACGGTGGCATCGGCTGCAGGGACCGCCCTGGGAACGGCAATAAGCTTCGCCACTGTTGGGGGATTGCCTGGCACGGCAGTGGCTACGGGGATTCTCAGCTTTGTCAGTGGTGTCGTAGCCGATATCATCATACAGATGGTGGTTTCAATGAATCTCGCAGTTCTGGTCCCTCAACCCCCCATTCCGCTCAAGGCGGAATATTATACGGAAAATAATCAGGGGCGTGTGAAGGTTCGTTTCAATAGAAGCGTTTCCGATTCCCATCCGCTTGAGGATAAAAACATGCAGATACGGTTCTGGTATACGCTGTACCGGTATGACAGACCTCCGCTGAATTTTTCGGATAACCCAAATGCTGTGGCTGTTAAAAATATCTGCTCCAACTGCCCGGAGACGTATGTGCCTTTTGATATATGGCCTTTTTTATCTCAAGCAGAGCTAAAGGCCATGATCAGTGAAAACCCGCTTGAGATAATTGACGACAGTCCGGTCCCAGGGAAAATCAACTACTATGACATGACGGTAACCAGGCTTGTCGGCATGAAGGCCGCTCTGACCGGAACCGATGAGAACCTTGGAAGTACCCAGAACTGGGCTGCCGGCTTCTTCCCTTCAGTAGGGGCAATGCTGGGCAAGAGTGAAATCCTCGGGCCGGGAATACTTATGACGGCGGTATCTCCAATGACAAGTCTTGTGAACGGGTTGCAGCAGTTGACGAGTGATTTTTCCGGGATGGTGGTTGCGTATGCCGGTGAGAGACCGAATGCAGCTGCAGATGACATTGAAGTTGACCCCGTAAAAGGGTTTGTCTACCACAGTGACCTGGTAAACAAGACAATCTACCGATCCGAGTGGGCTGCCGAGCGGCTCATGCAAACCACGAAGTTTGCTGACCCCGGCTTCAAGGAGAGTCAGGTTGGACTGGCTGTTGATTCTGCAGGAAATGTTTACACTGATAACCAGGGGTCTGATTCCTCTTTCGGTGGGCGGGTATTCCGGTTCAAGCCTGAAGGCACCAGGGAGTTTGCCGGTGTGGTCAATTATTTCAGCCAGCTTCTCATGTTTGCAAGGCCTGTCAGTGTGAGCCGAATGACAATGGGGCCAAATGGTCGCCTCTATGTGGCTGATGAGATATGCAATTGTATCAAGGAGCTTGATGTTGCTCTCCCCATAGAGCCCAGCAGGATCGTTGGTCAGATATATGCGAACCTGGGGCCGCACGCTGAACCGGTGCAGGATCTGGCCTTCGGTCCCAACCGAGCCCTCTATGTATTGTCCAGTCCAACCGTGCAACAGATCCCCTACGATAGCGTCGCCGGTGTTGCGACTGTTCCGGCTCCCTATCTGGATTTGAGCAGTTTGAATACTTCAGGTTTCGGGGGATTGGCCGTGGATGGCTATGGGAATGTCTATCTTTCTCAAAAGGGGGTGGCCGCTTCTACAGGAAAGGTCCTGATGTTCCCGTTTGATAGCTGTTTTGCCAACCCTTACTGTACGTCCGTTACGATTATGGACAACCTCGATCAGCCTGGGGATATTGATTTGAGCATTGATGGTCGTTCCTTGTTCATCGCTACAGGGGGCGGGAAACTTGAAAAGAAGATTTTCGGATTCTCAGGGCAGATAAAGGATTTTACTGGTAACCCCTTAGGGGGTGCTACTGTTTCAATACAAACTGAGCCCATAGGTTACGGTAAGGCGGTCAAAACCGATGCCAACGGTTTCTTCAGATTTGATGAGGTATTCCGTGCAGATCTGGTAGTGCCGTATCTTGACATCACCATCGAGTATGACGGAAAAACGCAGGTATTCCTGACCCAGCTGGGGCAGCCGAATTTTGGGACATATGGACATACGTTGAGAAACATTACCTTCTCGCCTTAACAGTTTTAATATTCGTGGCATGAAAAGAAACTATTACCATTTTCGGAATTAGGAAGATGCCTGGGAGGGTTGACCTATGAAAACGTTGATTACGCATTGGGGCAATAAACAATTTCAGCACGGGATTATTACTCTCTTGATTCTGCTCGGATCGGTGTTTTTTCAGCAGCCTGCTCATGCCGATATCACCGTCACCGTAAGCGGACCCGGAGGCAGCCGGAGCCAGACGCTTCCAGATTCCGGAGGGCCGTTCGACTTTAAAGACAATCTGCCACTTACAAGGAATGCACTGCCGCTCAACCGGAACGCGGTCAACACTATCACGGTTACCGCCACGGACAGCTTCGGTCAGAAGGTGTCCCATGAGTTGAAGGTGACCCAGCTTTCTCTTGACCAGATTGTTGTCTCCCAGGTGACTGCCGAGCGGATGTCGGTGGAGCAGATCAAGCAGCTGGTCAGCGATGGAGTGATAAAACTCGACAACCCTGCCAACTACAATGTCTCCAAGTTTGACATCGTGCTTACCATCGGACAAAGGCAGGTGCCGATTAGCGTGGCGGTGCCGAGCCCAATAGCCGAAGAGGTGACAGGATGGGAAGTGTACAAGATGCCGGATGCCGACAACGGCGGCAGCACCCCGCCTCCGGCTCCCACCGAGATAATCGTGTTCGACGAGCCGGTCTCAGGACCGGGCTTGCCCCAGATATCCATCCCCGGCGTCATCATCATTGAAGGGAATATCAAGAGCCTGAAAGAGTTCTATACCGTCCGTCTGCTCCTTATGAACACCTCCGGTATTTTTACCCTCAAGAATGTCATCTCCAACATCTCGTTTCCTGACGCCGGTCTCACCAGCATTGCACCTTCAGACGGTATCATCTCTTTTGGCGACATCCTTCCCGGTGACGGAGGGCTGCCGGGCCAGGCCGAGCGGCAGTTCATCATCCGTGGCGACGAGATCGGTATCCGTCAGGTAAAGGTCGGTTTCGGCGGTTCAGTTGCCGGCCCGGGGATTCCTGAAGAATCACCTGTCCCGTTCAACGGGGCCGCATTCACAAAAGTAGAGGTTAAAGGGCCGCCGACCTTCCGGGTCAGGGCGACTCACCCCGACAGCGTTGAGAAGGATGTTCCCTACGAATTTAAAGTGGAGATCACCAACACCGGTGATATTGCGGCTCTCTACTCCAGCCTCGACCTGAGCGTTGGCGCAGACGCAAAACTCGTAAGCTGCGACACCACAACTCCTCCCACCTGCACCGAACTTGGCGGGACAGAAACCAGAACCTTCGGCGATATCCTCCCCGGTCAGACGGTCAGTGCACTGTTCATGATTAAGCCGGAGAAAAGCGGCCCGATAACTTCATGCCTCGGAGTCTCGGATCAGAACATCACTCTGCAGGTGCTGGTGGGAACCATCGGTTGCCTGGTCGGTCAATTCCCGCCGGAAGTGGGAGTGCCTGACGGCACACCGACCGTTTCGGTAGTCCCAACGCCTAACACTCAGGGTGTGGGGATCGCATCAGCGGTTGCGGCGTTCTTCAGCCAGGAGATGGATCCGGCAACGATAACCACCGGCAGCGGTGGAACCTTCAACGTGTTTGACCGGGCAAACACCATCGTGCCGGGCACAATCAGACTGGAGCCTGTCAACGGCAAGACGGTTGCCGTCTGGCAGGTACTTGACGGCATAACAAACCTCCTTGTTCCCAATGTCGAATACACCGTCATGCTGACCACCGGCATTGCCAACAAAGACGGCATCAGGATCTACAACGCCTGGACCAGCCGCTTCACCACCACCGGCGCTGCGCTGAATGATTTCACCCCACCGATCCTGACCCTTGCTGTCGATCCACCGGTCAACCCGTCATACGTACTCCCCGGCCAACTGGTGAAAATTGATGCCTATGCCGCAGACCAGGGGAGCGGCGTAGTACGGGTGGAACTCAGGATCAAGGATCTATCGGAAACCGGCAGCAGCTACCAACTGGTTGACCGAAAGCTGGTATTCACTGGCGATCTCCCGCCGTACATCTTCACGGTTGACTCTGCGAAGCTCGTGGCCGGGCATACCTACCAGCTGATGGGAACTGCCTACGACTACATGATGAATGCACAGAACGCCACCATCAACCTTGTCATCGCCGCTACAGCAGCGGCACCGACCATCACCCTGCCACCATCTCCGGCAGTGGCGATACCGCAGGGGATATCCGTTTCAATTACCCCTGAGAGCATCACCGGCGGGGTCAATGAGGTTCGTTATTACCTGGACGGCGCAACAACACCGTTCAAAAGCGTCAATATCCCGCCGTACCAGGCAGGGCTTGGCACCGTGACTCTTATTCTCGGAAACCACACCATCCGCGCAGTGGCTCTGGACGCACTGGGACAGAGCGGTGAAGCGACGTACACCTTCACTCTGGCAGCAAATCCGAACAAGCCCCAAATAAGCCTGAACGGCACTGCCGACGGCGCCACCTACATTGTCGGCAGCTCTTTTGTCGTCAGCGGCACGGCAACCGATCCATTGGGGATAGCATCGGTCACATACTCGCTGGACGGGACACTCGTTGCCACCGGCAACCAGCCATTTGCTATTTCTACGACTGCACTGGCTTTGGGAAGCCACACCATAACCGCCGAAGCGGTCAATGCCATCGGAGGGAGCAGCACTCTTGCCTCCAGCTTCGTGATCGCTCCTTTGCCCAACGGACCTCCTCCGACTGCTCCGATTATTACGGCTCTTTCCCTGCCGGCCAACGGTAACGTGACACTGTCGGGAAATTCTCTTGCCGGGGCACGCATCGACATCACCAACAGCACACAGAAATTCGGCATTACCGTCAATGCCGATGGGAGCGGTACCTACAGCGCCTTCCTTCCCGCAGTCAGCGGCGACCTGATCCAGGTGGTTGCATATGACTATAAGACCTCCCAGCAACCGAGCCAACCAGCAACAGCCACGGTTCCTGCGGCACCTGTGTTGACCGGCATTGCCACATCTCCGGCAACCATGAACTTTGCCGCAGCTAACGCCTGGCAGGATATCACCGTCACCGGAAGCTACGACAATAGCAGCAACGCTAATCTCACCGCTCAGGCGACGTATTCCTCCAACTCGCCGTCTGTTGCCTCGGTCAATTCGGCAGGCAGGGTAGTTGCACTCAAGAGCGGCGCAGCTACCATTACCGCTGCGTACGGAGGGATGACTGCCCAGGTTGCTGTCTCGGTTGACATCGTAACCCTGACAGCTATCACTGCAGATCCTATAACTATCGATTTCACAACTATCGGTCAGACCCGGCAGCTTGTCGTAACGGCTCATTACAGCAACAACACAATTCAGACGCTCACCAGCGGCGTTTCGTTTGTGTCCGGAAATATCAGCGTGGCATCGGTCAGCTTGAGCGGACTTGTCTCCGCTGCCGCCAGCGGTGCAACTGAGGTTACCGTCTATTACCCCGGGGTACAGCCGCTTTCAGTCCCGGTAAATGTAAACGGTGCCGATGATACTGTTCCGCAGGTTCTGATTCTTTCACCGGCTTCGGGCAGCACGGTCCAGAGGGGTGACATGGTAAGCGTCGCGGTTCGTGCAACTGATGCTGTTGGCGGGGTAAGCCGGGTACTGTTTGCGGCAACCGGTGCCGATGGGCAGATAATCGCCACCGAAACACGGTCGATTTCACCGGCCTCACAAGATGTCGCCACCAGTTTCTCATTTATCGTACCGGACAGTCTGGTGATCGGCAGCAACGTAGCCGTGACCGCCGGTGCCGGGGATACCGGTAATCAGTCGGCATCTCCTGCCACCATCAATCTGACAATAGGTGACACAACGGCGCCGGTAGTCAGCATAACGGCACCGACGACGCAGACGCCGTACAATTATGGCGACACCATCACTCTGACAGTTCATGCAACAGACAGAATAGGTGTGGGGAGCATACGCTATGCAACCAGCGGTGCGTTCACCGTTACCGGAGTGAAGACGCTCACTCCAGCCTCTGCCAATGCAGACGCTACGTTTACGGTCACAGTACCGTTCGGCACAGCCGGTTCTGAGCTGCGGATCAACGCGTATGCAAGCGATGCGTCCGGCAACGAAGGGGCTGCTGCTCCTCTGGATCTGATTATCACCACCGCCGACATTACGCCTCCTGCCACCACTGTGACGGCAGTGGCACATCCAGGCAGTTCCCCCGCCACGACGGTCACCTATGTCGTTACTGAGGGACTTTCCGATCTTGACCATGTCGAACTTTACTTCCGCCGCAACGGCATCGGAACTTTTAACAGATACACCGATGCCGACAACGGCAATCCGGAAGGGAAATATCTGCCGCAGTCCGGTAATAGCGGCACCATGACCTTCAACTCCACGAAAATGGGTGGCGATGGCAGCTTTGAGTTTTATACAATCGGTGTTGACAAGGCGGGGAACCGGGAGCTATCTCCTCTTGTCGCTGACCAGACTACTACTTTCAACGCAGGTACTGAATGGACGGTTATTGCTTCTCCTGCAACCGCAGGTGAAGGTGACACGTTCTACGACAACCGGAATATCCGGTTGAGCGGCACGGCTTTTACCGTCAACGGTCACCATCACTTCAACAATGTTGAACTGCTGAACGGTGCGGTGCTGAAACACTCGACGACCACAGATACGACGGAATACCGGCTGGATCTCGATCTCTGGACCCTGTCAATCGACTCTGCCAGCCGTCTTGATCTCACCGGAAGCGGGTACCGCGGGGGCAGGGCAAGTGTCTGGTACGATGCTGCCTTGACAATCGGCTACGCGACCGGTTCCACCGGAGGAGCAGGAGGCAGCTACGGAGGACTGGGGAGTGTGTATGATGGTGGGCGTGTACCCAACCCGGTATATGGTGCCGATCTGACCAATCCTCTGGAGTTGGGTAGCGGTGGCGGTTCGTGGGGCTATACTGCCGGAGGCGCTGGTGGCGGTCTGCTTATTCTTAAGGCAATAAATATGATGAATGACGGCGCCATACTGTCAAACGGGGCTTTGAACCGTGGTGAAGCTGCTGGAAGCGGCAGTGGTGGAGCACTGAATATCCAAACAACAACGCTTTCGGGCACCGGAGTTCTCCAGGCCAATGGTGGAGGCGCAAACATCGGAGTTGGCGGCGGCGGTGGAAGGATCTCGCTCAGATATACCGATATTGCCACTCTTGACCAGTCTTTGCTGCTTGCGGATGGCGGACAGGGGCAGTACGGATCCAGGTCTGCCAACGGCACGGTTTTCCTCCGGCAGTCGGGCCAGACCAGCGGTGAGCTGGTATTCACCGGTCAGGCAGGGAGTTCTGCCTGGACGACCATTTCGATCCCTGCCGGATACAGCTTTGATAATGTAACCCTCCGTAACAGCGCCCGGGTAGTAGCTGATTCGCATCTACAGGTATCCGGGCTTTTCCTGGTGACAGGGAATTCCGTAATTACGCACCCGGAAGGAAACGAAGCCGGTCTCTCAATAACTGCAAGGGATATCCAGGTTGACGAGGGGAGTTCCATAGATGTTACCGGTCGTGGTTATCGCGGCGGCAGGCAGGGTGTATGGTATGACCCGGCAGTTACTCTTGGCGGTATTCCTGGTTCACAGGCAGGTTCCGGTGGGAGCTACGGAGGAAAGGGCGCCGGATACGAAACCCGTGACAGCAGTCTGGTGTATGGCAATCCGTACACACCTGAACTTCTCGGAAGTGGAGGCGGAGGATGGAGCTACACCGGCGGTGGAGCAGGTGCCGGCCGGTTGATCCTCAATGCTTCCCGCTCGCTTCTGGTCAACGGTACTATCCGCGCCGATGGTGCTTATAGTAATGGTGAGGCAGCCGGGGGCGGTTCAGGCGGATCCATACTTATACGAACCTCCCGACTGGCTGGAGACGGTTCTATTTCCGCAAGCGGAGGGGGGCACAGCAGTGCAGGAGCGGGAGGATTAGGTGTTTCTGGAGGTGGCGGGCGCGTTGCTATTTACTGTGATTACCTTGACTACCTTCATTCACTGGGAAATCTCTACAATGTAACTGCGTTTGCCGGCTCCGACTATTATGACACGCGTAAGGCGAGTGCCGGGACTGTGTATGTCAAGTTCAGCCATGGACGGGAAGAGCTGTTCATTGATGGTGGATCTACGACTGGATCCGCCCCTGGTGCCACTCCGCTTACACCGATTGCAGACGGCCTCACCGGACCGGTTACTGGTGATACGCTGACTCTGGATGGACAGATGCCGACTTACCCGAACGCTCTGGTCGGATTGCGAATAAATCCGGATATCAGTCAGTCTGAAACTTTTATCATAACCGGAAATACCGGTGTCGTGGTGACCGTTGCAACTCCTAACGATCACGGTGTGCAATTTGCCACTATTGCCGGAGCAGGTAAGCCGTATCGCGGGGTTTATCGTTTCGGGAATCTCTCTTTCCGGCGCGGGGGGAATCTTCTGACAGGTGACCAGTTGGAGGTGCCCGGAACAGTCAGCATTTCCGAGAACGGTCTGTTGAGTCACTATCCTTCTACCGATAGCTTTACCTCCGGGCTGTATCTAAACGTAGGCGATCTTTTGGTAGAATCCGGTTCCCGCATCGATCTGACCGGTCGGGGTTACCGGGGTGGAAGGCAGGGTGTCTGGTACGATTCGGCCAAAACCTTTGGAAATCAGACAGGAGCCCAGGGTGGTACCGGGGGAAGTCACGGCGGGCTCGGGGGTAGCTACGATGGCCGGCCGGCATCGGCACTCTATGACGATATCTCGCAACCAGTTGATCTGGGGAGCGGTGGTGGTGGCTGGAGTTATACCGGAGGCGGTGCTGGTGGAGGTCGATTGCTTCTGAACGCTTCAAACGTAATTTTGGATGGTGAGGTAATAGTTAATGGAGGCAATAGCAACGGCGAGGCTGCCGGAGACGGATCGGGTGGTACGGTCAATATATCAGCCGTAACTATGCGCGGTGCAGGAAACATCCTGGCAAACGGCGGTGATTTGAATATTTCCCGTTTAGCTGTTGGTGGTGGAGGAGGGCGAGTAGCAATAAAATACAGCACAGACTTCGATTTCCCGATTGGAAACATTTCAGTAATAGGCACAAAGCCTAATTACGGTTCGAGAGGGGGTAACGGTACCATTCTTGTCAAGTCGAGCCAGCAATCTTACGGAAACCTATATATCGATGGGCGTAACAATGCAGTAGGAGCTGACACCACCTTTATCCCAGTCGGACTTATCTTCGACAACATGATAGTCAGCAATCGCGCCACAGTGACCATTGATGGCGGCATCAGGATTAACAACACGCTCCATCTTACCGGTAATTCAACTATGACCCACACTGCAGGCAATGAGGCCGGTCTTTCGATCCTTGGTCCGACTGATCTGAGAATAGATGCCGGAAGCAGCATCGATGTCTCCGGACGAGGCTACAGAGGTGGTCGTTCAGGAGTGTGGTATGACGGTGCATTGACCCTTGGTGGTATTGCAGGTTCCCAGTCCGGTTCAGGCGGGAGTTTCGGTGGCAAGGGAGCTGGTTATCAAGGTAGGGATAGCTCATTGATTTATGGTGATCCACGCTACCCAACCCATCTCGGGAGCGGCGGCGGCGGTTGGGATTATTACAGTGGCGGAACCGGGGGCGGGAGGATATACTTGGATGTCGGAAAACTGACATTGGAAGGGACTATAAAGGCGGATGGCTTTTACGGCATAGATGGGGCTGCAGGTGGTGGTTCCGGAGGTTCGATACTGGTTCAAGCCTGGGAAATTGGCGGCTCCGGCACTATAAGTGCGAATGGTGGAGGCCATACCAGTTCTGGTGTAGCAGGTTATGGCACTTCCGGTGGTGGAGGTCGTATTGCCTTATACTTCGATACCCTGTCACCTGACTCCAGTTTCAACAATTACAGAAACTTTACAGCGTTTGCGGGGCGGGACTATTATGATTCCACCCCGTCCAATTCCATTCAGTCCAGTGCCGGTACGGTTTATGTCAAGCCGTCAGCCGGAGAGGAGGAATTGATAATAGACGCCGGGCTGGCCGGAATTACTGCCGCAAGAGAGACGCCGCTGGCTCATATCGGGAGCGGCATCACAGCGGCTGTAGTGGATAATTTACTGACACTGGATGGGAATGTCGCACTGCTTCCGAACGGTCTTGCGGGGATCCGGCTTAATCCGGATAGCAACCAGCAGCAGACATTCGAAGTGATCGGCAATACTGTAAACATCATAACCGTTGCAACCCCGAATGAAAACGGAACCGATTTCGCCGCTGTTGCCGGAATCGGAAAGATCTATGGTGGAAGGCATGACTTTACAAATCTTACCTTGCGGCGTGGCGCAAGCCTGATTATTGGCGACAGTATGAATGTCCCCGGTTCTTTCAATCTCACGGAGAACAGCCTGCTCAGTCACTACAGCGCCACAGACTCCTTTATCTCCGGACTTTACCTGAATATCGGGTCAATGCTGATGGATGGTACCAGTGCAATCGATGTGAGCGGTCGCGGGTACAGGGGGGGACGTAACGGCGTCTGGTACGATTCTGCCCGGACATTCGGCAACACACCAGGCTCAAGCGCAGGCGCAGGAGGCAGTCATGGTGGCTTGGGGGGGCACTATCTGGGGAATGTTCCTGGCCCTGTGTACGACAGCGAAATTGACCCTGTAGACCTTGGCAGCGGTGGAGGTGGCTATAATTACACCGCAGGCGGAGCCGGAGGAGGGAAGCTCCTCTTGAACGCCGTGGATCTTAATCTTGACGGAGCAATTCGCGCCAATGGCGGCAACTCCGGTGGCAGTGCGGCCGGGGCCGGTTCCGGAGGAACGGTCAATATTACGACAGGCTCACTTACAGGCCAAGGTAGTATCAGTGCAGCTGGTGGAGTAGGTTCAAGTGGTGGATTCTCTGAAGGCGTCGGTGGCGGCGGTGGCAGGATTGCCCTGAAATACGGAGGGACATTAAGTCTGTCGCCTGCGAATCTGGCTGTACCCGGAGGATTGGCTAATTATGGTTCCGGAAATCCGGGGACGGTATATCTTGAACAGAGGTAAAGCTATATGTAGCAAGCGTTGCTAACTGAAAAGCCCTTCCAATCGGAGGGGCTTTTTTTAGCTGTGCCGTTCAAAACAAATCGGAAGTACCGCTATTTCCCCGCAAAAAAAACCCTGTTTTTGGGGGTTTCCACCAATAGACAGCAGTTCTGTTTCCACTATAATAGTTACGAACAAAAGCACTATTAAAAATATCCGTGCATCCGGAGGCGGAGAAGTGAGCGTACAAAATGACAGCTAACATAGCGACACACCACTTATCAGAAAATAACAATGATACCCAAACATCCACTGGCCATCAATCAGACCAGCCCTGTCGAACCAGCGCCCTCTCATATGACTTCTATATGTGTCACAAGAAGAGATCTACCTGCCAGCACGCTTTCTCATTCGGGACAGGGATCCTGTGCAGATCTCCTGATAACAAAAAATTTTCGAGATGATTTTGTCAATGAACGATACCGGATGTAAAAAATTCAGCCAACGGGGGGCTTACAATATGATTCGTATGACAGGCACAAATGTGCATTTGGCGGGTGACTGGAACATCAGCGCTACGACCCGCAACCTTTCGTTACTTTCACATTCTTTACAGCAGTTTGAGCCAGGCAGTGGCCATAGCATTTGCATCGACTGCGGGGAGATTAAGAGCGTCGACATGAGCGGCATGCAGCTTCTCAATGTATGGCTGCACTGTTTCAGAATGCGGGGCGTAGAACCGACGCTGGTCAATGTGCCTGAAAGCCTGCGTCATGCCATGCAAGGAATGGATTGCATGCAACGTTGATTTGTAAATGGAGAAAACGAATGAAGATGATAGCTGTTCTTGTGCTGATACTGTCTGCATCAAAAGTCTCTGCTGCAGATGATCTAATTTTTAAGCATGGTGTAAAATTCGACCACAAAGGGCATCAGACGGAGAAAGTGGGGAATTGCATGGCGTGCCATGATGAAAATGTCGGAAAAATAGCCGGTTTCGGCAAGGAATGGGCGCACAAGCGCTGTATTATCTGCCACGATCTGCTTAATGAAGGTCGAAACACCAGTTGTGGCGCCTGCCATCTGACGATGGGATCATTGCAACGGGAGTGAAACAAGGAGTACCCGCTATGTCCACCCCACTTCGCTTGCTGATCATTGAAGATTCTGAGGATGATGCGCTGCTGCTCATTCGGGAACTCGCAAAGAATGGCTATGATCCGGACTGCGAGCGTGTTGACACCCCGGAGGGTATGCAGAGCGCATTGGCGGCGGGGGCGTGGGATGTTGTTGTTTCCGACTACGTCATGCCCCGCTTCAGCGGCCTGGCCGCACTACGGATGCTGAAAGAGAGTGACAGAATCACCGATCCGCACATCTTCATCCGCATTACCTGTGAGAACGGGCGTTCAGTGCTGTATATCCGCGACAATTGCGGCGGCATTCCGGATGAAACTGCCCAAAATATTTGATCCGTATTTCACCACCCGTGGCCCCGACAGGGGAACCGGCATCGGGATGTACATGTCCAAGGTTATTATCGAGCAGAATATGGCTGGTCATCTGACTGCCTGCAATGTGGATGGCGGAGCTGAGTTCAGGATAGAGGTGTAAGAACATGACAGCTACAACGTGCGCACCACTAATGACTTTCAGCTGTTCACTACTTTTCAGCGCTTGCATTCCGAACTGGAATTCCCCGGCACCGGTGTTGGCTTGACACTGGTACAGCATATTATCCATCGGCACGGCAGTACGATCCGGGCCGATGGTGCGGTGGATCAGGGAGCGACGTTCTGGTTTACGGTGGGGTGAATAGATTGGAGTTAGACCTTCGAGGTTTTAGAAGCCTCGGGGTCTACGATTCCTTAAATCAAGCAAATCGTCGTATCGTTTCAATCGGCATGAACAGATGAAGCGGTTGATTTGGTAATACCACAAAACCGTAGCGTTCATAAAATGAGCGGGCTGAATCGTTCTTTGCATCCACAAACAAGCCGATAACACCGGCCTGTTCGGCAATCAGGAGCGTACGATGTATGGCATCTGCAAGCAAAAGTTCACCATGTTTTTTTCCCTGATGCTTGAGCGAGACCGCCAGGCGTGCAAGGCGAACAGCAGGAAGGGCATGATGAGGATATTTCTTTGCATATCCGGCAGGTAGCTTTTCGGCAACTACTTCGCAGAGGGTGAGGGTGAAAAATCCCATGATGGCGGGAGTACCGTGGTCAGTCAGCACAAAAGTACGAGAGACACCTTTGTCTCCATGCTGCCGCGCGGTGGACTTGAGAAAAACATTCAGCTCGGCAACACCGCAGTCAAATCCGGCGCGGTCATACTCTTTTGATAAGGGAGCTATTTCGGACACAGAATTTCCTCGCGGCGCTTCATGGCTGCTATCAGTCGTTCGTTTGGTGGCGGGGGATTTTCAATCAGGCCGAATATCGTTTTTGCTGATGCTGCAGACAGCTTGATAACCCGCTCCTGTTCGAGAATTTCATTGGCCTTTTCAAGTGCCGATTGAACCAGAAACTGATTAAGGGTAGCGCCGATAGCCTGAGCTGCCTCGACTAACTTTTCATACACAGCCGTTGGCATACGAGCCGGGATTCGTTCTTCTGCAATTGCTCGTGTCATAATGTGATACCTCCTGCAGATAAAGGTAGCAATGTGACGCCAAAATGGCAACAAAAAACTCAAGCGGCCATCGCAAACTTGAAAGGAGTCAATCATGGAAAACAAATGGATCCTGCTGGTGGAAGACAATGCCGACGATGAGGAATTAACCCGGCGCGCACTCAAAAAGAACAAGATACTGAATGAACTGGTCGTGGCGCGGGACGGGGCCGAAGCGCTTGATTAAAGAAGCGTAAGACATTTTCATCAATAATAAATTGGAAGTTCATAATCATTTGGTTTTTTTTGTTCCCTTCCGAAGTCCCTTCCGTCAGTCTCCTTTGTTGCTATAAGGTACCCACCGTCTCAAGGCTCTGGCCTGATAAATGAGTGCCACTGCTTGCGGGTGATCTTTCAGGCAGCCATGACGATGTCGCGCCGGATGTCCAGATGGTGACTGATGGATTCTTTCTGATGGCTTACGTTATGTCTGACTTCTTCGATTGATCAGTACGGTAGCCAGAAATGCAAAATCCCCAAGGCCGGGATGGCCAAGGGGCTTGGGGGGTGATAGGGAAATATTAGATGCAAATCGCATGAATAAGTGTAAAGTATAAGAATAATCTCTGTCTCAGAAGGGGTCTTATATGGCAATGATTTTGCACAGACAGACAGACAGACAGACAGACAGATCTCCACCTGACAAATACTGCAGTCAACAATTATTCTGATTGAACCCATGTAAACCGGCGTTGCGGATTTTTCCGTTCGTCGTTTTTTTTGTTTGTTAAACGAGGATCACAGCCATGACAACCACATCTGCAGAATCCGCCCAGGCCCTCCGCCAGCGTGCCGAGGAACAGTATCGCATGAATAAGGGTACGACTTCGCAACTGCTCACGCCCGAAGAAACAGAACATCTCCTCCATGAACTGCAGGTGCATCAGATTCAACTGGAAATGCAGAACGAAGAGCTGCAATGCGCCCATGAGGAACTCGATGCCTCGCAGGCACGCTACTATGATTTGTATGATCTGGCACCGGTCGGCTATCTGACTATCAGCGCAAAAAGGATGATAAAAGAGGTCAATCTCGCGGCTGCCAGTGTGCTTGGTGTTGACCGGAGTCTGCTTGTAAAAGAGCCAATTTTCAGAATACTTCCCACTGAGGGACAGCACCTCTTCTACCAACACCTCAAGCAGTGCAGCGAAGCAGGCGAATCAAAAAATCTGGAATTACGTCTTGTACGTGGCGATGGTGAACTCTTCTGGGCGAATCTGCAGGTTACTCCCGCGCAGAACGGTGAATACTGGATTACAATTAACGATGTAACCGAGAGCAAGCAAGGCGAACAAAAACTGCGAGATATGAACATAGAACTCGCTTTTCAAAACGAAGAGAAAGGAAAACGGGCTGCCGAACTGGTGATAGCCAACACTGAACTCGCTTTTCAAAACGAAGAGAAAGGAAAACGGGCTGCTGAACTGGTTATTGCCAACACTGAACTCGCCTTTCAAAACGAAGAGAAAGACAAAAGAGCCGATGAACTGGTGATAAGCGAAGCCCGCTTCAGCGGAGCGTTCGTTTACTCGCCCATTGGTATGGCGCTGGTGTCTACGGAAGGGAAATGGCTGAAGGCAAACGTCAGCCTCTGTAAAATGCTCGGCTATTCCGAAGAAGAACTGCTGACAAGGACATTCCAGGACATCACCCACCCTGACGATCTTGAAACGGACTTGAACTATGTGAGCCAGTTGCTGGCTGGGGAGATCGAAGACTACCGTATGGAAAAGCGATACTTCCATAAACAGGGTCAGATCATCTGGATTCTCTTGTCAGGATCGTTGGTCAGAGACAGTGATGGCTTGCCGCTCTACTTCATTGCGCAGATCGAGAACATCACCGAGCGCAAGCTGGCGGAGGATGCTCTAGTAAAAGCTCGTATATTACATTCAAAATCCGAAAGAATTGGAAAAGTCGGTGGCTGGGAGTTTGATATTGAGACACTGGAACTGACATGGACTGAAGAGGTCTACCGCATCCATGAAGTTGATTTTACATATAAGCCAACGGTTGCCGAAGGAGTCAATTTCTATATACCATCATCTCGATCTGTAATTGAACAGGCATTGCAGCGTGCAATCGAGTTTGGAGAACCGTTTGACGTCGAACTGAATATCATTACCGCAAAAGGCAATCTGAGGAGCATTCATGCAATAGGAAATGCAGATTTGGAAAACCATAAAGTCTTTGGTTTCTTCCAGGACGTCACCGAACGTAAGCGGTTGGAAGAAACCCTCTGGAACGAAAGGGCCTTCTTACGAACTCTCATTGACGCTGCCGCCGATCTTATTTACTTCAAAGACAACAATGGACTCTATCTCGGATGCAACAAGGCTTGTGAAGCCTTTATCGGTCTCTCAGAACAGGACCAAATCGGCAAGTCTGACTTCGAATTCTTCGACAAGGATATAGCAGAGCACATTGCAATGGTAGATCATGAGGTACTGGAAGGTGGCGTCGCTATTCGCGTTGAAGAGTGGATTTCGTCTCCAACTGCAGGAAGATTATTACTGGAAACCATTAAAGCTCCCATATACGACAAGGAAGGACTCCCCATAGGTTTGGTCGGGGTTTCACGTGACATCACCGAACGCAAACTGCTGGAAGAGGAACTTCACAAGGCAAAAGCCGCCGCCGAATCCGCCAACCGGGCTAAGAGCGAATTCCTTGCCAACATGAGTCACGAGCTTCGCAACCCGATGAACGGCGTTCTCGGCATGACTCAGCTTCTGGAGATGACTGAACTGACCAAAGAGCAGCGGGAGTTTGTGGCTGCCCTCAAGCTGTCCGGCAAAAATCTCCTTGCCCTTATCAACGACATCCTTGACCTATCCAAGATTGAAGCGGGAAAAATAACATTAGAATCTGTAGAATTTAACCTGCGTCGTGCCATAAATGATATCTATCTGATGCAGAAGTCCGCCATTTTCGAGAAGAAGATTGCTTTTAACGTCACTATTGATGATGAAATTCCCCAAGTGATACTGGGTGATCAACTGCGGGTCAAGCAGATCATCCACAACCTGCTTGGCAATGCTGCGAAGTTCACAAAACAGGGAAGCATCAGCATCGCAGCAGAGGTTCATGAACGGCATTATAGTAGCCTTATTATCCAGATTACGATTACCGATACCGGTATCGGTATATCTGGAGAGGCGCTCGACAAGATCTTCAAACCGTTTGTACAGGAGGATGGCTCAACTACCCGTCAGTTTGGCGGCTCCGGTCTCGGTCTGACGATCAGTCGCCAATTGGCAGAGCTTATGGGTGGTGAAATATCCGTAAAAAGCACTCAAGGTGTCGGTAGCAGTTTTATACTCAAAATTCCGTTCACGATTCCGACTATCCAAAATACCACAGAAACACTACCTCTGATGACCTCACCCGTCTGGGACGGCCCCTCCTTACGGATTCTGCTCGTGGAAGATAACCCGGTCAATCTGAAGTTCGCCACTGTACTGCTTGGTAAGCATGGCCACCACATAGTAACGGCTGAGAATGGCAGAGAGAGTCTGGAAGCACTTGCGCACGGAGAGTTCGATCTTGTTCTCATGGACGTCCAGATGCCGGTCATGAACGGTGAGGAGGCACTCCGGGCAATTCGCGCTAAAGAAGCAGGTACCAATGCCCACCTTAAAGTAATTGCACTTACCGCCCATGCGTTGCGCGATGAAAAGGAACGCTTTCTGAGTGAAGGGTTTGACGGTTATCTGTCAAAGCCGATGGAACAGCAGGAATTGATTGATGAGATGAAACGGGTGATGAATTTGACTTTTGATAGCCATGAGGAGGGTGAGTAAGTTCCCCTCACCCGCAACTGTAACAGGCGATGGGAGTCGCATTGTATAGGCAATTTCAGATTACCCTACTGAAAGATCATAATCTTTTTATTATTTTTATTCCCTACTGGAAGCGCGTTAAATAGGCTAAAAATATCCTGATGCTAACCATGGCTTCAACCTGCAAACCGGTGCTAAAGGTGAACCCGCCGGTGCTTATCGTCTCGACGACTATCGCAACGCATGGCATCGCACTATCGAGATCCTTCGCCGTTACCACCCGGCAGGCAAGGCTTTAAGAGAAACTGGTTTGATTCAGACGTGAGTTAAATAGCCCTCCGAACAAAATCCCTCTCATACATACTTCTCCACCGAAAAATAAATTGAAAAATGGGGGTTTCCCCCAATAGACGGAAGCTCTGTTTTCTCTATAATAGCCGTTAACAATTCACTAAGCATTTGCATTGACGGTGGAGAGATTAAGAGCATGGACATGAGCGGCATGCAGCTTCTCAACGTATGGCTGCACTGTCTCAGCTTGCGGGGCGTAGAACCGACACTGGTCAATGTGCCGGAAAGCCTGCGTCATGCCATGCAAGGGTTGGATTGCAGATAAGTTGGTTCTGATAATTTTTCAGGTACGGTGGCACACTGAAATAGTATGGAGGAGATGATGAAGATGATTGCTGTTCTCGGGCTGATGCTGTCGGCAGCCACAATATGTGCACATACTTCTCCAGCGAAAAACCTGAAAATTGGGGGTTTTCCCCAATAGACGGAACTCCTGCGTTCGCTATAATATTTTTTAACAGTATGGATGATCCACTGGCAGTGGAGCAAAATAGTGGGCCAAAGCAGAAACTGCAAGCTTAGCCGGAAAAGATTATTGTTTTTAAATTTTTGTCTTGACTAAAGGATTCATATAACAGCATTATGGCAGGCGCGGTTCACCGGAAAATGAAAATGTCGGTACACGAAATATCTGATGTTATTTATTACCTTCGTGATCAGAGCATCTGTTAAATCGCAAACAATCTACATGAGGGAACATGACTGAAAAGGAGGTGAGGCTGCTTTTTTATTTTCCGTGGAGTTTTTCAACCGTTTCATACCTAAATTAAGGAGGTGCATCATGAGTAGATTTACGTTGAAAAAAGCTTTTGTCAGTACACTGACCGGTTTTGCCATGATTCTCATGCTCACGGTAGCGTCAGCATTTGCTGAGCCTGCAACCAACGCTCAGATCAATGCAGCTGTCGCAGGTGGCAAGGCATACCTTGCCAACGGATTTGTAAAAGACAGCGCCACCGCCGGGCACTGGGAAGGTTCGTATTACGGCACCCTCGCCGCCACCGATTTTGCCGTTTCGGCTCTGCTGGAGACCAGCGCCACGGGAGCCACTGGGCGTGAAGACGGGCTGACCTACGAGCAGATCATCGCCATGGCCATCGAACATATCAAGACTTTTGTCAAGCCCGATGGAGGTATTTACGGCAGTTATCTTGCGTATGAAACCGGCGCTTCCCTGATGGCACTCTCCCTTTATGGGCATCAGGTACCCCAGAACGCCGCCTACAAGACTATTGTTCAGAACGCTATTACCTACCTGAAAACGACTCAAACCACCTGCACAGATTCAGCCGGGCCTCACGGCGGGTGGACGTATACCCCTACTGCGTCGTGTGGCAGTTCAGACCTTTCCAACACCCAGTTCGCAGTAATGGGTCTCTTCTTCGGCTCCCAGTATCTGGGACTCCCCATAGCCGGGGAACCCTGGACTATCAAGCTCCTGGCATACCTCAAAAACTCCCAGGCAAGTTCGGGCGGGTTTTCTTATGAAGCAATCAGTGTCAGCCAGTGGGTCACGAACGCAACAAACGGCGGCGGTATCTGGTGTCTGGCCATGATTGATCAGGCCAATGCGAAAAAAGACCCTGCCGACGCCAACACCATGCTGCAGAATGCTGTCAGTTATTTCAACACCAACTATGGCTGGACGACCGCTGCCAGTTTTGACTACTACTTTGTCTATGCAATGTCCAAAGGGCTCTCGGCAACCATCGGCGCCGCCGGCACCGTCGGTACCCACATCTGGGTTCAAGACCTGAAGGATGCCATGTGGAGCCAGGTCTCCGCTGTGCCGCCGGTACCGCAGACCACACCGCCGACACCAGTCAGCTGGAACTATTCGTACTCGCCTGTCATGGAGACTGCCTGGGCTATGATGGCTTTTGCATTTGCCAACCCGTCAACGGAAGGCTTCTCCAAGCTCATTCCCGCAGCAGGTGCTGAGGATACCAGACAGCCTGCTGTCAATGGCCTGGTAACGTTACAGTCAACAAGTCCTGTAACCATCTCCAATACGGCACGTAGTTCGATCAGTGCTGCAACAGCATCGACCACCCTGACGCTTCCTATCGGAGTAATGGAATTTAAACTGAATAATGTGCCGGTTAACGGCACTACGGTACTTACCCTCACCCCTCCCGCAGGGGCATTCGACATCACTAACCCTGCCAGCTTTGTCAATGCAGACGGCACATTGAAGAGCAACATCAACTGGTACAAGATTCGCGGCGGACAATGGCAACGTGTCAGCACGGTACCCATTGAAGTTGATACGGTAAACAAGGTTATCAGGGTTACGCTCAAGGATGGCGGACCGGAAGACACAGACGCTACACCAGGAACGATTGGTGATCCGGGCGGACCCGGCTATGACACTGCACCGAACAGCACTGTTACAAGTGAGAGCGGCAGAGTTCATCATTATTGTTTTATCGCTACCGCTGCATACGGCAGCTATATGGCTCCTGATGTCCTGGTGCTGCGGGAGTTCCGCGACAAGTACCTGCTGACAAACCCTCTCGGAAGAGCTTTTGTCAAGGTGTACTATACTCTCTCGCCACCGCTGGCCGATCTGATTGCAAAAAGTGAGCTGCTTAAAGCGATGACCCGTGCGCTGCTTGCACCGGCAATTTTTGCGGTGAAGCAACCAGCTGCTGCTCTGCTGCTGTTCAGCAGTTCGCTGGTCGGCTTCGGCATCTACAGAAGACGAGCACGAAAAGTGTAATGTTTTTAGACGATTGAGTCCTCATCATGAAGATTTGATCTGCAGGTCTTCTTCAGTGAAGCAACAACAAAGCCCCGCTCAAATGAGCGGGGCTTTGTTGTTGTAAGGATTTGTGGAACACCCCTTATAATTCAGGGTGTGTTTGTTGCCGATCTAAAGCCGAAATAGATGGCGGTATAGGTGGGAACCCGGAACATCCGCTCGTATACCTTCAGGTATCTGTCTCCGTAACTGAAGCCCCCGCCACGTCTGACCCTCGATAAACTTGGCCCGGTAATGGTACTTGGCAGATAGGTATCCAGGCCGTGAGGGTTGTCGATACTGGCACCGGACCAGCTGTAGTCAGCTGAACCGAGGTCCCAGACCCATTCAAAGACGTTACCCGCCATATCGTAGAGGCCATATCCGGTACCAGGATAGCTGCCGACTGAAGCTGCGCTTCCCAGATTATTATTGGACGTGCCGGTGCCAAGATCATTCCCCCAGGGATACCTGTTCCCGGCCAGTCCACCACGTGCCGCTTTTTCCCATTCCGCTTCGGTCGGGAGCCGGTAGCCATTGGCAGCCCATTTGACCTGCGAGTTAGTAACATCGAACTGTCCGGTTCGATACACAACCTCCTGGGCACTGTCCGTAAAGTAGACCGGCATTCTGCCCTCCTTTTCGGAACGGGCATTAAGCCACTTGACCACATCGTACCAGCTCACCCACGTAACCGGCATATTGGTGCCCATATTGTAGGAACCGTTTTTGCCAGGATTGTCAAAAGTATAGCCATGAGCAATGGCCCAGTCATACACCTCTTTCCAGAGTGTGTATGTTGTCTCATAGCGGTCGATATAAAAGGGCTCGAGGTTCACGGTACGTACCGGCAGGCAGTAGACGGTGTTGTCAAGGGTATCACCCATTGAAAAGGAACCGCCTGGAATCAGTACCATTTGAGGAATCGGTTGTGTCGCAACAGGAGTGGCTGCCTGTGTCGAAGATTCTACACTCTCTCCTGCCGCATTAGCAGCGGTTACTAAAATATAATAACCCTGATTGTTGCTCAACGCTGACATGATGTAGGGTGAAGTAACATTTGGAATCTTGATGCCATTGGTTTTAGTCAGATTTCTGTTTGTTGAATAATAGATGGCATAAGAAGTGGCCCCACCCACGGGCGCCCACGATACAGTGATGTGCCGGTTGCCTTCAATGGCAGTGACCCCGCTCGGCGCAGACGGCGGTGGACTCGACTGAGGTATGCAGCTCAGCTCGAAAGAGGGCACGCTCTCTCCGTTAGCGTTTGATGCCGTGACGATGAAGTAGTAGGTCGTGCCGATCTCGAGCGGAGCAACTGTCTGATTAGTATCGGCTGTCACCGGCACGGCTGTTCCGTTTGCCGTGGTGACACCTGGTGTTGTCCGGTAATAGACCCGATATGATGTTGCTCCGGTCGAGGCTTCCCAGCTCAGGGCTACCTGTCCTGACTGTGCCGCAGCCCGAACCTGTACCGGAGCAGGAGGCGGAGGTGTCGCGGAAGGAGAGGCTGACATCTCCTTTGACGCCACACTCTCACCTTGAGATGTAACTGCTGTGACCACCAGATAGTAGGTTGTGCCGTTCGACAGAGGGGTAACATCACCGGGTAAAAAACGGAGTACAAAAGGGGGATTCTGGTTAGCGGCGCTATATTGTGCCTGTTTCGGGGTAACGCCAGGCTGGGTTGCATAATAGATATTGTAAGATGTGGCACCGGTAACAGGCGACCAATTAAGGGTGACCCGCGCATTCCCGGGGTCGGCGGTAACCATGGCCGGGGCTTTTAGAGTTGCAGTATTTGTTGTGTCACCACTGGAACTGCAACCGAATAGAGCGGAGCAGAGTACAATAAGCGCCACATTTAACAACGATAGAACCAGATTGGCTGTAGACTGCTTGTTGCCTGTTTTCTCGGGTACTTTCACAGAAACACCTCCTTGATCAAATTGTTCCTACTCGTAAAGCGGCTTACATATATCATGATCCAGTGAGGGAGTTCAAATAAAAGGTATAAAAAACGGTTTTTTGAGGGTTTCCATCAATTGAAGGGAACGCAACACCCTCTCTGATGGTCATTTAAAGCCGGTTGGATACTGTCGGCTCCTATTTTTAATTTTTTTTTATCTGGAACTTGCCAATCCGATTAATCACGATATAATTTTTAAGAGATGGTACGCTGGGGATAGTTCAGTTTATTCAAGTGCTACTTGTCATTAAAACTAAGGAGTGCAGTTATGGAAAAGCAAATCAGACGGCCTATCGGCCAGATATTGTTGGATGGCAAGTTTTTGTCCAACCGCGTCCTTGACCAGGCACTTGAAGAACAAAAGAATACGAGGGAACTTCTGGGCCAAGTGCTGGTAAGGATGGGGGTACTTAAGGAACAGGACATACATGCTCCGCTATTGGTTCAGGAGCATCTCACCAGCATAGACGACGCTGTGAAGATTGCAGCGGGAAGACGGCAGTTGCTTGGTTCACTACTGGTTCAGTCCGGTCGAATAACCGGCAGGCAGCTGAATCATGCCATCACCGAGCAGAAACGCACCAAAGAAAAGCTGGGTGAAGTGTTCATACGCCTCGGCATGTTGACAGAGCGGCAACTTACCGCGTTGCTCGACTTTCAGTTCAACCAGGCAGAAGCCGCCTCACCCACTCCTCTCAGGCTTGGTGAGATCCTTATTGCGACCGGTTACATTTCGCGTAATCAGTTGGATGACGCAATCCATAAGCAGAGCGGTTCCGGAAAAAAAATCGGGGAGGTGCTGGTTCAAGAGGGGTATGCTACTCCAGGCCATATCAGGAGAGGTTTCCGCACGCAGAGGATGCTGGTCGGCGCAGTGCTGGCAGCACTTCTTTCCTTCAGCATGAGTGGAACAGGTTTTGCCTCCGATGTGTCACTCCAATGGGATCCAAACACCGAGGCCGATGTGGCAGGGTACAGGGTGTATCACAGTGACGAATCAGGCGCGCTTGCAGGTGCTGTCCCGTTAGATGTCAGCAAACAGACAACAGCAACCATAACCGGGCTTGACCCGGATAAAGCCTACTCGTTTGCGGTTACCGCCTATAACGCTTCAGGGCTTGAGAGCACCTATTCAAATATCGTATCTATACCTGAGCAGTCCCCGCCAACAGTGGACATAACATCCCCTGCAGATTCTGTCAGCGTCAGCGGAACAGTTTTAATCGGCGTTAATGCATCAGACAATGTCGGAGTGGCAAAGCTTGAATTCTATGTCAATGGTGTGTTGAAGTCGACTGATTCTGCGGTGCCGTACGCCTACTCGTGGGATACGACATCAGTTGCATCAGGTGCCTACACACTTATGGTCAAGGCGTTTGACGCAGCCGGTAACGTCAGCCAGTCGAGCCGGTCAGTAACAGTCGTTAATGATGTAATCGCCCCAACGGTAGTTGTGACATCTCCTGCAAATAATTCCACCGTGAACGGAACAGTTACAATCAGTTCCAGTGCCAGCGACAATGTCGGTGTTACTAATGTTGAGTTCTACAGTAATGGTGTCCTCCTGTATGCCAGCAATGTTGCCCCATACCGTTTCAACTGGGATACAACACGTGTACTGAATGGCGTCTATTCGATAGTCGCCAAGGCCTATGACAATGCCACTAATAGCGCACAATCCTCAGCTGTGACCGTTTTGGTGAGCAACCCCGTTCCTGACGTAACTCTCCCGACGCTGAACATCTTTACCATGCCTGCGACCGCAACATCACTGACCGTTTCGGTATCCGGGCTTGCCGCGAGCGACAACATCGGCGTCACCGGCTACCTGATCAGCGAAACATCGACGGTACCGACAGCGGCAGCAAGCGGCTGGACTGCCACCGCTCCAGCAAGCTTCACCTTCTCCGCTGAAGGGAGCAAGACCGCCTATGCCTGGGCAAAAGATGCCGCCGGGAATGTTTCGGCCGCGCGTATGGCTGCTGTGAATATTACTTTGCCTGACTTTGCCGCACCGACACTGAGCGCATTCGCCATGCCTGCGACTGCAACATCACTGACGGTGCCGGTATCCGGGCTTGCCGCGAGCGATAACAGAGCCGTCACCGGCTACCTGATCAGCGAAACATCGACGGTACCGACAGCGGCAGCAAGCGGCTGGACTGCCACCGCTCCAGCAAGCTTCACCTTCTCAGGGGAGGGGAGCAAGACCGCCTATGCCTGGGCAAAAGATGCCGCCGGTAACGTATCGGCAGCCCGGACAGCAGCCGTTACTATCACCCTGCCTGTTGTAGTTCCTATTCCAAACCCGATAGCAGATGGTACACCGCCAAAAATAACCTTCAGCTCGCCAGGCTCAAACAATGTATACGGTTCAACTGTCAGCATAAACGCCTCTGCTGCCGACAATGTCGCAGTAACAAAAATGGAACTCTACATTGACGGAAAACTGAAGGTAACGACAGGCGCAAGTTCACTTAAAACCAAGGTGAGTATTACCAAAGGCAAACATGAAATTGTAGTGAAGGCCTATGACGCCGCTAATAACGTGGCTTTATCTTCTAAAACAGTGACTCGTCTGTTCTGAAATTCAAACTGAATCTCACTAAACTGTAACGGGCTCAGGAAAAATCCTGAGCCCGTGAATGTTACTGAGCGGTAGAGTCATAGCGGATTGAGGTGGGGATTTCCTAAAACCGCAGTTTCAGGTAAAACCGCGGTTTCTGAAGATGCGCATCAAAAGAACGCCGAGGATTGAAATGCAGAGGCCGACACAAAAAAACAGATAGCCAATAGCCCGCCCTTCTCCCCACCCCAATAAATCCTTGTTCTTCATCAAAAAAATCAGGGCAAGTCCTCCAAAGGTACCAACTCCGCCAATGATGTAGAGCGCAAAGGAGACAACCGCAAGACCGATTCCCTGAATTTTAGCCATTTCGTATTCCCCCTTTTCTCAACTGTTCAATCGCTGAGCAGTTCCTGTAGTTTCGCTCCAATATTGTCTTCCCGCATCAGCGCTTCTCCAACCAGAAAGGCACCGGCGCCATCAGAGTGCAGACGCACAATATCTGCCCTGCTGTTAATGCCGCTTTCGGCGACAAGTAACCGATTGGCAGGCAGCATACGGGCAAGGCGAGCTGTCGTGCCTAGATCGGTTTCAAACGTTCTCAAATTGCGATTGTTGACACCGACCAGCGTGCAGTCAGTCTGCAGGGCCTTCTCCATCTCCGCTTCATCATGAACCTCCAGAAGAACATCGAGATGTATCTCACGGGCAGCAGCGTGAAAATCGCGTAACTGGTTCAGATCAAGGATGGCAGCAATAAGGAGGATTGCGTCGGCTCCGGCAGCACGAGCCTCGTAGATCTGATACGGGTCACAGATAAAATCCTTGCGCAGCAGCGGGAGAGATACGGCTTCGCGAATCAGGGCAAGATAGCGGAGATGTCCCAGAAAAAACGTCTCGTCAGTGAGCACTGACAGGCATGTGGCACCATTGTCCTGATAGATGCCGGCAATATCAAGCGGATCAAAATCAGCGCGGATGAGCCCTTTGCTGGGAGACCCCTTTTTGACTTCGGCAATTATGGCGGTCCAATTCGAGGCCACCGCTTCGCGAAGATGACGCTCAAAGCCGCGCGGGATGTCCTCCAGATCATGTATGCGCGATCTTAATTCTCTGATCGATGCGGCTCCCTTTGCGGCAATTACCTCTTCTCGTTTATGAGCAACTATTTCTTTCAGGATGTCTGGTGCTGTGGTGGTCATGGTAACGCGATCCCTCCGTTAGAGCGTTTTCGTCAGCGCTGCCAGTTTCTCAACCTGCTGCAGTGCCCGTCCGGAATCTATAGCTTCAGCAGCCACAGCGATCCCTTCTGACGGGGTATCCACTTTACCTGCAGCGACCAGGGCATAGGCGGCATTGAGGAGCACAATATCTCTCCGTGGTCCCTGTTCACCAGCCAGCACAGCCCTTACAATGACAGCGTTGACAACGGCATCACCACCCTTGAGAGCTGCCATGGTGCACCGGGTCAAGCCAAGCTGTTCAGGTGACACCGCACCCATTGTAACCCCCTCCGGTGTGACTTCTGCTATCAGAGTTTCACCGGTGAGTGTGATTTCATCCATGCCATCAGAACCATGCACGACAAAGCCATGTTTACAGCCAAGTCTGTGTAGAACACCGGCCAGTTTTTCCACCAGGTCAGCGCGATACACCCCCATAACCTGACAGTCGGCGCCAGCCGGGTTGGTCAGCGGGCCGAGGATATTAAAAATAGTCCGGATGCCGATTTCGCGGCGCGGTCCGATAGCGTGCTTCATGGCACTATGCAGGGCAGGGGCGAAGAGAAAGCCGATGCCGATCTGTTTGATGCAGTTTTCGACTGTTTCTGTGGTTACATCAAGGTTTATGCCGAGTTTTTCCAGAACATCCGCACTGCCGCAGGCCGAAGAAACGGAGCGGTTGCCATGCTTGGCCACTTTGACTCCGCAGGCTGAGACGACGAAGGCAACAGTGGTGGAAACGTTAAAGGTATTCGTGCCGTCACCGCCGGTACCAACGACGTCAAGGATAGTCTCCCTGTCGATGTTGATATCGTCACGGTCAATATCAAGGACACCTTTGCCGACGTGGACAGGTGTCGCACGCTCACGCATGACGCGTGCAGCGCCGGTGATCTCCTCAACTGTCTCGCCCTTCATACGGAGCGCGGTTATGAAGGCGCCTATCTGGGCCGGAGTACATTCACCGGACATGATCTGGTTCATTACCTCGATCATCTCACCTTCACTCAGATTTTCATGTTCAACTGCTTTTGCGATGGCTATTTTTATCATCAAGGTCTCCATACGAAAAAAGGGGATGTTGCCATCCCCTCGCGATTGTTTGCATAAAAAAGAAAATCAGCTCCCTTGCGTGATCTTTCTGATGGCTTCACGGATGAGCGCTTCTGCAAGGTCCGGAACAACCTCCCAGACAATTCGCTCGATAACTTCTTTTGATGCGCCGGCTATAGCTGCTCGCAGCTGTTCCTCTGTCAGGGATGCAGGAATGGCAGCAGGTATCGTTTCAGCGGGAGCTAAATCACCAGAAGGTATCGCTGCGCTCGCTGGAACCGGATCGGATAACGGAGCAAAAGGTGCAGCAGGTACTTCCGGAAGCGCTGAAGATGCGGTGAATGCGGCAAAAACAGGCTCGGGGCTACGCTTCTCTTCGCTTGCAAAAGCAATTTCACCAAATACGTCTTCCTCAACGGGAAGAGAGTTGACAGAAAAATCCGGGAGTGGCGGGGGGGCAGCGGCCTCTTCCACAAATTCGAACAGTTGTTCTTCAATTGGTACCCATTCGGAACCGGTCAGTTGTGGCGGTACGTCTGCCGTAACGGAAGCGGCAACCACCTGCGCATCGTTTTCTTCATTAACAAGCGCAAAAACGTCAGGTTCACATGCTTCGGCAGATACAGCAGAAAAAGCTGGAGTTACTTCAGCCTCATCTTGTGTCTCTGCTTCAGGAGTAAAGGCGCTCCATATATTTACCGGCGCTGCCGGTTGCTGTTCGATGAGAGGGGATGGCATGTCCAGGGATGGCGGGGTTTCTTCAACAGGCTGCTCCGAAAAAATATCGGCTGAAGGTGGCGGGGACACGGTTTCTGCAGAACGCTCCCGCGATTTCCCCCTTTCCAGAAGTTCCTTTACTTTTGTGATGATTTGCTGTGACTCAAACGGTTTCGCAATAAAATCATCTGCGCCGCATTTCTGTGCCTTTTCTTCGTCAAACGGTTCGAAAGAGCCGGTCAGGAGTAAAATCGGTTTGTCAGCGAGCGCCGGTGTCGAGCGAACCAATTCGGAAACTTCGTATCCGGACATTCCAGGCATCAAGACATCAATGAGTAAAATATCCGGATTGATCTCGCGCGCCTTATCAACAGCCGATTTGCCGTTATCTACGATCGTTAGGGAGTACTCGTCTCCACCAAAAATGATACCGATTACTTTTTGTATGGTGATACTATCATCGGCGACCAGCACTTTAATGCTCATCTATCCCTCCCTGGTTGAGTGGGCTCGTAAGAATATGACGCTTTCGACAACTAACACAGGTACAATAACGTGTCAAGGCATTAGCGTTTCAAGGTATTTTCATGTTGTCGATAATTTCTGCCACTATTCGTGAAGTAGAAAATATCGAGACTGCCAGCGTCGAAATATCACTCCGCAATTGGTTGAACTGTCTGATATTTGTGTAGTCAAGGCGTACCGTTAATAAAATTACGAATAAATCCTGTTCAGGGTCAATCCAGATTGACGAACCGCTGTATCCGGTGTGCCCGAAAGACATATCAGAAAAAAAGGTTCCGCGCGGTGACGAAAACGGCGAGCTGATATCCCAGCCAAGCCCCCTGATTATTTTGCCGTTATTATAAAAATAGGGTGATGTCATCTGCGTTATGACACGCTCGGTAAACACCTGCTTACCGCCATGTTTTCCATGGTTAAGAATCATTGTTGCAAATCTGTTCAGGTCGCTGGCTGTGCTGAATAGTCCGGCGTGGCCCGCCACACCGCCTAAGCGTCGCGCATTCAAATCCTGGACAACGCCGGATGTAAGAATTTTGTTATAGCTGGCTGTTGGAGCAATCGCCTCGTAACCGGTGTGAGGATGAAAGGTTGTTTCGGCCATTCCGAGCGGGGCGAAAATGTTTTCAGCACAAAATTGATCCAAGGTGCTGTGGCTTATCCGCTTGACCAATTCTCCGAGTAAAATGTAATTGACGTCAGCGTAGCGAAAACGGTTCCCGGGCAGCGCCCCATTGTTTTGCATGACAATCTTTTCTATAAGATGCCGTAAAGGATCGTTCTCCGGGATGTCAACATCATCGAGCCCGGACGTGTGCGTTAATAAATTGAGGATGGTGATTTCTTCATGATCTGTTCCCTCAAACTCAGGAAACCAGCGGGTCAGTGGGTCAAGCAGATTGAGTTTCGCCTGTTCGAGGAGCTTCATGATTGCAGGCGCTGTTGCGATTACTTTTGTGAGCGACGCGGTATCAAAGAGAGTCCGGTCTGAAAGGGGCGTTCCGCCCGCACCAGGAAAGAGCGTGCCGTGTGCCGTACCGTACAGTTGGCCGGAATGGTTGCCGATAACGACGACGCCGCCGGAAATCAAGCCGCGCCGGATAGCATTATCGAGAACAACATCGATTGATGCAGCACGTCCGGCATCTATCAGGTCATCGGCAGCGAGGAGTTCAGTCGAAAGAAGTGAAAGGAGCAGCGTGGTAAAAAATATTCGGAATAATATCACAAGTTGGTTTCAGGATCAGGAACGGTAATCGGCGTTAATGCTGATGTACGCATGCGTCAGATCGGACGTATACATGGTGGCTGTACCACTGCCGATGCCCAGATCAACCGAAACGGTGAATTCTTTCTGTTTGAGAACAGCAGTGCCCCGTGCTTCGGCATCGTCACCCGCAAAGACGCCATTCCTGGCCATGCAGACATCATCAAAACTCAATGACAGCCGCGTTTGGTCGACCTCTGCGCCGGAATAGCCGACTGCCGCAAATATGCGTCCCCAGTTGGCATCCTGCCCAAAAAAGGCAGTTTTAACCAGGCTGGAGTTGGCAATCGCCAGAGCGGCGCGCTTTGCATCGGCATCACTGGCAGCTCCGGTGATACGGATTTCAACAAATTTAGTTGCTCCTTCGCCATCCCTGACGATCTGCTGTGCCAATGAAAGCAAAACGGTATTCAGAATAACGGCAAAGGCGTTCCCTTCCGCTGACCCTTCCGTGATGTCAGGATTGCCGGCCATGCCGTTCGCCATGATGAGGCAGGTGTCGTTTGTCGACATGTCGCCGTCAACGGTAATGGCGTTAAAAGATACGTCGACAGCCCGGCGAAAGGCCTGTTGCAGGAACTCCGGTTCTACTGCCGCATCGGTAATGATGAAGGAGAGCATCGTCGCCATATTCGGCATGATCATGCCGGCACCCTTGGCGATGCCCGCAACAGTGTAGCCAACACCACCGGCCTCACCGCTCCCTGTTTCCATTTTGGCAAAGGTATCGGTCGTCATGATGGCAGCGGCTACGTCGTCAAATGTACCGGATGCACGCCCGTCAATCAGGGCGGGGATGGCAGCGGTAAAGCGATCCAGCGGCATCTGGACGCCGATCACGCCGGTCGATGAGACCTGCAGCAGATCAGGGCTGATGCCGAGGCCTTCAGCCACCAGTCGTGACGTCTCTCTGGCTACGGTCATTCCGTTGTCACCGGTACAGGCATTGGCGTTGCCACTGTTTACGAGTAGTGCCTGAGCTGTTCCACCGGCGATGCGTTCGGCTGAGAGCAGTACCGGAGCAGCTTTGACCGCACTGGTGGTGAATACGGCGGCAGCAACCGCCGGAACGTCAGATACTATCAGCGCCAGATCCTTGCGCCCAGGTTTTTTAATGGCAGCCTCTACGGCTGAAAAGGTGAACCCTTTGATGTTCATGCGGTACTCCATAAAATTTTTTTCCGACTCTACGGAATTTTAGCCAGGTCTACAAGAATAATTTGTCAAGACATCACTGTAACACAGCAATCATGGTTGCCACGCTAGAGCATGGGAAAGACAAAAAATCTGCTGTTGCTCAGATACAATCAACAGGTTCCGGAGGAGATGCGGGAGACTTGGCCAGTATTTCAAGTACTTCGTCTTTTTCGATAGTTTTGCCTATTTTTTTAAGAGCGGAATAATAATTAATCTGTTCCTGAATAAGCAATCCATCGTGGATTATTTCGGCATACAGACGATTTTCTGAATATCCGATTTCTGAAGCCAATTCACGACCCCGGTGGCGGTCATCCTCAGAAAGCCGGAGGAGAAATCCTTTTTGTTTACTCATGGTTCAATACCTCTCTGACAATATATTGTGGTGAACAGATCATTATATCCGGAAAGTAAAGATTGCCTCGTTCAAAGTCTTTTGTGTTGTGGGTGACAATTGTCGATGGCTGACCTGAAACAGCTATTTCCAGAACAAAATCATCAGACGGATCAGAAAGGTTCGGTCGCCACAGATAGCGCACTTTGCTTTCAGTCGCAATTGCAACAAGATACGCGAGCAGGCGTTCAATTTCGTTTTCCGTTTGAGGAATGACGTGCAACTGTTCCGGCCTGAAAAGAACGGAACGATACTCTGTTAATAGCTTGTAGTGCATTAAAATAGGTAGAGCGCCATTTAGAACGGCTTTGAGAACGATATGGCTTGCTCCGGAAGAAGAGCGTAACGCCGAAACCAAAACGCATGTGTCAATCAGATATCGCATGGTTGATATACTATGTAATATCACTCTGCATGTCAATAAACTTCATTTGCATCGTTCCCACCCTGGATCGTGGGAACGATATAACCTCCCGAGGTTTGGGCGTGGAACGAGATATTTCAATTTCGCTAAAAATAAATCGACTTTTGTGAGAATTTGATTAGCAAAAGCAGTATTGAACAGCCGACTGTTTATTTTCAGGCGGTAAAGAGGCGTTGATTCGCAAAGACAAACGCCCCGCTTTCCTGACGGAAAGTGGGGCGTTTGTGCAAACAGTTTCTTCTCTATTTCACTTACCGCAGCACTTCTTGTACTTTTTACCGCTGCCGCATGGGCAGGCATCGTTGCGCCCTGCCACTTTCTGGCTTTTGGCCGGTTCCTGATGGTGCTCTTCGCCGCCGCCCAGATTGAAAATCAGCTTTTTACTCTGCAGCTCTTCTTCAATTTCTTCTATCTCTTCGCCATCGTGATTAATCTGAACCCAATAGACACGCTCAACAACCTCTTCACGAATGCGCAGCATCAATTCCATGAAAAAGTTATACGCCTCTTTTTTGTATTCCTGTTTGGGGTCTTTCTGCCCATAGCCGCGCAGGCCGATACCTTCTTTCAGGTGGTCGATATTGAGGAGGTGATCTTTCCAGTGAGTGTCAATCGCCTGGAGCATCATGACTTTGATGAGGTGATCCATAAGCTCGTCACCCATCTCCTCAACACGTGCCGTGAAGATGGCGTGAGCCTGCTCACTGAGAGTGCTCTGGAAGTTTACCGGGGTAAGGCGGCTTACCATCTCGTGCGGCAGGTCAAGCTGGAGGTTGAAACATTTATAGACGGTTTCACTGATTCCCTGCCAGTCCCACTCGTGTGGTGAAACCTTGTCAATGGCGTACGCGGCAGCAATTTCCTCAACCGTCTCATCGAGCATTTCCAGAAAACTCTCGCGAATGTCCTGGCCGGCAAGGATTTCACGGCGCTGACTGTAAATAACTTCGCGCTGTTTATTCATGACATCATCATATTCAATGAGATGCTTACGAATATCAAAGTTATGCGCCTCAACTTTTTTCTGAGCATTTTCAATCGATCGTGAAATCATGCTGTGAGTGATGGCCTCACCCTCTTCAATTTTGAGGAGATCCATTATTTTCGAGACGCGTTCCGAACCGAAAATACGCAGCAGGTCATCTTCCAGCGACAGATAGAACTTTGATGAACCGGGATCGCCCTGACGGCCGGAGCGACCGCGCAACTGATTGTCAATGCGGCGCGATTCATGCCGTTCCGTACCAAGGATGTGAAGACCCCCCAGTCTGATAACCTCTTCATGTTCGGCAAGGCATTCAGCCTTGTATCTGGCCACAACTCCTTCATATTCCTCGTCAGTCGATTCCGGGTTGGCACGCCGCCACTGTTTGGCCAGAGCATCCGGATTGCCGCCCAGCACTATGTCAGTGCCACGACCAGCCATATTGGTGGCAATCATAATAGCACCCTTGCGACCGGCCTGGGATACGATCTCAGCCTCACGCTCATGCTGCTTGGCATTGAGCACGTTGTGCGGAACACCCTGGCGTTTTAACAGTTCTGATAATACTTCCGACTTTTCGATTGAAATGGTACCGACAAGGCAGGGTTGACCGGCGGCATAATGCTCTTTGATGTCCTCAATGACCGCTTTGAATTTTTCCATCTCTGTTTTGTAAATAACGTCCGGGGCATCGGGGCGGATAAGCGGTCTGTTGGTCGGGATAACAGACACATCCAGTTTATATATTTTATGAAATTCCTCTGCTTCGGTATCGGCAGTACCGGTCATCCCCGACAGCTTGCTGTACATGCGGAAATAGTTTTGAAAGGTAATCGTTGCAAGCGTCTGGTTCTCATTCTCGATCTTGACCCCTTCCTTGGCCTCAATCGCCTGGTGCAGACCGTCAGACCAGCGCCGACCGGGCATAAGACGGCCGGTAAACTCATCAACAATCATGACTTCGCCATCTTTAACGACGTAATCAACGTCCCGTTTGTACATGGCGTGGGCACGCAGCGCCTGGTTGACATGATGAAGGGTTTCTATGTTGCGGGGATCATACAGGTTGTCGACCTTGAGAAGTTTTTCTACTTTCAGAACCCCTTTTTCCGTTAAGGAAGCACTTTTCGCCTTTTCATCAATGGTGAAGTCACCGGTATACTGTTTGCGTTTACCGGAAAGGGTGTTCGCTTCGACTTCAAGCACTTCACCCTTTTCCAGCTTCGGAATGATAGCGTTGATAATGTAATATTTATCGGTTGAATCCTCAGTCGGACCGGAAATAATCAGCGGAGTACGGGCTTCGTCAATCAGGATGGAGTCGACTTCGTCGACAATAGAATAGTTAAAGCCGCGCTGAACGTAGTCATCAAGAGAAAATTTCATATTATCGCGCAGGTAATCGAAGCCGAACTCATTGTTTGTTCCGTAGGTAATATCAGCGGCATAGTTAATCCGGCGCTGGTCATCTTCGATGCCATGGACAATTATGCCGACCGTTAAACCGAGAAAATTGTAGAGACGCCCCATCCATTCGGAGTCACGTTTTGCGAGATAATCGTTGACCGTGACAACATGGACCCCTTTACCGGAAATTGCGTTGAGGTAGGCGGGGAGGGTGGCAACGAGAGTCTTTCCCTCTCCGGTCTTCATCTCGGCTATTTTCCCGGAATGGAGGACCATGCCGCCAATCAGCTGCACGTCAAAGTGACGCATGCCGAGGACACGTTTACCCCCCTCACGGCAGACGGCAAACGCTTCCGGAAGCAATGCATCGAGCGACTCGCCCTGAGCATGACGTTCCTTGAATTCGCTTGTTTTAGCAGCCAGTTGCTGGTCTGACAGGGGAGAGATGGATGCTTCAAGTGCATTGATATGTGCAACAATCGGCCACATTTTTTTAAGTTCGCGCTCGTTCTTGCTACCAATAAACTTTTTTATGATGGAACTGAACATGTAGAATATCTCCGGACGATTAAATATGTGATCGTATGAAAAATAGCTTCGTACAATAGCACAACTCACGATAGCGCTCAATAAAAAAGGTCGAGGAGACAGGTTATGCCAATTTCAAATCGCAGATGAAAGTAAGGCGGCGAGGATTGAGGCGACGAAGCACACCGATACGGGCGATTGAAAGGAACGCGATTATGGCGGCAAGTCCGGTGCAGTCACTGTTTGTTTACAGCGGTGTCAGATGGAAAGCATCGTCAATCCCGTCAGCTATAGCTGAAATCTGTTGACGTTGTGTGTATTGATGTGCATAGTGTGGAGCATGACGAGCCGAGAAATCATAAAGAGATTGAAAAAAGAAGAGTGGGAGTTGGTGGCAGTCACCGGTTCTCACCACAAATTCAAGCATTCCGTAAATCCCGGAATAGTCACGGTCATTCATCCCAATCACGATTTTGCCACCGGCACACTGCGCAGTATCTTCCGCCAGGCCGGATGGGAATGGAGGTAGCATGCTTTTCCCCGTAGTAATTCATAAAGATCCGACGAGCGATTACAGTGTCACCATACCCGACATGCCCGGATGCTTCACAGCCGGAAAGAGCATTGAGGAAGCGGTCTCACATATTCAGGATGCCACGGAATGCCATTATTCGGGCGAACCTGATCTGCCTATTGCGTCCCCCCTTGAACGTTGGCTGAACGATTCGGACTATACCGGTGGTACATGGCTTTTAGTTGACGTTGATTTATCGCGCATTAATATCAAATCCAAGCGGGTTAATATTACCCTTCCGGAAAATCTTCTGTTTGCAATTGACCGCTATGCCGAATCGCATCATTTGACCAGATCAGGATTACTGGCCCAAGCTGCCGGACAATATATCAACTCATAACACTCAAAATTTCCCTTGTTTGATTACAAAATATTGTACATAATATTGGACAAAATAACCTGGGGGTCAGAGATGACATACGTTTCCTTTGTTCAGGACATTCAACCGCTTTCTGCATTTCGCAGCAATGTCACCGGCTTTATCAAACAGGTGCAGACTACGCACCGGCCACTTGTGATTACCAACCATGGGCGAAGCGCCGCCGTGTTGCTTGATGTTGTCAAGTACGATGAAATGCTGGAACAGCTTGAGTTGTTACAGGATATTCATACGGCTGAACGACAGATCGAAAGCGGAAAAGGTATCACTCATGAAAATGCGCTCGTGCTGGTTCTGGCCGGGAATACCGCATGAACATAATCTGGTCTCCGCTCGCTCTTGAGCGTGTGCAGAATATCGCGCGCTACATTGCCAGAGATAAACCAACCGCTGCCGATAAATGGGTAAAAGATCTCTTCAAGCTTGTTGACAGGCCTTCCACACAACCTCAAAGCTGCCGGATAGTACCGGAACTGAATCGCTCGGATCTCCGTGAGCTTATCCATGGCAGCTATCGGATAATTTACAAACTGTCAGATACCGTTTACATTTTGACCGTGCGGCATGGCAGACAATTGTTGGATGAAACCACAGAGCTTGGGATTCCGGAAAAGCCTAAATGCGATATTTGATCACGCAACCAAAGAGGAAAAGCCGCTTCAGTACGATCTCTGCCCGACACAACAAGACAAACCAAGAGACGCTTCAGGACTATACACGCCAATATAGATATAAAAATAAGACAAAACTAGATATATTTTAGACAATACAAGAATTTTAGTTGACATGTTTTCTCTTTGCTGTATCCTTTTAGGCAAGTCATCAAATAACGCAATCCCCGTGAAGGTGTTGTCATGAATACATCTATTCTCACAGCAAACAACATTATCGATATGCGAAACAAAATGGGACTTTCGAGGGATGATCTGGCGAACATGCTTGGTGTTTCGAGTAAAACTGTCGCTCGATGGGAAAATCAAAACAATAATGAACCACCGAGTGGCACTGCTGCAATTGTGTTATCAACGATTATCTCAAACGCATTAAATATTCCTCTGCAAGACGGGAAACCAGAGCTTATATCAGAAATGGAAAGCATCCATGAAAAATCAAAAATCAGAGAGAATCCCGATACAATTTTTTCGTTATTGGATCAGGCAGCCAATGAAGAAAAGGCTGAAATCTGTAAAGCCTTAAAGCTTCCGGTAGATTCTGATGTGTATCAGATCAGTAAAGAGTATCGGTCTGCTGCAGGGCATACTATCGGTAACTGGTTTCGGGGCGATCACGACATGCCGTACAAAGAAATCCTTGCTGATATTGCAAACAAGCTGAAACCAAAGAAGGATAAAAGTGTTTATCTGTTAGGTGATGGCAGGTCTGAAGAGGATATTGAAAACAAGATTGTTGATTATTTTGCCATAAAAATTGCTGATGAACTGAATAGATTGAAGCCTGAAGAACGCGCTCAGAAATTGGTAGAGATCCAGAAGTCGCTTAATGAGGGTAAAAATCCTGATGTACATATTGAGTCCATAAAAGAAATCGAAAAGGTGCTATCTGCAACCACGGTTACATCTCTTTCCGTTGGTACCTTGCTAACAGGCCCAATAACAGCAAGTTTGTTTTACTCCGGAATTTTTGCCGGAATGTGGGCGGGTGTGTTTGGCATGAGTTCTTCCTTACTGTTATTGACGGGAACAGGAGTCGGCACCTTGGTTTCCTTGCCGGTTTTATTGCTCTTGCTAGGATCTCCAAGTTATAGAAAAACGATTCCGGTGACATTACAGCTTATAAATATCAGGCGCCGTGTTACTCAGATGATGGCGTAGTTGGTACCCGATAAATATTCGCCACTATCAGTTTCACGGTAGCCATTATCTTGCCAGCAGGGTTCGCTGGACTGGGTGCGGCGTTTGTTTGGGTTTGTAGCAAAGGAGTTGGTGCGAGTGTTCCAACCAGCACAATTCCTGCCACGATGGGCATAGTTTCACCATGCCCACGAGGGGCAATGTAGCACAGCAAGTGTGAACGAGGATCAAAATCAGGCAATTTCGGACGTCCGAAATTTAGGGCTAACATGCTGATTTTGAATAATATAGCTTCAAAAACGGTCTAAATTCTGCACGTTGTGCTTGAAAGGAAAACTACCGATATGACCGCAAAAGAAGTTTTAAAACTGGCAATCTTTGAAGGAAAACAAATCAGAAAAATCATCCATGATGGAGAATGGTGGTTTTCTGTAATTGATGTTGTCTCGGTATTATCCGAATCGCCAACTCCTCGTCAATACTGGGGTAAAGTCAAAAAAAGGGAATTTACCGATCTTCAGTTGTCCCCAGTTTGGGTACAACTGAAACTTGAAGCTGACGATGGCAAAAAATACGCCACAGACTGCGCAAATACACAAGGTTTATTCCGCATCATCCAGTCAATCCCTTCCCCCAAGGCTGAACCATTCAAACAGTGGCTTGCACAAGTCGGTTATGATCGAATTCAGGAAATCGAAAACCCTGAACTCGCTCAGGAACGGATGAAACAACTCTACGAACTGAAAGGGTACCCCAAAGATTGGATCGACAAGCGTCTGCGGGGAATTGCGATCCGTCAGAACCTTACCGACGAATGGAAAGAACGGGGTATTGCCACAGAAAAGGACTTTGGTATTTTGACGGCTGAAATTGCCAAAGCTACCTTTGGTGTGTCACCATCTGAACACAAGGAGCTGAAAGGGCTGACCAGGAAAAACGAGAACCTGCGCGATCATATGACCGATCTGGAATTGATCTTCACAATGTTGGGTGAAAAGGTGACAACAGAAATATCCCAGACAGAAAAACCGGATACTTTCGAGAAGAACAAAAAGATAGCAAGACGTGGCGGTGGTGTGGCAGGGACAGCTCGCAAGGAAACTGAGAAAGAGCTTGGCAGAAGCATAGTCAGCAAAAAGAACTATCTGCCAAAAGGATTATTGGATGATGATGGGAAATAATCATGTCAAACTAGGTCTTTACGAGTGGGGGAAGTGCGTACATCAGCCGTGCTGTTTGCCCACAAGGAATTTGAGGATATGGACAGGAATGAACGCATTCGAGCCACCTATCAGCATTGCTGTCTGCGCTATGTGGTGAATGAAAAGATGACGAATCAGAGTTTACGAGAGCGCTTCAAGTTGCCGGAGAAAAAGACCGCAACTGTTTCACAAGTTATCGCTGCGACAGTGGATCTCGAAAAAATCAAACTTGCCGACCCCGAGCAGCCATCAACACGGTATCGGAATTATCTGCCTTTCTGGGCTTAAGCTTTGTTTAAAAGCAAACCGAAATGGATCAGCTTATAAACATAATATATTCGTTTTTTCAATATGTTGCTTGTTTAAACGCAAAACGCCGTATCTCTATAATCAGCATAACAGGTTCAAATTATTACCGCCACCCATTCTCCGCTAGTTCTTGCATCTGTAGAGTCGGTGTTCGATGAATCAAAGGATGCCTGGTTTGATCTGGATATTGTTTAAAATAACAGCACATCACGAGTGGAGTTGACTCGACGACCCTTTACACATTAAACCGGAAGTGCATGACGTCACCATCTTTAACGACGTACTCTTTGCCTTCCAGCCTCATCAACCCTTTTTCCTTTGACCCCGCTTCGCCATTGCAGGCGATATAATCACTGAAGCCGATTACCTCTGCACGGATAAAGCCCTTCTCAAAATCGGTGTGAATCACGCCTGCCGCCTGCGGAGCTTTGGTGCCGTTAACGATGGTCCAGGCACGAACCTCTTTGACACCGGCGGTAAAATAGGTGATGAGTCCCAACAAGGCATAGCCGTTGCGAATGAGGCGATCAAGACCGGCCTCCGCAAGTCCCATATCATCAAGAAAACCCTGTTTTTCAGAACCGTCGAGCTCCGCGATTTCCGCTTCAAGTTTACCGCAAATAACAACGACTCCCGCTCCTTCAGATGCTGCAATATCCCGGACTGCGGCCACATTCGGGTGTTTCCCCTCCAGGTCATCTTCAGCAACGTTTGCGACATAGAGCACCGGTTTGTCGGTGAGGAGATGCAGGTCGCGCATCCAGATCCTTTCATCTTCATTTTGTGCGACTCCCTGCAGCTTTTTGACCTGTTCAAGGAGCGCCCGCACCCGGAGATAGAAATCAACCTCGTCTTTGGCTTTTTTGTCGCCGCTGCGCGCCATTTTTTCGGCACGCTGCAGTTTCTTTTCAATCGTGTCGAGATCTGCCAGGGCAAGTTCGGTATTGATGACTTCAATGTCGTCGGCTGGTGAGACACGGCCATTGACATGGACGATATTATCGTCATCAAAGCAGCGGACGACATGAACAATGGCATCAACACTCCGGATATGCCCGAGAAACTGATTGCCGAGACCTTCGCCCTGGCTGGCGCCCTTGACAAGACCGGCAATATCGACAAATTCAATGGTTGTCGGCTGAATCTTCTGCGGCTTGACTATTGCGGAGAGTTGATCCATGCGTGGATCCGGCACCTGGACAATACCGACGTTCGGTTCAATGGTGCAAAACGGATAATTGGCCGACTCGGCACCGGCAGAGGTCAGTGCATTAAATATGGTAGATTTTCCTACATTTGGTAACCCGACGATGCCGCAGTTGAAACCCATAAATCTATCCTTCCAGAAAATTTTTATTGTTATAAAGACTCATTGATTTGGGCAGTCCCTCGGTCAGCATGACTTTCAACATCTCCATGCCGCCATCGAGAACGCGGGCGAGGACTTCCATCTGCTCGGGGGGGATTCTGCCGAGAACATGACTGGTCGTATCTCCGTGCGGAGATTTACCGATGCCGATGCGCAGCCGGGTGAAATCGCCTTTGCCGAGGTTTTCCATTATTGAGCGTAAGCCGTTGTGTCCGCCATGACCGCCGCCATTTTTGAAACGTACCACTCCGAACGGCAGATCGAGCTCATCATGAATGACAATTAAATGTGACAGCGGGAGCTTATGGAACTGGAGCGCCTGCATGATGGAACCGCCGGACAGATTCATAAATGTCTGAGGTTTGAGAAGAATCAGGCGCTGCCCGGCTAATGTCAGTTCAGCGCAAAAACCTGAGAAAGACTTTTTGGTGATGGCGATGTTTTCCCGATCAGCAAGACAATCCAAAAAAAGAAAACCCGCGTTATGGCGGGTCCACTGATAGGTGGGGCCGGGATTCCCCAGCCCCGCAACTATATACGTACTCATGTGAAAGGCCGGCTCTGTTAAGCGGCAGCAGGTGCGTCTTCCTTGGCTCTGCCAAGAACGCTGACGACAGGGATCTTGGCCTGGTCGAGGAGAACAATTCCCTCAGGGAGCGGAATTTCGCCAACATGAATTGAATGAGCAATTTTAAGATCTGAAACGTCAATGGTTATGCAGTCAGGGATATTGCCCGGCAGACATTCGATACGCAATTCATGGTGAGCAAGATCAAGAAGGCCGCCCTCTTTTACGCCAATTGCGGTCCCTTTCAGAACAACAGGAACAGTAATGCGGAGTTTTTCATTCGGATTAATGCGATGGAGATCGACGTGTTTGAAGGTTCGCTTGATCGGATCCCGCTGAATATCGGCTACTATCGCTATATTCTGATCCAGACTTCCACCGCCAATCAGGGTAATGAGATTGTTCTGGCCGCCTGCTCCGGAAATGGCATCCTGCAGATCGCGGCTTTTCATGCTTACGGCAATCGGGTCAACTCCTTTGCCATACACAACACCCGGAACCATATCAGCTGTGCGAAGTCTACGGCTTACGCCGGTACCGGTTTTGGTGCGCAATTCAATATTCATCTGTTTCTGTTGCATGTGTTCCTCCACGTGTAGTGACGGGTATGTCCCGTCCTCATCTGAATAAATTATTAAAAACTAGGCAAAGAGCGAACTCACGGATTCGTCTTCATGAATCCTTCTGATCGCTTCGGCCAGTAACTCTGCCACAGACAATATTCTGACCTTGGAGGTCGCAACGTCGCCGCAGTTTCCCGGTATGGTGTCAGTCAATACGATTTCTTCAATATCCGAGGCATTGATGCGCTCAATTGCCGGTCCCGATAACACACCATGAGTTGCACAGGCAAACACCGCTTTTGCTCCGTTTGCTTTAAGTGCTTTTGCTGCCTGTGTCAAGGTGCCGGCAGTATCAACCATGTCGTCAAGGATGATGGCAATTTTATCCCGCACATCCCCGATCAGGTGCATAACTTCGGCCACATTAGGCCCGGAACGGCGCTTGTCAATGACGGCAAGAGAATATTCAAGTCGTTTGGCGAAGGCGCGGGCTCTTTCGGTACCACCGGCATCGGGCGAAACCATAACCACCTGCTCGCCGCTGAAACGGTCTTTGAGGTAATTGAGAATCACCGGAGCGGCATACAGATTGTCTACAGGGATATTGAAGAAACCCTGAATCTGACCGGCATGAAGGTCAATGGTAACTACTCTGTCTATGCCGGCAGTGGTAATCAGATCGGCAACCAGTTTTGCGGTGATCGGAGTTCGGGGGGCTGCTTTCCGATCCTGACGGGCGTAGCCGTAATACGGAATTACTGCAGTAATGGTCGCAGCCGATGCCCGTTTCAAGGCATCAGTTATTATCAGCAACTCCATCAGGTTGTCATTGGTCGGTGCACAGGTTGATTGGACAACGTAGACGTCACGACCACGAACATTCTCACCAATCTCGACCATAATCTCGCCATCAGAAAAACGACGCACACGGGCTGCACCGAGCGGGACGCCAAGGCAGGTGCATATTTTCAGAGCGAGATCCGGATTTGAGTTGCCCGAAAAAATTTTTATTTTATCATGCATATTGAATCAGCACCCTTCAAAACCCCTGCAGGAAAATAAACTTGAGAAAAGAAATGAAAGCTATACTAAAATATTCAGTGAAATGCAACCTCTTTTGAAAATTCAATGTATTCTATAATCCCTTCATGAACAGCAAAGAGAAGAAACTCATTAACCTCTTCACTGCCGAGCCCTGTCCGGGACAGGTAGTCATGGTCACTCTTATCACGGATCTGTTCCAGCAGCCGAATGTAGGGCAATGCCAGAGATTCGGTGCATACTGCACCGCCATTCCGGTAGATAACCGCCTGGGAGCCGGCCGGCGTGAGATGTTCATACATCTGGAGAATCTGCGGTTCGCCGCAGTCAAGCAGTTCATCAATATCGTAGCTGAAATGGGCAATATGTGTAGCGGGATAAAGCGTGAAACCGGCAGAACAGAGATCTGCAGGTAGCGGGATATTATCAGCTGCCTGTGTGAACGGAGCGAGAAGTGTGGCGGCATAGAGATGGTGATACTGAGCCAGATCAAGTACGAGTGGTAAGTAGCGCCGGTACTTTTTGCTGCTGAAAATATCTTTCAGAAAAAGATGCTGCATATTCCAGATATCGTCATCATTGAAGTCAGACTCTTTTGCGCCATGACCATTCCGGTCAACCAGCCAATCAGAAAATTTCTGTAAAAAAGCTGCCGGTTTCAGGTTGAGCACTCTTACAACGGCGTTGAACCATGCGACCGCTGTGCCGCGGGTGTAAAAAACGTCACACGCGGTGGCAAGTTCGGCTGCTGCAGTCATATCAGTTCTGGTGAATGTTGCCGTTTCCTGCACAAGGTACGGTGAGTGCCTGTCCCACTGGATATTCAGTGCAGTCCCGCGAGTCGCCAGAGCGGTGCCGGGCAAAATTGCCAACGGAAAAATGTCGAGGTGATTCGGATAGAGCGACAGCGCATAGTCCAGGCTGTTGCAAAACCCCGTGAGAGTATCACCCGGCAGGCCATACATAAGATCAAAGCCGAATACAGCGCCGCTTTCATTGAGCAGACCGACTTTTGCACTGAAGTCCGCTTTGTTGAATGTTCGCCCGACGAGTTTGAGAACTTCCCTGTCGGAACTCTGCAGGCCGATCTGCAGTGAACAGGCAATCTCTGCGAAGAGAGCAGCCATTTCTCGATCAATAAATTCATTGCGGACCTCAAAATGAAAATGAATGTCAGGCGCAATCATTTTAATCATCCGGAGGATTTTTTTGGCGCGTTTCGGGTCGAGGTTGAAGGTTGAATCAAGAACGAATATTTGTGAAACAGCAGTGGCGGCAAAAAACTGTAATTCAGCCTCCAGCCGTTCAAGTGAAAAATAGCGTACACCGTGCATCCCGCGTGAATCAAAGCAGAAGTCGCAGGTAAAACTGCAGCCACGAGACAGCTGCCAGAGAATGCCGGGATTGGCATGCGTATCGATGATTTTTGTCAGATACGGAGATGGAACCGAGTCGAGATCCGCCAGCGGTGCCGGCGGTTGCAGATCGACGGAGTCAGCATGAAGAATGCCCGGTATTTCTGCATAGTTTCTGCCTGAGTCAAGTGCCTCGCAGAGCGACAAAAAAGGCGCCTCGCCTTCGCCGGCAATGACAAAGTCAAAAATTCCTGTTTGTATGACGGACATGGGGTCGGCGGTAACCTCCGGGCCGCCGCAAAAAAGTTTAATAGAAGGATGGTTGTTGCGAAGCCCGGCCGCTATGTCAAAGATAAAATCACGATTCCATACGTACAGGGAAAAGCCGACCGCTTCCGGGCACGGTTCGGCAAGTTTTGCAGCACACACGACGGTATCCTGTCCGATAAAAAAATCAACCAGTTCAATTGTGGCGGCGCTTTTGAGTGCATACGCTTTAAGAAAAGCGCTTGCCAGAGGGATTGATTGCGGGGAGGGAGAGGGGTGGACAGAAACGAGGCTGATCAACACGCGTCAGGTCCTTGCCGGACAGGCGCATTCAGCGCAGGCATTGAAACACCCCCATACACCAGAGACAGGAACCACAGGGAACATTCCTGATATGGCAATCCTGCTGGAAGTCGTCGGTCTGCACATAGTCGCACGGTGCCAGACCGCAGCTGGCACAGGAGGGATAATCGTAGGCAAGCACATCGGCGCGAAACGAAGTAAATTCCCGGTTATTCCAGATGCGCAGCAGGTCCTGCTCTGCCAGATTGCCGAAAATTTTTGGTTTTACCTTCTGATTCCAGCCGCTTGCATAACAATCAAAACGGTGCCAGAGGAAATAACAGGGAGAGATATCGCCGTTCCACGACACGAAGGCACTCCCTTCCTCAACAAAACTGCATTTCCGCTGTTCCTTGAGTGCCAGCTCCGGCAAGCGCAACTCCAGTCCGGTCCTCTCGGCCACCGCTTCTGCCGCGGCAAACAGGGCGGCAACCTCATCCACCCTCTGGTGTTCCAGCTGCAGAAGTTTTTTCATGTCGAGCATTATGCCCTGCTGCTCTGCCTCGGCTTTCATCGCATCAACGAGATCGACAATGGCCTGTTCATCAGCAGTTCGACTGTAGGTAAAACGCACCTCATAGTAGCGCAGCATATCGATACCGGAACTGACTGCTCTGCGGCGCCAGCTGTTATAGAGCGCCAGCGCCTGGTCGGTTATATTGCAGAACACCGCTTCGTGCGCGTGCAGTTCGTCATAGGCGAGTACGTGGGTGACTATGGCAAATTGTGCCCCGCGACCGGCAGCCCACTCGAGGGTTTCCGGAAGTTCCTTGATATTGCTGCTCATCGCCACAAATTCGATGCCGATCTTCACTTCGGGGCGCTTGCACAAGACCCTCGCGCTTTGCAGTGCTGATAACGCCATGTCAACCGCTTCCACATTACCCCCCTCACGGAGCTTTTTGAACTGCTCGGGGGCAATGGCATCAACCGAAATACAGATTGTATCGAGTCCGGCAGCAATCAGGGCTTCAGCCCGAAGCGGTGTCATCAGGACACCGTTTGACTGGAAGCCGATCCATCCCGTTACTGGCATTAATTCTTTTGCCCGGCGGATGTATGACTCCAGATGAGGATTCATAAGCGGTTCACCGACGCCATTAAGAATGAGCGCATCAATATGTGGCAATGACGCTTCAAGACGGGTGAACAGCTCGGGTGAAAAATCCCCTTCACAGAGTTCGCTGCCACGGTTTTGTTTAACGCACATGAAGCAGTTGAGGTTACAGCGGGTCGTCGTTTCGACAAATAACTTGGTGGGATATATTCGCGACGCGATCTTCATGATAGTTTAAAACTCCATCGGCATTTCTTTGAGCTGTTTTGCGGTAAAAACCGGCCCATCCTTGCAGACGTAGACATTACCGACATTGCAGCGGCCGCATTTACCGAGACCGCATTTCATCCTGTTTTCAAGGGTCGTATAGACCTGCTCATCGGTAAAGCCGAGTTTCTCCAGCACCGGCAGAGTAAATTTGATCATGATTGGCGGACCGCAGACCAGGGCGATGGTGTTTTCAGCCGATGGCGCCGCTTCTCCGAGGATAGTCGGCACGAAGCCGACGCTGCCGTCCCAGGCGGGGCCGTTGCCGCCTGGATCAACGGTTTTAACGAGGCGCACATCGCTCCGCTCCTGCCACTCTTTCAGCTCATGCTTATACACCAGATCGGCTTCGGTCCGGGCGCCATACACGATAGTGATATCGCCAAACTTGTCACGCAGATCAAGGCAGTTCCAGATCAGGGTCCGTAAGGGGGGGAGTGCGATGCCGCCGGCAACGAACACCAGATTCTTCCCGTAGAATGATTCAACCGGATAGGAGTTGCCGTAGGGGCCGCGCACCCCCATGGTGTCACCCACTTCCAGGCGGCGCAACTCTTCAGTCACTCTCCCGACCGAGCGGAAACTGCATTCAATATAGCCGGCGCGGGTCGGCGATGAGGCGATACAGAAGGTCGACTCACCGGCGCCGAAGGCAGAGTATTCGGCAAACTGACCGGCACGGAAGGAGAAGTTGTCTCTGACCTTTTCATCCTGGAACACCAGGCGCAGCGTACGCACGTCCGGGGTTTCGTCGATAACCTCCTCGACAGTGGTCAGGTAGGGGAGGTAGATGTTTTTGTTGGTGTGATCACACATTTGATAAACCTTTTTGAATAACACGGAGCAACGAAGCAACGGAGAACTTCAATAGAAAAATCGAGTGGGAAATAAAGTTTGACGTAGCAGGCAACATCTATTGAATTTGATATTGCCTTGGTATTACCCAAAAACGGTTTTTCAGTTTTTCTCCGTTTCTCAGTTGCTCCGTGTTATTCCTGTTTTTTAGAAATTTCTTCAACAATCCCGGCAATATCAATACCGACCGGACAGACGCGGATGCATCTGCCGCAGCCGGTGCAGAGGGTCTGGCCGAACTTGTCATCGTAGTATTTGAACTTGTGCATGATGCGATTACGATAGCGTTTCGGCTGTCCGTCACGAGGATTGTGACCCGAGGCGTGGTGGGTGAACTTCCAGAAGCCGCAGGCGTCCCAGTTTTTGCGGCGCGTTCCTGCTTTCTCGGTACCTTCGTCAACGATGTCAAAGCAGTGGCAGGCCGGGCAGACAAATGCGCAGGCTCCGCAGCCGACACAACGGACGGCGGCACCATCCCAGAGCGGGTCTTCAAAATGTTCGTCCAGCCAGGCCTTCACCTTCTTCAGATCAAATTTCTCCGTCTGCGGTTCGGCGAGCGGGAGTGCCGCTGCGCCACTGGGAACGCTGAACAGGGAGCTGTGAGCGTTTATCAGGGCTTCACCCTTGTCACTGAAGGTTTCACAGGCATAGCCGCCCCCTTCGAGCGGAGTCAGGAACAGGTCGCTCCCTTTGGTATCACTTGGGGAAAGCCCGACTGCGGTGCAAAAGCAGGCATCATCGGCAGTTGTACAGGCCAGTCCTACGATAGTGGTTTTCCTGCGCCGCTCAAGAAAAAATTCATCCTTATAATCCCAGGAGAACACCGCATCCAGCACCGGGATGGCGGAGGCATCACAGGGACGTACCCCGAAGAGGAGGGTCTCCGGAAACCGGGCCGGGTCAATATCGGTGACAGTAACCTTCTGTCCCTCCTTCTCGTAGGTCATGATATCTTCACAGACCGGAAAGAAGGCCTCCTTGGCAGAACGACGCGGCAGCTGGTCAGTTACCATGTCACCGGCGCTTTCAAGTGGTTCGTAGAGTGGCGTGCCGGCGTTCATGCGCGGGGCGACGACGCGGACACCCTGCGCGATCAGGATGTCCAGGAGGGTGGTGAGGTTTTGCTGTGAGATGTATTTTTGCATTAATTAAACCTTTGAATAACACGGAGCAACGGAGCAACGGAGAAAACCTGGAATAAAGATTCTGATTGGAGGTTTTTGTTTTATTCATTCTCCGTTGTATTGCTTTTGAAGTTCTCCGTTGCTCCGTTGCTCTGTGTTATCATGATGATTTATTTTATAAAGCTTTGGTCGTCCTTATCGGTATAGCTATTGAGTGGTCCCTTGTCCAGCACCTCGAACCCGGCTTCATGGTCGTAGAGTTCTTTCAACTCCTTGGCCATTTTGCGATTGAGGAGGTTCAGCGGGATATCCATCGGACAGACCCGTTCGCACTCGGCACAGCCGGCGCATCTGCCGGCCAGGTGCATGGCGCGGACGATGTGCCAGGCGGTGTTACCGGCCGGTCGCGGGGTGGTGTCCACCATCTGCGGTTTGTTGCGGTCACAGAGGCACTGTTCGCAAAAGCAGAAGGGGCAGACCTGCCGGCAGGCGTAGCATTTAATGCATTTACTGAACTGCTCTTTCCAGTATGCCCAACGCTCGGCCGGGGTCAGGGCTTCCAGGCGGGCGATTTCGGTCGCATATTTCTGCTCCAGTTCAGGTGTGACCGGTGTCTGCAGCGGTACAAAGTCACAGCCGGTCGGCAGGTGGGCATCGCATTCGGTACATTTGGGGGCAATGGTGTCCGTAGTCAGTCCGGTGGCCGGTTGAACAGTTGAGCCAAGCACCCCGGCGCAGGGCACGCCGATCAGGTAAAGATCCTCCCGTTTCAGCTGCGATTCACCCATCAGGCCGGTCAAAGCCTTCAGATCGCATCCTTTGACGACGATGCCGATTTTACCGCTCTTCGGGACTTCCTTCTTGGCTTTGGTGAGGTAGACGGCCAGATTGTTGACGCAGGCCGCGGTAAATATCAGCTTGGCAGCATCAGTCGCCTCAGTAATAATGATCGGCTGGGCCGAACCTTTTCTGCGTGCGGCGGCGTAACCGACGACGGCAGTAACCTGCCCTTCAGTGAGGATACGTTCAGCCTCGGTCTTAATGGCGTCGGTGATGGCAGAATAGATGGATGTATCGATTGGTTGAGACGTCAAAGGCAAATCCCCCTCAATCCCCCTTTTGGAAAGGGGGAGGTAAAACTTCAGATGGCGTTATACGCTTCCTGCAACTCCGGCGTGTTGATGGCGCCGGACCACTGTTCTTCCATGGCCAGTTCCTTGAATTCCGTCATCGGCCCCATGGCACGCACCTTCACGGTCAGATCGGTAACGACTTCCACCCATTTGCCCCCTTCGGCGGCGGAAACCCATGAAAACTGCAGGCGTTTCAGGTCAACTCCGATGAACTCAAGCAGTTTGCGGAAGACGGCGAATCTCCGGCGGGCATGGAAGTTGCCGGCAATGTAGTGGCAGTCACCGGGGTGACAGCCGGAAACCAGCACACCGTCAGCCCCCTGCTGGAAGGCTTTGAGGATAAAAACCGGGTCGATGCGGCCGGTGCAGGGAAACTTCAGAACCCGCACATTTGACGGGTACTGCATGCGACTGGTGCCGGCGAGGTCTGCTCCGGCGTAGGTACACCAGGTACAGACAAAGGCGATGATTTTGGGCTCGAAGTCGTGGGTGGGTGCGGTATGTTTCATGCGTTATAGTTCCTTTTTCAGAGCGCTTCAATCATCGCAATTACCTGCTCGTCGGTGTAGCCATCCAGTTCCACACTCTTTGATGGGCAGGTGGCCTGACAGGTGCCGCAGCCGGCACAGACACCCGGGTTGACGAAGGCGACGGTCTTGATGAGATTCCCCTGCCGGTCGCGTATCTCCTTCTCTTCCACGGCGCCATAGGCACAGACCTTCTTGCAGGCAAAGCAGCCGACACAGCCGCTTTCCTTGACACGTGCAACAATCGGCTCCCGTTCCAGCTGGTCTTTGGAGAAGAGCGTCATGACTTTTGCGGCTGCAGCCGATGCCTGAGAAACGGTTTCCGGGATATCTTTTGGCCCCTGGCAGGCACCAGCCAGGTAGATACCGGCGGTGGCGCACTCGACCGGACGCAGTTTGGCGTGGGCTTCGGAGTAAAAGTTGTATTTGTCATAGGAGATGCCGAGTTTCTGGGCGAGGAGTTCGGCCCCTTTTTGCGGCTGCACGGCAGTCGCAAGAACGACCATGTCGGCTTCGATTTCAACCTGAACACCAACGGCGATATCGCTCCCCATGACGACTATTTTGTCACCTTTCTGATAGAGGCGCGAGACCATGCCGCGGATATAGACCGCCTCCTCTTCCTCGATGGAACGGCGCCAGAATTCGTCGTAGCTCTTGCCCGGGGTGCGGGCGTCCATGAAGAAGACGTACGCCTGCCCGTCATGAACTTTGTGGTGATAGAGCATGGTATGTTTGGCGGTGTACATGCAGCAGACTTTGGAACAGTAGGAGATACCTTTTTCCCGTGCCCGACTGCCGATGCACTGGATGAAGACGATTTGCTTCGGTTCTTTACCGTCTGACGGGCGCAGGATTTTGCCGCCGGTCGGGCCGGAGGCACTCGCAAGACGCTCAAAGGTCATGCCATCGATAACGTCCGGTATTTTGCCGTGGCCGAATTCGCCGTACCCTTTGATGGGGGAGCCTTTCGGTTTTTCATCGATAGAATAGAGGTCGAAGCCGGTGGCAACGACAATAGCGCCGACCGCTTCGACGATCAGCTTGTCCTGCTGTTCAAAGTCAACGGCACCAGGTCCGCAGACTTTCTGGCAGACGCCGCATTTGCCGGTTTTGTACCAGGTGCAGTTGTCACGGTCGATGACCGGAGTGTTGGGCACGGCTTGCGGAAACGGGACGTAGATAGCGGTGCGCATGCCGATGTTCTGGTCGAATTTATTGGGAATCTTTTTCTGCGGGCACTTGGTCATACAGACACCGCAACCGGTGCACTTGTCCTCATCGACCGAGCGGGCCCGCTTCTTGATGGTGACCTGGAAATTACCGATATACCCTTCAACCAGTTCGATCTCGGAATAGGTATAGAGTTTTATTTTCGGGTGGTTGGCAACGTCCACCATTTTGGGGGTCATAATGCACTGCGAACAGTCGAGGGTCGGAAAGGTTTCCGAGAGCTGGGCCATATGCCCGCCGATGGAAGGCTCACGCTCAACCAGAATGACTTCGTGACCGCAATCGGCGATGTCAAGCGCCGCCTGAATACCGGCGATGCCGCCGCCGATGACGAGCGAGCGTTTGGTGACCGGAACGGTGATGGTGGGGAGGACACGGTTTTTCTTGACCCGCTCGACCATCATACCGACGATTTCGGTCGCTTTGACGGTAGCTTCTTCGCGGTTTTCATGAACCCACGAGCAGTGCTCACGGATGTTGGCCATTTCGCAGAGGTATGGATTCAGTCCGGCGGCTTCCACCGCTTTGCGGAAGGTCTTTTCGTGCATGCGCGGCGAACAGGCGGCAACAACGATATGGGTGAGTTTCTGCTCCTGGATCGCTTTCTTGAGCAGGTTCTGCCCCGGATCGGAGCACATGTATTTATAGTCGGTGGAGAAGGAGACGCCGGGAAGTTTGCCGACTTCCAGTGCAACCCGCTCGACGTCAACGGTTCTCGATATGTTTTCGCCGCAATGGCAGATGAATACGCCTATTCTTGACATCTAATACCCTCTTTGAATCGAAGAATAACACGGAGCAACGGAGCAACGGAGAAAACCGGGAGAAAATCAAAAACGCTTTCCAAAAAACCAAATGCTAGAACTTTTTTGGCCTAATTCGTCACAGTAGTAAGATTTTGACCTTCACCATTTTTTGTTTTTGCCGTTCTCCGTTGCTCAGTTGCTCCGTGTTATTACAGTAGTTGTTTTTCCCGCAACAGCGGCGTCGGATTGACGATCATCGCGTCCAGCCCCAGTTTGTCCGGTCCAAGGCCGACCGAGAGTCCCACCAGTTGCGTCAGGTAGAAAACCGGCAGGTTGTAGGTGGTTTTGTACACCCCTTCAATCTCCTTCTGGCGAATATCCAGATTGCCGTGACACAGAGGGCAGCCGACCATGATGCAGTCGGCTCCTGCCTCTTTGGCGGAGTCGAGGATGGCGTTGGTCAGCTGGATGACGACGCCGGGACGGGAGAGGGTGAAGTTGGCGCCGCAGCATTCAAGGCGGTGCGTCCATTTCACCGTCTCAGCGCCGACCGCTTCGATGACCCGTTCCATAATGGTGGGCGCCTCAACACAGTCCAGATTGGGGACGTCAGTAGGACGGGTCAGCAGGCAGCCGTAGTAACAGGCAACTTTGAGGCCGGCCAGCGGCTTGTTGACGGCGGCGGCCAAACGTTCCAGCCCGAGATCTTTCGCAAGTATTTCCAGCAGGTGCTTGACGTTGCCGTCCAGTTTCACGGGCGCATCAATGGCTTTTTCCACCTGCTTGCGCTTGACGTCACTTTCACCAAGAATATGTTGGGTGGTTTTGAGCCGGGAAAAGCAGGCGGCACAGGCCACCGCCACGTCCCCTTCGATCTTGTCGGCCAGTTCCAGATTTTTGGCACAGAGCGACAGGGAGAGGAGTTCATCGACGTTATGGGCCGGAGTGGCGCCGCAGCAGAACCAGTCCGGAATTTCAGTCAGGCCGATCGCCAGCTTTTTGAACAGTTCCCGGGTGGAGAGGTCGTATTCACCGGCAGAAGCATGCAGGGAACAGCCGGGGTAGTAGGAGTAATTCAGTGGTTTTTCCATGTAGACGCCTTGTAATTAAATTATTGATTTTGAATTTTGAATTTTGAATTGAAAGCTGTTTAATTCATCATTCATAATTCAACATTCAAAATTGCTTTTAAATGGCTTCCCCTTTTTTGCGCATCTCTTCTATCCGCGAGAAAATCTTTTCAATTTCAGTCATGTTTTTGTTTTTGCTGTGGAACATCTTCAGTTTGCCTTTGGCAAGCAGTTTAGGGCCGAGCATCAGGTCTTTTAAAAACTGGCCCGATTTAACGTTGAACACGGCGGCCAGGCGCATTTCGTACTGGCGGCCATAGGTGCGGATGTTCTGCAGGAAGAGCTTGTTGGCCAGCTGGACATAGCTCTCCTTGGAGGCGCCTTCGGCGTCCCAGGACAGTTTCCGCAGGGCATCCATGATGGAGGCGAGATGAACTTTGTTGGGGCAGCGGGTGGAGCAGGTTTCACACGAGGCGCAGTACCAGATGGAGCGTCCGGCGAGAATACGCTGCCACTGGCCGAGCTGCAGCAGGCGTACGACACGGTTGGGCGGATGTTCCATAAAGGTTGCCATCGGGCATCCGGCCGAACATTTGCCGCACTGGAAACAGCTGCGCACAGAAGTTCCGGACAACGCTTCAACCTTGCGCACAAAGTTGACGTCCATCGTTTCCTGCGAGATGATCATTTTTTTCTTTTTCACGCGGGTATCCATTTAGTTAAAATAAAATTATATCAGCAGTGGCGGGGGGAAGTCCCGATGCGGTGAAGCGGTATAACATAATTAAAACAGGAAATACAGATATTATTTACTCAAATGATGTACAAACATTCGGCTATAGTCTGGTTGTAAATTATTTTAGGAAAAATCAAAAAATGCGCCACAGTGACTACATGTTACGGCAGTTCTTTCTGGTTGGCGTGTTGTCTTACATAAGCAAGCGCCACGCCAAATCAGTAATGCTCTGATATATATACGTTATTATGAGGTGGGGGCTTAAAAGGCGTCAGCACTGACGCTGGCAATGAGGTAAATGTCTACGAAGTCAGTGAACGATGTGGAGATTGTGGACAACTTGGCACTCGTGGCTCATTGGTTCGATTGACACCATCGGTTCATCCGGTTTATATACACAGGTGATACACTCATCCCGGAAGGAAAGGAATCACCCATGACACAGCAACCTGCAGGACTCTATCTCAAACTCAAAGAGCGTCACAGTGACCTTATTGAGGCCGTCGAGGCGCTTGGCACAGCCGCTCGCACGTCGGGGCCACTCGATGAAAAAACAGGGCATCTTATCCAGCTGGGGGCGGCGGCAGCCATTCATTCCCGTGGTTCAGTCTGTAGCCATGCCGCGCGTGCCTTACGCGCAGGCGCGACTATCGATGAGGTTCAACACGCGATCATTGTTCTGACGAGCACTATTGGATTTCCCACGGTGGCTGCCGCCCTCTCATGGGTGGACGAGGTGGTTGAGAAGAGTGCATAGATGATATATGAATGAACAAAAGGGGCACGCTGTTAAGCTATGCCCCTCTTTTCATCCAAGTTACTAACGATTGCTTTACGCTTTTTTTCTTGCCGTTTCTGAAGCTTTTTCTGCCCCACTCTCTCTGATTTCCTGTGCTTGTGTATCACCATCTGTTGCCAGTTTCTGAGCGAGTTTGGAAATAGCCACTTGATCTTTCTTTGCTGCTACAGGTGCTTTAGTCTCGGTTTGCGCTGAAGCGGTATGTGCTGTTGCGGCTTTTGCGTTGGATGAAGCGGTACTTGCTACTGGAGCTATCATGATATCCTCCGATATGATTTTCGTTCTTGAATACCTTATAGGTTTTATTCGCAACATATAAAGGATTATTTTTGTCTTTTATAAAATGTATTGGACGGAGTAGCGTTAGTGGCGGGTTACGGTATCAATAATTGGTTGAAAAATTGACAGGGGGAAAAGAGAACTCATACGTTCCTGCTGTTTGCAGGTCACGTTTCTATTCTCGTCCCGATGGTTTTTCCCGTTGTTTCTTGCCTGCGAACCAGCCTTCGGAAGCTTCCGGAAAACAATCAAATCGAGCTACATATGGCTTTATGTCGAGAAGCGGTGTACCGTCCAGAACATCTATGCCGCTTACCTGCAAAAGATTGCCTTCACGGCCGACAAGCTTGACGATGGAAAGTCCGATGCCGCTTGGTCTGCAGGGATGACGGGTGGCAAAAATACCGTGCGGCGTGTCGTCAAGAAAGGGGCGCCGAACAAGCTCCACGTCAGTTGCCCTGTCAAAATGATAGAGAAGAATAAGATGGGAAAAGAGTTCTATATCCAGTAAACCTTCGGCAAATTCGGCGGCAACCTCAACCGTACCGATAGCATCAGAGTGAAAGGCACCCTGAATAGGCGCCGACTCCTTTGTATTATAACTCGTGTGGATGACCCCTATCGGCGTGCAGTTGAATTCCATACCGACTCCTTATTCTGTTTACGACTATAATTTCGATTTATCATAAAGTTAGTTTGCAACCATGTCTACCCTGACAGCACCTCATCCGTCAAATGGTTAAGGTGCGCGTTGAGGATGAAACCGTCTGGTTGACGCAGAAACTTATTGGTGTGCTGTTTGAAGTCACCGTACCAACGGTTAACGAACATTTGACCAACATATACCAGCAGGGGGAGATTACTCAGGAGGCAACTGTTCGGAATTTCCGAATAGTTCAAAAAGAGGGGAATCGGGAGGTTGCAAGGAATGTTGACTGTTACAACCTTGATGCCATTATTTCTGTCGGGTATCGCGTCAACTCTGCACGGGCAACGCAGTTCCGCCGGTGGGCCACCTCTGTTCTGCGTGATTTTGCCATCCGTGGTTATGTGCTGGATAAAGAACGCCTCAAAAACGGCGCATTTTTCAGCAAGGAATATTTTGATACCCTGCTGGCAGAAATCCGTTACCCAAGCGATGCAACGGCGAGTCGTGGGTCATGTACTGGCAGATAGAGCTGCCAGAACGAAACAATTTATGCCCCGGTATTTTACCGGCCGGCTTCGTCAAGTTGCCCCCCACTCAGAATCAGTGTGCGATCCGCCCAGGTAGGATCAGGGAGTTCATCGTGAGATGCGATGACGATCGTGGTACCATACCTGCCGGGCATGGCCGCCAGGATATCGAGCAGGGCCAGACGCTGCGGGAAATCGAGGCCGGTAAAGGGTTCATCAAGCAGCAGTACTTCCGGTTGCGATGCTACCACCGTTGCGAGAGCCACGCGGTGCTGTTCTCCGAAGCTGAGCGTCAGTGGCGTCCGGTCGGCGAGATGGCCGATGCCGCAAAGGCTGAGCGCTTCCGACACAACGCGCGCTGTTTCGAGGCAGGAGCTGCCCATTCGTTCCGGAGTAAACGCCACTTCATCATAGACACTCTCGGCAAATAAATGCCGTGAAGAATTCTGAAACATGATTCCGACCTTTCCCGGGAGATGGTGCGGGCGGGGATTGGTTATGCCGGCAAGTTCCACCCTGCCGGAATCCGGTGTTTCAAAACCGGTCAGGCAGCGTAACAGGCTCGACTTTCCGGCGCCGTTGCTGCCGAACAGGTGCACTCGCTCACCCGGCACGACTTTCAGGTTTATCTGTTGCAGCGCAGCACCGGTTTCGGGGTAGGAGAGGCTGACATCACGCAGATCAATGGCTGCCACAGCCTCACATGCTGCCGCTGGATGCGCTGAGACGGTCGTTTTCGGTTCGTAGCGTCCTGCCGCCAGCACTGCTGAAGCTGCAGCACCGACTCTGTCGCCTGCAATGGGTATGTAGCTGTCTGTAATGCTCATAAAAAGGGTCCCCCCCTGAATAAGAAGAGACCCCTCACGTGGCGCAGCTATTGCGTACGATTGAAGTTTCTCCTTTTCAAAAGGAAGGCGCTGCTGTTTCCGGCAGAACCCAAGGGCTGTCTTTCATAAGGGGAGAGCCTGACAGAAAGTGCAGCTCGGAGAAATTAAGCAATTTTCAGTGACTCATTCGTCAGTGGACGAGCGGACTACCCTTGCAGCAACTGAACGAAACTGCTGTCCAGCGTCGATAGCGGCAGTTATAACAGGAGAGCGGATCGTCTGCGACCTGCTCGTCCTCTTCATCCGGATGAAACGTCGTACAGAGCGCCGCAATACGGGCGGCTCCATCCCAGTTATTTCGTCCCAGCTCTGTTTCGTGTTGAACGAGCACGATCTGCTTCATATTAATACCTCTTCAGCTGTTGGCGCGAGCATGTTTGCCAACGTGGTCCGCCAGAAGTGCCTTCAGCCGGATTCACCAGCAGCACAGATCGACCGTCCAGGAGGACCGTTTTCACCTTCTCCCCCAGTCGTACCATGTCGAGGTCAGAGACAGCGCTGCCGTCAAGAGAGCGGACCTCGTCAACCGTGTAATGGTCGGCAAGAGCAGCAACGCTGATAATCGCGCCGGGAGCCCCGAAATAAAGCTGCCCCTTCAGGCGACCGTCGTTGCCGCCAAGACGGAGGCCTGCTCCGGCAAGTGCGCCGATAACGCCCTGTCCGGTGCCGCCATGCTCGGAAAGATGCAGGCCAAGCTGCCGGGCACGTTCATATGCTGAATCCTTGGTCAGAACTGATTCCTTCGCTGATTGGCCAAAGCGGACGAGCTCTGCCGATTCCCGTAGACGATCCAGAGCTGCCACACAGAGGCCGGGGTCAGATCCGGGGGCGCTCTCCCGTTCCAGAAAATTGGCTGCATAGGTGATTACCCTGTCAAGACACTCTTCCCTGATATCAGCCGAGAAACACATGGAGCTGTTATGGGAGGTGTAGGGGATGTCGGGGTGAACCAGCAACTGGTGACGGGTGACAAAGCTGCTCTTGCCCCAGCCGTTGCTTTCCAGGTCGTCGGCAATCTGGGACGCCAGGGCCCCGGTGCCGGGACTTTCAAGGTTGTCGGTATCATCGATGCTGATCAAAATGCGCATAAAAACCCCAGTGTCAAGATAAGTGTGCTTCATTGGATACAAAAAAAGGACTCTTTCCAATGAAAGAGTCCCCGACAAATGATACTTAAATCACCCGTGAGAGATTCTCCTTTTCAAAGGAAGGCACCGCTGTTTCCGGCAGTACCCGTAGGCCGCATCACCATGAGGTTTCCCTGGTAGGTGTAGCGGCTCGGAGAGGTTAATTATGTTTTTGACAGAAACGATTAAAGCAAAAACCGCACCATTCCTCTAACTATCTGATTTGTTGATTATCTGCCTAAAAAATTGATAAACCAGAGGTAACACAATTCAGGTAATGGGGAGATTGTCAACACACGCTGCACGTACTGTAGCAATTGTCAGCAGGTTATACGTGCCTTTCACAACCTCTATTTCTTCATCTTCCTCCTTGTGTTTCGGCCCGCGCTAGACTGGACCTCTGCGCTTCACCTCCAGTAAGCTTTCGCGCCGAATGATCGGGAGAGTGTGCTATTCTGAAACGCTCCTTACAGCAACCAACCCTTTTTATAACAGGTTGGAATAAATTGAAAGAGGAAAAGAGTCATTTCGTTCGTCAATACATGTGCGTAAAATTTTGGGTATATTTTTTCATTGACAAATAATTTGGTATTAAGGTACTTAATTACAGTTTTAAAAATTGAATAAACACTCTCCGAGCCGAATTGCCTAAAAGGGTCACCTCATGGCGTTCGGCCTATGGGTTTCGCTGGAAACGGCGCCGCCTCCCTTTTGCAAAGGAGACCCAACGGCACGGAAATTATTCTTGTCGTCAAGGGGGCCTTTCCATCCAGGGAGGGCCCCTTGTTTTTTTGGAAGTGCCGCAGGCACGTATCAAATACAACCGAATAAACACTCTCCGAGCCGCATGTACCTAACAGGATTTCCTTATGGTGTTCGGCCTATGGGTTACGCTGGAAACGGCGTCGCCTCCCTTTTGCAAAGGAGACCCAACGGCACGGATTTTATCTGTGACGTCAAGGGGGCCTTTCCATCCAGGGAGGGCCCTCTTCGTATTTTCGGGAAATAAGGAGCGGTTTTGTCGATGCATAAAAATCTGTCAATCCGCACCGCCATTCAGAGCGATCTTGAATCTGTCATCGCCCTGGATCATGTCACTACCAGGGAAGCAAAACCGGATTATTGGCGGGGAATTTTTGCTCACTATGCTGCAGTCAGCAGAAAAGACCGTTTTTCCCTCGTTGCGGAAACCGGCGATGTTGTCATTGGCTTTATTATCGGAGAGATACGTGCCTGGGAATTCGGATCGCCGCCATGTGGCTGGGTGTTCGCACTTACTGTTGCTCCATATGCACGTGAAATGAACATAGCAAAACGGCTGTTTGATGAGATATCAGGACAAATGAAGCATACAGGTGTCTCATTGGTCAGAACCATGGTCAGTCTTGAAGATGCAGAGACGATGTCGTTCTTTCGCAATATGGGGCTACGAACCGGTAGATACATTGAACTGATAAGTCAAATCTAGAAGGCATTACAAAGGAGAACAGATGATATGAGTACAAAATCGGTAAAAGAAATTGTTGCCTACTGCCAGGAGCTATTCGAGGACCTGAGCTTTACCAAGGCCCGCGAATGGAAAGAGGCCCAACCGGGTCGCAAAGTCATCGGTTACATGCCGGTTTATGTCCCGCGTGAAATCATCCACGCCGCCGGCATGCTGCCATTGGGCATTCTGGGCGGAGGTGCCGACATGGAGGTCATCCATGGCGATGCCTACTACCAGAGTTACATCTGCCGCATTCCGCGTTCAACCATCGAACTGGCCATCACCGGCAAACTCGACTTCGTGGACGGCATGATGTTCCCCTCCATCTGTGACGTTATCCGCAATCTGTCCGGCATCTGGAAACTTATGTTCTCGGATAAATATGTCCGCTACTTTGATACTCCCCAGAACTTCGAAGACAATGTCGGCGGTGTCTTCTACTCTCAGGAACTGCGCGAACTGAAGGAGGGATTGGAGAAACTGGGCGGCTGCAGCATCAGCGATGAGGCGCTCAACCATTCCATAGCCCTTTACAATGAAAACCGCCTCTGGGTCAACAAAGTCTACGACTTCCGCTCTGCCACTCCCTGGCGGGCTCCCTCGGCAGAAGTTTACCTCCTGATGCGGGCCGGCATGATCCTGCCGGTCGAAGAGCACACCCAACTGATGAAAGAGTATCTGGTTGCAGCCGAAAAAGAAGATCTGCCGATGCGCGACAACTGCCGGATCGTCATGACCGGAGCGTTCTGCGAACAGCCTCCGCTCAATCTGATCAAATCCATTGAACTCTCCGGCTGCTACATCGTTGACGACGACTTCATGATGGTCAACCGCTGGCTGCTGAAGGAAGTACCTGTCAACGGCGACCCCATTGAAAACCTGTCCCGGGCATTTCTGCATTACAGCGCCGAAACCGCCGCCAAATACGAAGTCGATCTGAACGAAAAAGGGAGCTACCTGCTCGATATCATCAAAAAACGGAGTGCCGACGGTGTTATTTTCGCTTCTCCCAGCTTCTGTGACCCGGCACTGCTGGATCAGCCGATGATGGTAACTCGGCTTGAAGCCAACAAGATCCCTTACATCACCATGCAATACGCCGAAAACTCCGGCCAGATGCAGCCGATTCGCGAACAGTCCGGCACCTTCGCCGACACAATCAAACTATGGAGTCAATCATGAGCACTCAGGACATCGGCAAACCGAAAGAAGTGATCAAATCTCACTCTCAGGAAGTCCAAAAAGAGATGATCACCCGTAACTATGACAAAATCACCAGTGGTAAGGTCAAGGTCTCATCAACATTCGTTCCGGGCAACCTGAACGAACTCCTCATGTGCTTTGACATCGCCAACAACCTCCCCGAGATCAACGCCATCCAGAACGCCATGCGTAAAAAATCGGGCGAGATGATCATGGAGGCCGAGCGGGGTGGCCACTCGGAGGATGTCTGCACCTACGTAAAAGCGGATATCGGCATGATGGCCAAAGGGAATATCGCCCCCAACGGCAAGCCGTTTCCTGATCCGGACGTTCTGCTGCTCTCCTACACCGGTTGCTTCACCTTCCTGAAATGGTTTGAACTGCTGCGTGAACAGTACAAATGCCCGACAGTCATGCTGCACGTTCCCTACGCCGCCGATGGTGCGCCGACTAAAAACATGCGCGACTACATCGTCAAACAGCTCAAGGAAGATGTCATCCCGACTCTGGAGAAGATCTCCGGTATCAAGTTCGACATCGACCGCCTGCGCGGCTATCTGCGCAAATCAGCCGCAGCCGAAGATGATCTGGTCTGGATGCTGGAACAGTCCAAGCGGAGGCCCTCCCCCATCGACTGCTATTTCGGCGGCGTCTACTACATGGGGCCGATCTTCACCGCATTCCGCGGTACCGACGAAGCAATTCATTATTACAAACTGCTGCGGGCAGAAATCGAAGAGCGCATCAAGCTTGGTCTCTGCGCCCAGAGCCCCGACGGCGACATGCCTGAGGAGAAATACCGCCTGGTTGTTGAAGGCCCACCCAACTGGACCAACTTCCGTGAGTTCTGGCAGATGTTCTACGAATTTGGTGCTGTCGTCGTTGCCAGCTCCTACACCAAAGTCGGTGGCGTCTACGACTACGACAACTTCCGGCATGATGCCGACCACCCGCTGGAGACGCTGGCCGACTACTGCCTCGGTGTCTATACCAACCGCAACCTGCCGACCCGGGTCGACATGCTGGCCAGAAACGTCGTTGAATACGAAGCTGACGGCCTGCTGATCAACTCCATCAAGAGCTGTAACAGCTTCTCGGCCGGCCAGCTGGTCATGATGCGCGAAGTCGAGAAACGCACCGGCAAGCCGGGCGCCTTCATCGAAACCGACCTGGTTGACCCGCGCTACTTCTCGGCGGCCAACGTCAAAAACCGTCTGGAAAGCTACTTCCAGATGATCGATCAGAAACGCCGTGCCGGTGGCTCAGCCATCCAGGCAGCGTAGGAGAGAAACCATGCGTACATTTATCGGTATAGACCTCGGATCCACCACCACCAAAGCGGTACTGATGGATGAAAACCGCACCGTACTCGGTCGCGGCATCACCAACTCCCGCTCCAACTACGACGTTGCCGCCCGCGTCTCCAAGCAGGAAGCAAAAATAAGCGCCCGCTTTACCCTGTTCAATCAGGCTCTCGGCACCAAGGGGGGGGCCGACCGCCTTCTCGCCGATCTGGAGCGCAACTTCCGGCTGGAACAGTTCCTCTCCGAACTCCGGCAGCTGGAGGAAACCTGCGAACTTTACCTCGACAACCCGCGCTTTGTGGAGATAAAGACAACCCTTAAAGAGGCCCTTGCCGTCGTCTTTCGCAAGATAGAGGGAGAAGCCGCCGCTATCTACGCCCCCGGCGCCGATCGCAAATCCGACTTCTTCCGCGACATTGCCGGATCGCGCTTCATGAACATCGCCGAAGATGTCGCCCGCCAGGCCGGCATCAGCTTTGACGCCATGCTCAACATCTACGACAAATCGATCATCGATATCGAAAGCCTGGTCTCTTCTGACGAGGCTGTTTCCCTGCAGCTACTGAACGGACTCACCCGTGCCTTGCGTGACGTAGCCGGTGTTGAAGTCAGCGAAGCTGATGCCCAGGCCGCCCTCAAAAAGGTGCTCGACATTGAACTGGAAGAAACCTACGTCGTCGGCACCGGTTACGGCCGGGTCCGGCTGCCGTTTCCCAAAGAGCATATCCGCTCGGAAATTCTCTGCCACGGCATGGGTGCCCACATGATGTTCCCCGGCACCCGTACGGTACTCGACATCGGCGGTCAGGACACCAAGGGGATTCAGATTGATGAAAACGGCATCGTCGCCAATTTTCAGATGAACGACCGTTGCGCCGCCGGGTGCGGTCGCTACCTCGGCTACATCGCCGACGAAATGAAGATCGGCCTCCATGAACTGGGGCCGATCGCCATGAAAGCCAATAAAGCGACGCGTATCAACTCCACCTGCACTGTTTTTGCCGGCGCCGAACTGCGCGACCGGCTCGCCCTCGGTGAAAGCCGCGCCGACATTCTGGCCGGTCTGCATCGCGCCATCATGCTGCGAGCCATGTCGATTCTGTCGCGTTCGGGCGGTGTTCATGACCAATTCACCTTTACCGGCGGTGTCGCCAAAAACGAGTCAGCGGTCAACGAACTGCGCAAGCTGATTAAAGAAAACTACGGCGACATCACCATCAACATCAGCGATGAATCAATCTATACCGGTGCCCTTGGCGGTGCGAGCTTCGCCCATCGGGCGGTGTAATGAGACCTGATATCAGAATAAGGAGAAATATATGACTACATCCATTGGCATTGACGTCGGCTCTGGCGTTATCAAAACCGTCCTGTTTCGGGTCGAAGGTGAAAAAAATGAGTGGGTATCCCGCTGGGACGCCCGCATCCGGCAGCGAGATTCCCACAAACTTGTCGAAGAATCACTTGACTATGTGCTGAAACAGGCCGGTTTGAAACGGGAGGAGATCAACTACATCGCCACTACCGGCGAAGGTGAAAGCATCAAAAACACGACCGGCCATTTCTACACCATGACCACCCATGCCCGGGGCGCTCTCTACCTCAACCCTGATGCCCGTGCGGTACTGGATATCGGTGCTTTGAATGGTCGCGCCATCAGTATTGACGAGCGGAGCAAGGTGCTCAATTACCGCATGACCAGCCAGTGCGCTTCTGGGTCCGGCCAGTTTCTGGAGAACATCTCCCGCTACCTCGGTATCGGTCAGGATGAGATTGGCGGATTATCGGTTACCTCCACCAATCCGGAGAAGGTCAGCAGCATCTGTGCCGTATTGGCGGAAACCGATGTTATCAACATGGTATCCCGCTCAATTCCCCCCTGTGATATTCTGCGCGGAATCCATGAATCAATGGCAGATCGTTTGATCAAGCTGTTGAAATCAATTGACGTAAAAGACGGTGTTGTCATGATGACCGGTGGGCTGGCGCTCGATATCGGCCTGGTTAAAGCAATTCAGGACGGCATGGGTGCCCAGAAGATGGCGACAACGGTTGCCACCCATGCAGATTCCCTGTTCGCAGGCGCTATCGGGGCAGCCCTGTGGGGTGCCTTCAGATATGAAAAACTGAAGAATAAAGGGCTCATTACGTAGGTTTTGAAACCTGAAGGACAGTTAATATGCCTCAAAATAAACGATGAAAGGGGAACAGATAATGTCCAACCATAGTATTCGCCCATTATGTCCCGCAGATCTGGACCGGGTTTCCGCAATTCAAAGCCGGATAACAGGATCACCGAGGAAACCGTTTTTCGAGAAACTATTGGGGCAGGTAATGGCAAACCCCAAAGGCTTTATCAGCTGCGGAGTAGAGGAGTGCGGCACGCTATTCGGCTTTGCTTTTGCCCGGATTCAGGAGGGCGATTTCGGCTCACCTGATACCGTTGCAGTACTCGATGTTATCGGTGTTGCCGCTGAAGTACAGGGTCAGGGCATTGGCAGGAAAATATTGTCCGGCATTGAAGAAATTATGATGAAGAAGGGGATACGTACGCTTAAAACGCAATCTGCCTGGTCTGATCGCGCCATGACGAGCTTTTTTGCTGCCACCGGATTCAAGCTGGCGTCAAGCCAGATCGTTGAGCGTGATACCTCGTCCCTGAGTGAAGATGTGGTGGAAATTGCTTCCGTCAGGATGGACAGCAAATGGCAGGTGCACAGCAGTGCCGGTGGTAATGATTATGACCGGTTGTCGCGCGACCGTATTCTGATCCGCTCCTTTAAAAAGGAGGATCTTGCCGCTGTTGTCAGAATTGACGGAAAAATAACCGGTAGGGAACATCCGGAGTACTTTGCGGCCAAGTCGCGTGAAATGCTCGATGAAGCAGGAGTCCGCGTCTCTATAGTCGCAGAGGATGACGGCATTGTGAGTGGATTTATCATGGCGCGGGTTGATTTTGGCGAGTTCGGCAAGATTGACGCTGAAGCGGTGATTGACACCATCGGCGTTCATCCGGCCTATAAAGGGGCAGGAGTGGGGCATGCGCTGCTCTCGCAGTTATTGCTTAATCTTGCCAACCTCAAGGTTGATACGGTGCGAACTCAGGTTTCGCGGGAAAATTACGACCTGCAGCGCTTTCTGTACCGATGCGGGTTTGATACATCCCAGCGTCTGGTTCTCGCCAAAGTTCTGTGACAGCAACTCTATGCCATACTCCTGCCACGGCAGCGTTGCGCGAATTTCCCACGAAATTATTTGTGGAAACGACAACCCGCTGTAACCTGAGCTGTTTCATGTGCGTAAAGCAAAACTGTGGCAGCGAGATCCGTGAAGGTGATTTCTCGCCTGAACTGTTTGCCCGTCTTGTTCCGGCACTGCCGCACATCGAAGTGCTTGTACTCAACGGTGTCGGCGAGCCGCTTCTGAATCCACACCTTGAGCCGTTCATACGTAAGGCAAAAACAGAGATGGCTTCGTCCGGCTGGATCGGTTTCCAGAGCAATGGTTTGATGATGACTCATCCCCGCGCAGAGTCTCTCGTTGACGCCGGACTGGACAGGGTCTGCCTGTCCATCGATGCGATATCTCCCGAACAGTTTAAAAATATGCGTGAGGGGGGCGAAGTGGATGAGATTGATATGGCCCTGTCTGCCTTGAGGAGTGCCAAGAAACAGTGCAATCGGCCTGACGTAAAGGTTGGCATCGAATTTGTGGCAATGAAAAACAATATCAAAGGACTCCCGGAAACGCTGGAATGGTCAGCCAGTCGCGGAGCAAGCTTTGCCATCGTCACCCACGTACTTCCCTATGGCGAACAGCATGCCGACGAAGCGGTCTACTGCACAGTTTCCGATCAGGCGCTTAATCTGTATAACGCGTGGCGCAGGAGGGCACTCAAGTCCGGCATTGATATTCAGCGCTATTCGGAAGTGCGCTTCAAATACAAACGCACGCGGCAAGAACGGGCCATCGTCGCGACGGTTGAAGCGATGAAAGCTGAAGCGGCTCAACAAAATATCATGCTTGACGTAAAAAAACTTCTCCAGGTTGAGCACGAGAGGCTCGAGGAGAATACTGCGATATTTGGCAAGGCAACGGAAGTGGCCAACAAGACCGGATTAGAGCTGCGTTTACCGGAGTTGACTCTTAAAGAGCAACGGAAATGCAGCTTTGTTGAAGAAGGCAGCGCCTTTGTTTCGTGGAACGGTGACATTTCACCCTGCTATTTTTTGTGGCACCGCTACAACTGTTTTGCCAATGGCTGGAATCAGGCCGTAAAAACCAAAACATTCGGCAATCTGGCTCATCAGGATATTCTGCACATCTGGAATGCCCCAGAATTCAGTTCGTTTCGCAACGATGTGATTGCATACGATTATGCATTTTGCGCCAGCTGTGGTGTGGCGCCATGCGATTATGTGCAAGCCGAGGAATTCGAACAGGACTGCCACATCAGAACTGTCCCCTGCGGGTCATGCCTCTGGTGTACCGGAGTATTTCAGTGTCTGAGCTGATACAGTCTCTCATAGATATAACAACTGAATGAATGTAATTTTGAATCATGGAAGTCACTAAACTCAAGGAGCGTACTATGAAAAAGTTTAATCTGATTATTGATGGTAAGTCAGTATCCACCGAAAGATATTTCAATGTCATTAATCCTGCTACCGAGGAAGTCATTGCTCAATGCCCGAGCGCTAATATTATCCATCTTGACCTTGCTGTTGAAGCTGCTCAAAGGGCCTTTGCGCTTTGGAGTGCCGTGGATGATTCTGTGCGTGCTCAGAAGCTCCACGAGATTGCCGATGCTATTGCACAAAATCAGGAAGAACTGATGAAGTTGCTGACCATGGAGATGGGTAAACCGTTGGCTGGTTATCAAGGAATCGGGTCCGGGATGGAGGTCGGTGGATCAATTGCCTGGACGCTTGCCACCGCCGAACTGAGCCTGCCGGTCGAGATAATTCAGGATAATGATGATGCCTACATTGAGGTTCATCGCAAGCCCCTTGGTGTAGTTGGCTCCATCCCTCCCTGGAACTGGCCGCTGATGATTGCAATCTGGCATGTCATGCCCGCATTGCGAACCGGTAATACGGTCGTGATCAAACCATCGTCCCTGACTCCGCTGGCAACAATACGTTTTGTCGAGATTGCCAATCAGATACTGCCACCGGGAGTCCTCAACATAGTTACCGCCGAGACAGGTATCGGAAGTGCCATGGCAAGACATCCGGGCATCAGCAAGATCGTCTTTACCGGTTCTACGCCGACCGGTAGACAAATCATGCAAAATGCCAGCAGTAATCTCAAACGGCTGACTCTGGAACTGGGCGGAAACGATGCCGGTATAGTACTGCCCGATGTCAACGTGACTGATGTTGCGCCGAAAATATTTGCTGCCGCTTTCAATAATAACGGTCAGACCTGTGCCGCTTTGAAACGGCTCTATGTGCACGAAGATATCTACGAAAGTTTGTGTGCTGCCCTGGCCGAAATAGCCCAAGCAGTGGTAACCGGCAACGGACTCGATGCGGGCGTAGACCTTGGCCCCCTGCAAAATAAAGATCAGCTTGATCTGGTTATTGAACTGGCAGAGGATGCCAGAAAAGCCGGTGGCAGGTTTCTCTCCGGTGGCAGACAAACCAAAGGTCCAGGCTTTTTCTATCCAGCCACATTAGTTGCTGATGTCAGTGATGGAGTGCGCTTGGTTGATGAGGAGCAATTCGGACCGATATTGCCGATCATAAAATATACAGGCATCAATGACGCAATCAACCGGGCGAACAGCAGTCCTTTTGGCTTGGGAGGATCTGTCTGGTCCAGTGATATTCCAAAAGCAAAAGCCCTCGCAATGCAGCTGGAATGCGGAAGCGCCTGGGTGAATACTCACGCAGCCATTCAGCCGAATGCACCTTTTGGCGGCGTCAAGCAGTCGGGTTTCGGGGTGGAATTCGCCCGGGACGGCTTGACTGAATACACCTCGATACAGACGGTCAAAATCCAGAAATAGCGAGCATATTTGCACCTTCAATATAATACGACATCCCGAGGGAAAAAGTTGTCCCTTTCCCTCGGGATGGCCTCTGCACAAGCGTACTTATTGCATCATCAGGCAACCTTGATGATTACCGTTTTGGTCTCAAGGAAATACTCCAACAGCTCCGCACCTCTATCCTTGCCAAAGCTGGGGTTACACCGTACTTCTCAAGCATCGCTTTGACTTTGGCATCCATTTGCTCTTTACGCCTTTATGATTATTCGGAATGTATGGAAATCTAACACTTTATGATCTCCAGCCACGCTAGTTACGAGACTCATTCTTAACAATTGACTTCATTTTTTTCAATAGGTTTATACCCTGTCTACACGCTTCTAAGGCATCTTGACTATTAGTTGAACTGGCGGCAACAAGCGAGATTATGTCACCAAGAACAAGTCGGCCGGTTCGCCTGATCAGCAGTATATCCTCTACGATGTAATCAGTTTTCAGTGCATCTGCAATCCCGTCCAGTTCTGCCTCGGTATCATCACTGGAGGCATAATCAATGTAGAATGTTGTTCCTCCTACACCTGCCATTGGCTTGACTACAGCATAGTGAAATACGATCGAACCTGCTCCGCATTTTGCAATCAGGTCGTATACTTTTGAAGGATCGATCGGTTCAGATGATATTTTGACCATGTTTTTTACTCCCTTGATTTGGCCGGATTAAATTGTTATTGAGGAAAGCCGAAAGGGTACATCCGTTTAATTTCGATATTGAGCCGTTCCAGATAATACTCAAAAGACCCGTTCCAGCCGCACAAACAGATATACATCGGCTCATCTTTGAATACTATCTTCTTCATTTTGTTTTTTTCTTTACATTTCGGACAGATCATTTTTTTTCTCAACGGTGCGGTATTTTAGCCGGGACATTAAGCCGAAGTATTACCGAGGCTTTTCTGGAATATTCGAGAATATTCAGGCAACCGTATTCCTGCCCAAGGCAAAAGAGATTGGCCAATTGCATACCGAGCAGGTGACACAGGATGACCCGGTTAACTCCGGCATGCCCGACGATCAGCAGGTTCCCGCAGAAATGTTGAATAATTTTTTCAAAGGTTGTCAGTACACGGGCTGAAAGGTCGGCAAAACTTTCTCCGCCAGGGGGGCGGTAACCGGCAAGATCGGCACCACGCAGTTGGTACTCCACTGGAAATCGTCGTTTTACTTCACTGATCGGCATGCCGTCCCAACTGCCGAGGTTGATTTCATTCAGACCCGGCAGGATAGTTACAGAAGAGTGGTGCGGCTGAGCGATGATCCGGGCGGTTTCGATGGAGCGTTGCAGAGCGCTGCAATAGAAGCCGCTGAACGGGATTCCGGCAAGTTCCTGATGCCACCACTCAGCCTGTAAGCGTCCTGCCTCATTTAATGAACTTTCGAACTGACCAATAAAACGGCGGACGCTGTCAATGCTCGAATCACCGTGCCGAAGCAGATATACCGTGCATGATCCCGGAATGTGTCCGGCACGATTCATGATTGAACATCCATTAACACCTCTGCAACCGGGACTCCGAGTTGCGACTCCACCATTTCACGTATCCCGGTAGCTCTCTCAAATCGGCGGGTAATTGCTTCAACGCAAGCGGGATCTGCGACATGGCGTGCAATTTGGCGTTGGCAGCGTGTCTCAAGCGGAACGATCCGTGTTCCCTCCACCAGTTTATCTGCAAGATAGAGGAGTTCAGCAGCATCGAGCGAAGCCTGAGGGCGCGGAGGAAGCTCCATGTGGACGGCAATGAGCCCGGCGATTGCGCCGTACCCCATATTGCTCAGCATGTCGGCCCCGACTGCGGCGTGGTGAGAGCTGCCTTTTGCCACATCATGGAGCAGTGCCGCCGCTTCGATCAAGGGCAGATCAAAATGATACCCGTTATTGTTCAGCTTCCCTGCCAGTTGCAGCGCTACCCCGGCCACAACACTGCAATGTGCAGCAACCGGACTGTCAGAACCGAATCGCTCAGTCATCAGCTGTTCGCATGTTTGTCTGGATGGAATAGCTTCTTCTCGCAGCATGTTCCGCAGCCGTTCGTAATCCTCCTGAGTGTCCATGTCGAGAAGGACGCCTTCGTCACCGCATTCAACAGTGGCCGAATCACTTTCATGTTTCATCAGGAGCCCATTCAGTCCGCCGCTGCCGTCCCATGATAAAATTTTCTCCCGATACGAAGCAGAAATCAGTGGTGGATGCCCCCGTGTGCCGCGAAATGACGGATAGAGGATGCCTGCGGTACTCTGCTGATGCCGGCGGAGGAGAAGTTCAATCGTGCCGGACCGCACCAGCGGAATATCAACCGGCAGCAGCAGGAATGCGTCTGTTGCTGCGTCGAGGCTTTCGGCAGCTGCCACTACCGAGGAAAACATACCTTCGTGATAGCGCTCGTTCAGCAGTGACCGGACATTCAGGGTTCTCAGCAGCGGCAGCAATTCCGCTGCACGGTGGCCGATAACAACACGGATATCCTCAATTCCGGCGCTCCGAAAGAGGGCTATAACCTGCTCCAGCGCCGTCGAGTTTCCAAACGGCAAGAGCTGTTTGAATGCCCCCATGCGGGACGAATAGCCAGCGGCGAGTATTATGGCAGTAACGGGGCCTCTCATACTATGTTATCGCCTGCGCCCGCGTCTGAATCAGCTCTGCCACGATACTGACGGCAATCTCGCCGGTTGTGGCAGCCTTGATATCCAGACCGATCGGGCAGTGTACCTGCTCAAGTGCCTCTTTGGAGAAGCCCTCCTGCTGCAGGACTTTAAGCAGTTCATCCCGCTTGCGGTGGCTCCCCATCATGCCGATGTAGCCCGCCCCGGTGCGTAAGGCCTGAGCCAGCACCGTTTTGTCGTGCTGATGCCCCCTGGTAACGATAACCACATAGCTGTCACCGTCCAGATCAAAATCCTTGAAGCATTCCTCAAAAGAGTCAAGCACGGTAATCACATCGGCTTTGGGAAAACGATCCCGGTTGGCAAATTCGTCACGGTCGTCGAGGATAACCGTTTGAAAATCAACGGTCTCAGCGAGAAGCGCCAGTTGTTGCGATACATGCCCAGCCCCATAGATGTACAGAGTGCTGGGAATGTAGCAGCGTTCAACCACAAACTGCTGGTCGTCAATTGTCTCCACAACCGGGTAGGTTGAGCGGCTCGCCTTTTCAACCAGCTGATCCAGCCATTCGTGCGGGTATGGAAATTCACCGCTCAAGGAGCGATCTTCCAGAACCAGGGTGAGCTTCGACTGCTGTTTTTCCCCGCCGACTACTCCAAGTGAGGTTATCAGGTAACATTTCTCGCCGACCTGCAGGGCACCGCGCAATCTGCGGAACAGTTCGATATTCGGTGCTGATGCCGGAATGAAATCTACCAGTAGCTTGACGTTACCGCCACAAATCATCTGCATGCTGGCGGCGTCCGCGCCCGAGAGATCAAAAGACATAATTTCGGCACAGCCTGATTTAAAAACCCGGACTGCCCGTTTCTGAGCTGCCGCCTCCAGCACTCCGCCGCCAACTGTGCCGTTGAAGGTCCCATCAGCGCATACCGTCATCTTCGCTCCTGCCAGGCAGGGCGCTGACCCAGATTTACTGATCACTGTTACCAGCGCCAGATCATCCCCCTTTTCCTGTAGAGCGCATACCGTCTCTGCCAGCCAACTCATCAGCATAATTATGTCTCCCTCTTAACGTGAATCGTGCGTTTAATACTGTCGCTTATTGAACTGATACCTGGTTCAAGCGCTGTCAGCATGATGCTTTCCTGTAGAGCGGTTTCCCCTCTGCAGAGGTCAGGTTGTACAGGCAGAAGGGAATCATCCGCTGATCCGGGGCGACCACGTGAATGCAACACTCCTGAACCCGATCCAGATCAATATTCCAGACATCCTGAAAGGCCATGGCAGACACTGCGAAGGTATTGGTTCGGTGGTTTTCCAGAAACGCATCCAGACTGTTGGTGTCGCAACAGCCTGATACCGCTGCCGGTGCAGACCATTGCTGTGCCACGTAGGTGACCGCACGGCCGGTGCCTGCGCTTTCTGGAGCGCAGCAATTCTTCCCGTGAACGCTCAACGACCTGAGTCCACCATCCGGCAGACGCAGAAAATTGCCATGAAACGAACAGAGTGGATGTTCGCACCCTGGTGGACTGAAATGTTCTGTTTTCATCAGGCCGCCCGTTTGCACCTCAATTGCCCGCATCAAATCCGGGAGTGTGATTCGGTCAGCGTCTTCGGGAGGGCCGGGGTGGCGACCGAAATAACTGGCAGGCTGAAAATGAACCCCGCGCACCGCCGGTGCCAATTCCAGCGCAAGTGTCAGAATTGCCCCGACATTTTCCATGTTAACACCCGGAACAAGTGTCGGCACCAGTACAACCCCAAGTCCGGCGGTAGCACTGTTTTCAATAGCCTTCAGTTTCTCTGCAAGCAGGGAGCGACCACGGATTGACTGATAGATGGAGTCTTCGGTGCCGTCAAACTGGAGAAATACGGAGAAGAGCCCGGCCTGTTTTAACGTCACGGCGTAACCAGGGTCTGAGGCCAGACGCAGACCGTTGCTGTTCAACTGGATGAACGGGAATCCCATCCCACGCCCCATGGCAATTATAGCCGGAAGGTCATCGCGAGTCGTCGCTTCACCGCCGGAAAGCTGGATGATGTTGCGCGGGCCGCTCTTTGCCAGTGCCGTCCGGTACCAGCCTTGGATGGTCTCCAGAGCTGGATCTGCCATCATCTCTGTACCTGCTGCTGCAAAACAGTATGGGCAGGAGAGGTTACAGCAACTGGTAACCTCGATAAGAACGGTGCAGGATTGTTGCCGATGTGACGGACAGATTCCGCAGTCAAAAGGGCAGCCACGGGGTGAATCTGTCAGATGTGTGCCGACGCGCAGCGGTTTTTTTGATCGGGCCCAGCCTGACAAAGATGGTTTCCCCCGCCAGACAGGAGCCGTAAAGTCACCATGCTTCGGACAGCTTTTGACGAGATAGGCCACATCACCTTCAGTGCGCCGTTCTGCCGGTATCCGTTCCAGACATTCAGGACAGAGGCTCTCAGTGGTATAGTTACTTTCCGGCAGCAATGTCATAACCTCCGGCAGTCAGAAGCTCGATAACCTTGGCATAGGTCTCGGCAACGATTGCGCCGCAGCGTTGGCGCATTTCAGTGCGGTCGCCGATAATTGCTTCGCAGGTGGTACCGCCATAGCAACTCCCATAGGTACTGGTGAACCACTCCCCAAGATCACGAAGCATGTAGGTGAGGTTGTCGTCTGAGTATTCATCATCGCTCCCCTTACCGGCATACATGCTGAGCAGACAGGCTGCTCCGGTCAGAGTACCGCAGGGGCCGCCAGAAAAACCGCAGCCGTTTGCCAATCCCCCGATGGCGCGAATCAGGTCGGGATTATTTTTCCCTTGGGCTTCCATAGCCATCATGAGCAGTATCTGACTGCAGTAATAGCCGTTGTAGGACAATTCCATCATTCGCATCTGGATATCATCCATGGTGCAAACTCCTCCTTTCATGCTCTTCGTGCCACAATCAGATAATATCCGGGTCGCTGCCCGCTGCCGCTTGTTCCGCAACAGAGTCCATCAAGGGAACAGCCTGCCAGAATAAGACGGGCGGCCAACTCTTTCAGGAGGATGGAATGATCCTCCCACATAACAATTGTAAAGCCACTTTGGAAGAGCCATGATTCGATCTGATCCCTAGCCACTGCGCCCCGTGGGTAATCCCTCGGCTCAGTCTCTGTCTTGACGAACAGGTCGCTCAGAATCAGCCAGCCGCTACTCCGCAGCACCCGCACAAACTCCACTAGAGCTTTAAGAGGTACCTCCACCAGTGAGAGTACGCATTCACAGAGGATACCGTCAAAGCTGCCCGCTACAAACGGTAGCGCCTCCGCTGCCGCTACTTCCAGTCGCATGGTCGGGTTGCGTGATAATCCCTCAGTAATAAGCGTCGGGGAAATATCCACCCCATGGGCGTCATAGCCGTAACGGCTGCGCAGATGCTCAACGCTCGCCCCGGCACCGCATCCCACGTCGAGCAGTTGCGCACCAATGGTAAAAGCGCAGACCTCAAGCGCCCGATCAGTAAGCGCCAACCCACCCGGACGGATTGTCGCTCCGGTAACATCCCGTAACGGTCCTGTTTCGTACATTGTGCTACTTGTCTTCAAGAATTCGCTCAGCATCAGCCATCTTACCGGTTGCCAGTTCTTCAGACACCAGCACCTGACCACACTCCTGGCAGGCGGGAAGGTCAACCTCGAAATTACCCTTCATGTAGGTAAACCCTACCTTGACAATCTCAAGCTCGCCTCCGCAGGCGGCGCAACTCCACCCCGTGGTCTCAACTGGCAGGCTCATTTTTTCACCCCCACGATACTCATGCGATGGCAATAGGCATTATGGATCGTAAAACCACCGTTTTCGGGGGTATAGTCAACCCAGAAGGTCACATGTATCGGTTTATAACAGGCCCGGAACTGACCGTTCAGGTTGTTCTTTAACCGTTGTCCGGTTCGTTCGGCATGTTCGATCACACTCCTGACATCATCCTCCAGGATGCGACGTTCATCAATCAGGCGCCGTACCTCTTCGGTCATGGTAAGTCTCAATTCCGCATCCACAGCCGCTCCTCCCTTTGCGTCAAACTCCCGGAATATTCCCTGTTTTACCCTGACGCGGTTGCAGCGCCGCTGGGTCCAGGAAATCCAGCCCCGGGCAGCCGGATCTCCACCTGCTACAGACGGAAAGAGCAGTTCGATCAGGTGACTGACACGCTGACCGGCTGCCGCAAAATTATCGCGACAGTGGGCGCAGTAGGCCAGATAATCATATTTGCCAACTGTTGCCGCACCTTCCATTATCCTCCGGTCAATGACTGCCCGCGCCAGCTTCGGGTTGGCATTAAACATCAGGCCGCCGAAACCGCAACACTCAGGCGTATCGCCGTGCAAGGAGAGTTCTGCTACCGTCATGCCAAGTGACTGCACAATACTGCGGACACTCCCCTGCGTCTCCGGGGCATGACGGGTACTGCAGGGGTCAGTGATGGCAACGGTTGTTCCGGTCGCCGTACACCCCTCAGATGGCAGACCGCTTTCTTCAATAACCTTCCAGAGCGATACGACATCCATAGCAGGAAGGTGCTCCGTGAAGACATTCTGACAGGTGGAACAGGCGGTGATCACCCGGGGGGAACCGAGATGTTCCCACTCGCTGCGAAGTGCTTCCAGGGTTTCCCGGAACAGCTCTTCGCGCCCGGCCCAGTACGCCGGTGCGCCGCAGCAGCCGAGCATGATGCCGACCCCGCCGTTGAGCCGCTCCCGCAGATAGCCGTAGGATGACAGGACTTCAGTCGGTGAGGTGGCACAGAGCTGGCAACTTGGAAAATAGAGCCAGGCACTTTTCTCTTTTCCCGCTTCATGGCTGCTGAAGGCGAAGTGCTCTCCGCTGCTGTAGGCCATATCCTGAAGGGTAAACTCGTGAAAGGAAAGCGGCATCAGTTTCTGCTCGTTCATGGTGCGCCGCGCCTGGAAGGTGAGATCACCCATGTTGAAACCGGTGGGACAGACGGTCTCGCAGAGGCCGCAACCGCTGCAGGAATTGACAAACTGGTTTTTGGTATGGGCTGCGCCGTAGATAACCCGCTCATTGTTGAAAACCTGACGGGCGTACTTTTTCGGGTAACTACCATAGTGCTTCAGATACGCGCAAACCTTGACGCACTCAAGGCACTCACACTGTATGCAGCGACCGGCTTCAGCCTGCATTTCGTCGTCGCTGAACCCGACGGCAACGTTTGCCGGCACTACTCTGGGGAGAGGCGCGATACCTGATATATTCGTATGGAGCCTTGTCCTGAACGGTCCATCAGTATCTCTACCGGCACCCATCTGCGCTTTTTGAATAAACCGTTCAATGGAGAGCGCACCTTTACGTCCTTGCAGGGTCTCATTGATGGGGGAATATGTGCCACTGCTGCCGGTCCCGCCACCGGCAAAGACGCCCTCCCGATTGGTCGCTCCGGTAGCGGCATCGATATCGATCTCTCCGGTGTTGTTTTGCGAGAGTGGCAGTTCACCGTTTCTTACGGTTTCCCGGTCAATAAAGACGGCATCATATTCTTGGCAGATACCCGCAAAGATCGTTGTATCGAGTTTTTCACTGCAGCGGATATCGGCCTTCAGCGTATTCAGAATAGCGAGTTCCTCACGGATGATTTCCATCGGGAGAGCTGCCTCTGAATACTGGTGAAGTGAACCGCCGAGCCGATCACTCTGCTCATAAATTGTTACGCAAAAGCCTTTTTTGAGAAGATCCCAGGCGGCGGTAAGACCGGCAAGGCCACTCCCCAAAACCGCAATCGACTGTTCTCTTCGCGGGAGCAGTTGCACTCGGATCTTGCTAGACGTCTGTTCGATACAGTTCTTTTCGAGAGTGCCGATTGCGATAGGTTCATCGACTTCACCCCGTTTACAGCGGCTTTCACAGGGGTGATCACAAATTCGTGCGAGGATGCCGGGGAACGGCATGGTTTTGGCCAAAACTTTGAAGGCAGCCTCCCGGTCGCCGCGTCCCATCTCCTTGACAAACAGTCGGGCATCGACGTGAATCGGGCAGGTCGCAGTACACTCCGGCGGCTCTTCTTGGACACAGGTATGTTCCCATTCCCGCAGGGTGTCTTGTTCCATAATTCGGTTACTCCGGCTTCAAAGGCAAATCCCCCCTACCCCCCTTTCTGAAGGGGGGTGTAAATGGTTAGCCTCCCCCTTTTTAAAGGGGGATTGAGGGGGATTTGCCTTTAAGGTTTTACTTCTTCAACGTTTCAATTCCACCTTGTGACATATAGCCACCAGCAACGGCATCGCTGACGTCAAAGGCTTTCTTGTCGGACTTCAACGCTGCCAGCACCTTTTCCGGATAGGCCGGAATCGCTCTGATGCGAGCACCACAGGCATTGTCGATGGCGTTGAGGATGGCAACATGGGGCGATGTGAGCGGCCCCTCGCCGACACCGGCTGCGCCGAAAGGACCTTCCGGGCGAGGTGTTTCGACATAGAGAATTTCCATGTTGTCGGTGATGTCCTTGCAGAACGGAAAGCCCGAACCGATCAGGGTGGTGTGCTTCTTCAGGTCTTCGAAATCTTCGGAAAGCGCCAGGCCAATGCCCTGGGCAAGACCGCCGTAAACTTGGCCATCGACAACAAGACGGTTGGTGATGGTGCCGTAGTCCCCAACGGTCGTCATTTTTACGACCGTGGTTTTGCCGGTGGTGACATCGACTTCAACTTCAGACATGAAGACGACATACATATAGATGCAGAACGGGTTGCCCTGCGAGTGCTCATCCATATGGGTGCAGGGGGTTGTCCAGCTCCCCTCATGTTTGACCGCGATCTGCTCTTTCACCAGTTCGTCATAGCTGCGATAGCTGCCGTCTGCCTTGCGCATGGCATTGAGAAGCAGGGTGCAGGCGGCCTTGATGGCGTTGCCGGTGACCACGTTCTGGCGACTGCCGCCGGAAGGGCCGGAGTTAGGCACCAGGCTGGTATCATTCAGGCAGAGTTTGATCTGACTCGGTTTCAGCTCAAGGGGCCGCAGCGTTTCGTGAGCAAATGCCAGCGTGCCCATATCGGCGCCCTGACCGTGATCTTCCCAGGAGTTGCCGACCATGACATCCCCGTTCGGAAGCAGTTCCGCCCAGGCACCGGAGGTGTCCGGACCGTCAAGACCGCAGCCGTAGATACCGAGGGATACGCCGACGCCGCGCTTCTTCGTCGCGGTGGATTCGGTCTTTGCCTTATCAAGAGCCGTTTTGTATTTGGGACGGAGTATGTCGAACATTTCCGGGAACGGGTACACTTCCGGTGCCTGGCCGGTCGGAGTGGTGGCCCCGGGGCGGTAGCAGTTGATGTACCGCAATTCCAGCGGATCCATGTTCATTTTCTTGGCAAGCTCATCCATGAGCGATTCGGACGCCAGGAAACTCTGGGGAGAACCGTAGGAGCGGAACGCAGAACCCCAGCCGTGGTTGGTGCAGACGGTACGACCAACGCTACGGATGTTTTTGATGTCATAGCCGGCGCCGACAAACTGGGCGCCACGGGTGGTGAGCAGATCGCCAAACTCGGAGTACGGTCCATGATCAACCGACCAGTCCCCTTCCATGGCCAGCAGTTTGCCGTCCTTGTCGGCAGCCAGCTTAAGCTTGAGCCAGAACGGCGAACGTTTACCGGTGTAGGTCTGCTGCTGATACCAGTTGTAGCCGAGGAAACAGGGTCTGCCGGTGGCAATAGTGGCCGCTGCAACCAATGCTTCCAATGTCGGGCTGAATTTGTAGCCGAAAGTCGCACCGGTAGGATTCTGGACGATAACCAGTTTGTCCGGTTCAAGGCCGAGGCCCGGGGCGATCATGTAGAGGTGGAGGTGGATGCCGATTGACTTGGAGTGAACCACCACCCGCTCTTGACTATCAATATAGGCAAAGCCGACATCAGCTTCGATCGGCATGTGCGGCTGGCGCTGCAGGTAGTATTCACCTTCGACCACGTGGGCGGCGCTCTTCATGATCGGTGCAGTTTCTTCACCCTTTTTCACATTCAACTCATAGTAAATGTTGGGGGTGCCCGGGTGGATTTCGATGGCATCATCTGCCATTGCCGCCGGGGCGTTCATGTAGGCCGGCAGTACTTCCAGGTCGACCTTGACCATCTTAGCTGCTGCATTGGCGTGTTCCTGGGTGTCGGCACAGACGATGGCAACGGCATCGCCGAACTGGAAGATCTTTTCGTCGTTGAGGATCGGGCGATCCCAACCATCACCCTTGTTGGTCGGGAAGGTGATCAAGCCGGTAATGCGGTTTTTACCTTTAACATCCTTGTGGGTAACGACCTTGAATACGCCGGGCATTTTTTCCGCTTCGGTGGTGTCGATCCCTTTGATGATGGCATGGGAAACTTCAGGTTGGACCAGGGCGCACTGCAGCGTCCCTTCGGGAAGTTGCAGCCCCATATCCGCACCAAAATCCCAGGTGCCGGTTGCCTTGGCTACTGCAGTCGGCCGCGGGTGGGAGGAACCATACACTCTGCCGTCGGCCGGCATTTTGTATTCCAGATTTGAAGCGGGCATTTCGCCCCTCAACACCTTGGCAGCATCCATGACCGCATCAATGATCATAATGTAGCCGGTACAGCGGCAGGCATTGCGGTACTTCTGGAACCAGTCGCGTACCTCTTCGCGGGTCGGGCTGGCATTTGCATCAAGCAGAGCTTTGGCGGATACAATGAAACCAGGGGTGCAGAAGCCGCACTGCAGGGCGCCATGGACAATGAACGCCTGCTGCAGCGGATGCAGGTTCAGCGCGGTTCCGATACCTTCAATAGTGGTAATGGCAGCCCGGTTTTCGACTTTTTTCATCTTTACAACACAGGAACGTACCAGTTTGCCATCCACGATTACGTTGCAGGCACCGCACTGGCCGGTGCCGCAGCCGACTTTTGTTCCGGTCAGATGCAACTGCTTGCGCAGCACATCGGACAGGAGCGCTTCCTGGTCAACTATCAGCGTCCGTTCGATGCCGTTGACAATGAGTACTTTTTTGTTCATCTGTTTCTTCCCCCTTTTATTGTGAATACAGGCGCTATGCCTGGTGAAACTGTATTTAATCAGGTCCCGAAGCCGCAGCTCGGGTAGCTGCATGTGGGGCAGCTCAGGCAGAGACCGCCATGGCCAAGAGTGGTAAAGTCGGAACGGTTCAGACGCTCACCGGTCAGGATGCGCGGTACGACCAGGTCAAACACGGTCGCCTTGTTGTACATGGCGCAGCCTGGCACCCCGATGACCGGTATGTCGCCGATGTATGCGAGCATGAACATGGAACCGGGAAAAGTAGGTGAACCGTAGGTCACCTCCTTCCCTCCGGCTGCCCGGATACTGGCCGGGGTGCGGTCATCCGGGTCTACCGACATGCCTCCGGTCAGCATAATCATGTCGGCGCCTTCGCCAAGCAGGTCGTGAATAGCCTGCACCGTCATGGGAACGCTGTCAGGCACCAGTATCTGCCGGAGGATACTGCTGCCGAGTCCGGTGATTTTTGCGCCCATGACCGGGCCGAACTTGTCTTCGATCCTCCCGTGATACACTTCGTTTCCGGTCGTAACCATACCGACGTTCAGTTTTTTGAACGGTACGACCTCAATGAGCGGCGCATTTTCGCGGCAGATCTTCTCGACTTCGATGATTTTGTCTTCTTCGGTGTAGAGTGGAATGATGCGGGTGCCGCCGACCAACTTTTTCGCCGCTACCTGCCGGTTCGTGTGGGCGGTGGCAAAGACAATCTCATCAATGGCATTGATCCGGTCAAGTGCTGCCACGTTGATCTTCAGCAGACCGGGGCGTGTTGTCATCAGGCGGACTTTGCCCTCGGTCGGTGGCATCATCTGAATGCCTCGCCCCAGCGCCGCCTTGGCAATGCGCAACGCCGCCTTGTCTTCGTGAATAAAACCCTCTTCCAGGTTGAGGACATATATGTTGTCTTTGCCAAGTTTGAGGAGCGTGTCGATATCGGCCGGGGCGATGGTGTGCCCTTTTTTAAAGGCCCTGCCGTGAAATTTTCCCGGATCGATGCGGGTTATGTCGTGAAAAAGAACCCTGCCGACCGCTTGCTGTACCGGTATTTCTGTCATCATAATCGGTCTCCCCTTTTATATTCATAATGTTCAGTGGCTGCAGTTGCAGCCACTTTCGTTGTTGCTGCAGCGCCCTTCAAGATGACTCTGCATAACTGCCATTTCCTGCAACGTGCCATTTGAAAACAGCGCCACGTTTTCAGCAACAGATGCAGATATTGCCTGGTGAACCGTGAAACCGCACATGTTCATGATCCGGAGCGAATCATCACCGATGCCACCGACGACGATCCCGTCAAGTTGCTGTCCCGTGAGGGCACTGAACGGATTGCATCCGGCGTAGGGGTTTTCACGGTCACAATTGGCAATTGCGCTGCTTATGCCGGTATCCGTATCGATGATTACAAAGAGTGGCGCCGAGGCGAAATGTCCATAAATTTCGCTTACCATTCCAGCGTCAGCGATGGCGGGAAAACATACTTTCATTATCTACCTCCCGTAACAGTTCTTGAGTGTGTAGGTTTTACAGGGTGTGCATTGGGATTTGTACTGCCCCAGATGCAGGTAGCAGAACCATGAGCCGCATTCGGTACACTGCTTGACACGATAGTCTTCTGAATCGGCTGAATCGCCGCATATTGCACATGTTACCTGAGCCACACTGTCACCTCGTTTTGTTCTGGTTATTCATTCTATAGTTACCGTGCCTATTAAAAGAAACCGAGCGCCTTTGGGCTATAGCTGACGAGCAGATTCTTGGTCTGCTGATAGTGATCGAGCATCATTTTGTGGGTTTCACGGCCGATGCCGGACTCTTTATATCCACCAAAAGTCGCATGGGCCGGGTAGGCGTGGTAGCAGTTGGTCCAGACTCGACCCGCTTTGATGGCGCGCCCCATGCGATAGGCAGTACTGCCATCGCGGCTCCATACGCCGGCACCGAGTCCGTAGGGGGTGTCGTTGGCCAGTTCCAAAGCTTCCGCTTCATCCTTGAACGTTGTCACAGCCAGCACCGGTCCGAAAATTTCTTCCTGGAAGATGCGCATCTTGTTGTGCCCTTTGAACAGGGTCGGCTGGATGTAATAACCGCCACCCAACTCGCCATCAAGATGGGTTCTGTCGCCACCGGTCAGCAATTGGGCACCTTCCTGACGGCCTACTTCCAGATAGGACATGATTTTATTCATCTGCTCCACGGATGCCTGAGCACCGATCATGGTGTCTGTATCAAGTGGATTACCTTGCTTGATAAGTGCAACACGAGCAAGCACCCGCTCCATGAAGCGATCATAGATGGATTCATGAATCAGGGCACGGGATGGGCAAGTGCAGACTTCGCCTTGGTTGAAGGCAAACAGCACCATGCCCTCAATCGCCTTGTCGAGGAAATCGTCGTCGGCCTGCATAACATCGGGGAAGAAGATGTTGGGCGATTTTCCGCCCAGCTCCAGGGTTGCCGGAATCAGGCTTGTTGCTGCTGCCTGGGCGATGACACGTCCTGTTGCGGTCGAACCGGTAAAAGCTATCTTGGCGATGCGGCGGCTCGTTGCCAGCGGCATGCCGGCTTCGCGGCCATAGCCGTTGACGATGTTCAGGACGCCTGGAGGGAGCAGGTCGGCGATCAATTCAGCCAGAATAAGGATACTGATGGGAGTTGATTCAGCAGGCTTCAGCACTACACAGTTGCCGGCGCCGATGGCGGGGGCCAGTTTCCAGGCCGCCATCAGAATCGGGAAGTTCCAGGGAATGATCTGGCCGACAACGCCCAATGGCTCCTGAAAATGATAGGCAACCGTATGCTCATCGATTTCGCTGAGCCCCCCTTCCTGAGCGCGCAGGCAGCCGGCAAAATAGCGGAAATGATCTACGGTCAAAGGGATGTCGGCGTTGAGGGTTTCACGGATCGGCTTGCCGTTATCCACGGTTTCCGCATATGCGAGTAACTCCAGATTGGCTTCGATTCGATCGGCAATCTTGAGCAGCACATTGGCGCGATCAGCGGCGGGAGTTTTCCCCCACGCATCGGCAGCAGCATGAGCGGCATCAAGCGCCAGCTCAATATCTTCGGCACCTGAGCGGGCTACCGTAGTATAGGTTTTGCCGGTAATCGGTGTGAGCACTTCAAAATACTCACCTTTGGCCGGAGCTACCCACGCGCCGCCGATAAAGTTTTCGTACCTTGCTTTGTAGAGAATCTTTGCTCCGGTTTGTCCTGGTAATGCGTAAATCATGATACCCTCCCTGGAAATTGAATGCGCCGAACATCTGTTCAGCATAATAGATTGATACTAAAAGCAGTGTGTGTGCCAAGCGTAGAAACATTATTATATTTTAGCGTGAGTGTATTCCGGCAGGAATTGTAATGTGATAACAATTAGACAGTTACGGCTTGGAACGGAGTAATGATGCGGATAGTTTTGCACGGAGAGACAAAGAATGTGACTAATGCTATGGAGGAAAGTGTGCCAGAATGAAACATGCCTAAAATTATTGTGTGCCAAAATAAAACGTGGTAATGTAGAATCGTTGGCACAGATGTAGCAAATGTTGTCTGCAGGTAGAGCGGTAGTTAAATCGGCTACAGTAATTCATAACGTAGTTTCATGGAGTACCGATGAGAAAATCTGTCACAGAAAGTCTTGATCCAATCCGAAATGCCCGAGAGGAGTTTTTGTCGCAGGGGATAATTCCGTCCGGAATTGTCAGCGATACGATTATCCGCTCGTGGCAGCGTTCAGCAGAACGCGGCATCGGAATGGAACGGGGTGAGTCCCGATGCACCCCTCGCTATGACCTGATGGAACGCCGCGATAAAAACAACTCCCTGTTGCTCCGCTCCCAACCGGTGATGGAGAATCTGTATCATGAGATCTGCGGCACTTCCAGCATGGTTCTGTTGGCTGACAGTACCGGAGTCATACTCCATTCCATTGGTGATCCGAATTTTGTCGGCCAGGCACAGAAAGTCTACCTGAAACCGGGAGGCATCTGGTCTGAAAGTGTCAATGGCACAAATGCCGTCGGTACGGCTCTGGAGGAACAGTTGCCGGTCCAGGTCCACAGCAGCGAGCACTACATTGACAAGAACCGCTTTCTGAGCTGTTCAGCCACTCCCATCTTTGATCCCCGGGGGGCTGTTCTCGGTGCGCTCGACGTTTCAGGTGACTACCGCAGTCACCAGCAGCATACATTGGCGCTGGTGCGGCTGTCGGCTCAGATCATTGAAAATCAGATGTTCGCCCCTCATTTTCCCAACGACATCGTTATCAGCTTTCATCTCAAGCCTGAGTTCATCGGCACACTCTATGAGGGCATAGCGGTTTTTACTCCGCAGGGAGACTTCATTGCAGCCAATCGCTGTGCGCTTCTACAGTTCGGGCTGGACAGATTCAGGATGGCCGGTCATAGCTTCGCATCTCTGTTCAGGCTCGGGTTGCCGAAACTGTTTGAACAGATCCGTTTTCAGCACCATCCGCTTCTGAAACTTCAACTGCAATCCGGTGCCGACGTCTACGGCAGGGTCTGGCCGGGAACCGCAATTTCCCCCGTTACATTTCTGCCCATCATCACACCGGCGTCAAAAGCAAAAATCCCGCAGCCAAACGCTGCAGAAAAGCAGGCATTGCTGAATGAGCTGGAACTGGGTGACCGTAAAATGCAGACTTTGATCGCCAAAGCTCTCAAAGTCGTCGGACATGACATCCCGATCATGATTGAAGGGGAGTCAGGCACCGGCAAAGAGCTGTTTGCCCGTGCTCTGCATATGGCGGGACCGCGCAAAAACGGCCCGTTTGTGCCGGTAAACTGCGCCTCGATACCGGAAGGACTGATCGAATCCGAGCTCTTCGGCTACCAGGAAGGGGCCTTTACAGGGGCAAAGCGCAAAGGACATATCGGTAAAATCAGGGAGGCGGACAAAGGGACTCTGTTCCTTGACGAAATCGGAGAAATGCCGCTCCCGCTTCAGGCGCGACTGTTGCGGGTCTTGCAGGATCAGATGGTGTCGCCGCTTGGAGGCACCGGAAGCTTCCAGGTCGAGTTGTCGGTGGTTTGTGCAACGAACCGGCGTGTTCGGGATGCTGTGACTGCCGGAACTTTCCGTGAAGATCTCTATTACCGTCTCAACGGCCTGCTGCTCACTTTGCCAAGTTTGAGAGAGAGAGAGGACAGAATAGCGCTCTCCCTGAAAATACTCGGAGACATTGTTGGCGCAGATCGGACGGTCACACTAAGCCCTGAAGTCCGGAAAATCTTTACAAATCACCCCTGGCCCGGCAATATCCGCCAGATGCACAATGTTCTCAGAACCGCTGTGGCGCTGCTTGGAGATGGACATGAGATAACAGTTGATGAGCTTTCAGAGGATTTTATGGAGCAGTCTGGTCAGGGAAAGCATAGTGCGAATGTGTGTGGCAAACCATCACCCGCAAGTAATGATTCGTTGTTGTCAGACGCCGAGGCGCGCCATATCTCTTCGGCGCTTGACCGTAATGGAGGGAATATCGCTGCAACGGCACGGAAATTAGGTGTCGGTAGAAGCACACTCTATAGAAAATTACGAGGGTTAATGACGGAGAGTTGATGCAAATCAAGATGGTTTTCGTGATGTGGGTATTGCAGAAGTGCTCCACCAAATGCCATGCCAGCTCACAATTACTACATAAAAGGGAGCGTTTAGCAACGCCCCCCCATTTTGCTACTCTCTGCTACATACTTTCGTCAGCATTAAGCATGACCTTTATCAACCTCTATATCTTCATCTTCTTCCTGATGCTTCGGTCCCCGCGCCAGTTCAATCAACTCTGCGCCAACCGCTTCTGCGATATGCTTCAACTCGCTCATCCGCAAGTGCTGACCGTAGACCTTGAGATCGAGATCCGCCACAGCTACCAGGGCATAACGCGGCTGCCGTGCTCCATCCTGCATCTTTGTTCTCTGCCGGTAAAAGATTTTTCCTGACATGATACTTACCCCCTTTTCTGATTTCCTCCCAAAGCGGTGAGGCGTTCGTTTGCAGGCTACAGTATAACACCCTTTTCAGCGTTTCTACAGAATTATGCCCGTATTACGGTACCGACCTTCTCACCCCGGATCGCCCGTTCAATGTTGCCACGTTTGTGGCCGTTGACGATCCGTATTTCTTTCACGTTTACCGTATCACGCAGGAGGTGGAGCATCTTGCGTTCGAGTACCATATCCTCCATGTCCAGTTTGATCAAATCATCGGCAGTGATCTCCTCGATCAATTCCGCTTTCGGGTTGACATGTGGATCTTCGGTAAAAAGTCCGTCGACGTTCTTGACCAGGATGCAGCTCTTTGCGCCAAGGACATCAGCCATCAGAAGCGCACCGGTGTCGGTGCGGTGCGGGGGGATTAGTCCCATTGCCGGCGGATGTTCGAAGAGGCCGTACGGAGGCGTGCCATGAACGACAGGCAGCAGTCCGAGGTGCAGCAGAGTCGGCAGGTCGAGGAGGTCGCCGGTCTTTATCCGTGATCCACCCCATTTGGAGAGGAGCAGGGTAACAATTACCGCGTTCTGCTCGCTGATCTTACCGGCAAGTTCGGCGAGAACGCCGGTCGGCATGCCGAGGTCAATGCCTATGTCAAGGATGTGGCGGACCCTGACGCCGCCACCGGTGACGACCAGCATTTTATACTGTTTCGACAGTTCACCGATCTCTTCCATGAGTGGCATAACCACTTCGCGACCGTAGTCGATTGCCCCATGGCCACCGATCTTGACGACATTCAACTCAGGAACGAGTCTGAGCGTGGGCGTGTCATGCTGTTGTCGCATAAGCCCTTTACGGACAAGGGTTTCACCCTGAAATTTGTTATTAACTTCATGTCGATGGGGCATCGTACTCTCCTTTACCTGGTGATTATAATGAGTTCGAGAATCAACCCTTGCGGAACTGATGTACTGCAGTTGCTTTCATCAATGCATAAACCATGCTGCCTGTCTGCAGCCGTAACTCTTCAAGCGACTGGTTGGTCACTGCGGCAACCAGCACGAAACCGCAGTCAAGATAGACCTTGTTGTACAGGCCGAAAGGAACGATCTTGACCACCGTCCCTGAAAAAACATTGCGGGCACTGGTCTGCCGGTCAGGATCACTGGAGGTTATCAGCACATGCTCAGGATGGATACAAAAAGTTACGCTCTCCCCTAAAGAACCTTTACCGGATATCTCCATTTTCTGAGTTCCAATTGTCAGCGAGAGCAGCCCGCTAGTCACTTCGCTGACGGTGCCGGTGAAAATATTCTCCATGCCGACGAAGGAGGCAACGAATTCATTCACCGGTTCACCCATCACATTCGAAGGGATGCCCGCCTGGACAATAGTGCCATTTTGCATCACTGCCATCCGGTCAGCCAGTCTGAGCGCTTCTGTCTGGTCGTGGGTGGTGATGATCGCTGTCGTACCTGACTCACGCAGAACCCGCTCCAGATCCTCTATAAGAGCCTGACGAGTCGGTGGGTCGAGAGCCGCGAATGGTTCATCGAGTAAAATCACTTCAGGATCTGTTGCAAAGGCCCGTGCCAGGCTGGTTCGTTGCGCTTCACCACCGGAGAGCTTGCGCGCCGACCGTTCGGCCAGGTGAGGTATTTTGAAACGCTCCATACAAGTGTCAACTCGCGTGCGGATTTCCTGGACGGGAACCCTCCTGATCTTCAGGCCGGCAGCAACGTTCTCATACACAGTGGTGTCAAAGAGGAGCGGTTCCTGAAAGACCATGGCAATCTTACGCCGGAATGCGGTCTCACCGCCGTCATAATTAAGTGGCTCGCCTCTGAAGATGATCTCACCGGACGTGGGGCGGAGCAGGCACGCCAGGCTGAGCATAAAGCTCGATTTTCCGGAGCCGTTCGGGCCGATCAGCGCCATGGTTTCATGCTCTTTAAGGGAGAACGACGGGACGCGGACAACCTCGACTCCCCCCCGTGCGACGATCAGGTCCCGTACCTCCAGGAGTGGCGTGGAGTCGGTCATCAATGGTGTCCCATCTGCTGTACCGTCATTTTGTCGCCTAAGATTAGAGCCATGATTTCTCCTGTTGCTGGCAGTATCTGATTTGTTACTTTCGCAGCAAAGAGCCACTTATTTATAACAGGTTGAAATAAATTGATAGGGGAAAAGAGTTACTGGTTTATAACCGTTTCGATCCTGAACAGCACTTCATCCGCCAAGTCTTCGCTAATAGCCAAATCGGCCTTATCTCTCAATTCCAAACAAACGCTTTTATTGCCTTTTACCCAGGTACTTTTCATAACATCGGCTGAATGTCTGAACTTAAACCTCGGCGGATTTGCCAGTCTCGCTCTGGAAATGCCCTGCAGAGTATCCCCTAGACAGTTCGACCCATTAACTTCAACCAGAATCTCATCATCATTCAGTTTACCAAACTGCTCTTCGGCAATCAGCGCCATTCTGACGGCGAGTCGCATATCGTCACAGTTCTCACGGTGATGGCGTATGGCTTCCTTTTCCATAAAAGCCTTCCTCATCTCCCTGATTGATGCTGTTATTTTGGAGGTTCGGGGTGAGAAGACGATATCCTGTTCATAATAAGGCTTGATATCCAGCACCGAGGTGCCATCCAGTGCATCAAGCCCGCTGACATAGAGGCAATTCCCTTCTATACGGTCCAGGGCTACGAGCGTCAGGGCAATCGGGTTTGGCCGTGCCGGGGTTCTCAGGGCAAAAACGCCATAGCTGGGTGCATCGGGGTTGACTCTGGTTGGTGCTCTGGTAAGGACATCTCGTCTGGCTTCGTGAAACCATGAGAGAATCCACACATGAGAATTCTCCTCGATCCGCTCAAGGGCACCTTCATATTGGGGTAAGAGTTCAATTACCGCGTCGCCTCCCTGAAGAGGCACTTTCATCGAATTGCTGTTAACGGAGTGCACAACTCCAATTGGTTGAAGATTTATGGTATTCATATTTTTCCGCCCTATTTGAGTGTAAGGATCTCGATCTTGGTGATGGTCCTGATAGACCTGTCTGCAGCCGTGTCATCCGGTATCACGACTTTAAATGACTTCACAGAGCCATCTTTTTGTTCCGAGATGATGATGCGCTCTCCAAGAGGGGACAAAAAAATCTCGCCCAGGGAAAACAGGCCCTGATAACCGTCCGTGGCAGTGACAAGCATCGTTTTGTCCGGCTCATTTCCGATATTCAGCCCCCCAAGAAGCTCGCGAACTGAAACGCCCTCAAATTGTTTGTAGCCGTGGAATCCCTTGCCGTCGCCGACCACCTTGAGATCCACCTTTATCTGACGGTATTTTGGTAGGTCTGTGAATTCCGTAATTTTTCCACTACTATCAGTAACGGTGAATTTCGTCGAAACTGGTTCCGGATCTGGTTTTTTCGCGGATCCCCGTTTCAGGTCAACTACCTCAATGCTGATAATATCTTCCAGGCTCCGGTCAGAGAAAAAGTCATTCGCGAGAATCAGTTTCGGCAGTCCTACTTTTCGTGCGAGTTTGTCGAGCGTAGGTTGGTACTCTTTTTGAGCGTGGCATTTACTGCACCCCTTTGCATGGTGGGGCATTACCGGGTCAGCTGAGAATGCTACGATAACGTTCGATGGGTTCCTGTAGAAAACTTCACCCCACGACAAAACAGCGACCTTTCCTTCCTTGTTGCGCACCACAATGGCAAGATCTATCTGCTTGTTAAATCCACCCTCGGCTTTCTGAATTACCGCAGTACCCAGAAGCGCCTGCAATGGTACGCCTTTGTAGACAAAGACCCCGTTAAACTGTGTGCTGCTGGTGAAGTCAGTGAGCTTGACCTCCGTGGCTACGAACCGTGCCAAATCCTCGTTGGTCAAGTTCAGTGGTTGTCGCACCGCACCACCCACGGTGAGAGCATCTGATACTGGTGGTGCAGACAGTGTTGCGAACAATAACGCGAGTAACAGCATGATGATGTTCTTTTTCATAGTAAATCTCCTTTTTTTGATATCGCTGTCGAATGCTAAAGAGAGGTAAAGCACGCCTTTCGGTCAACACCTTCACCCACCTGAATTACCCTTACATCTACCCCGTATGTCTCTCTCATATTACTGTCAGTGATGACTTCATCCGGAGGACCCTTATACGCAATGATTCCGTGGTTCATGATCGCCGCCTCTGTTGCCACAAGAAAGGCGTGATCAGGGAAGTGGGTTGCCATGACTATGCCGATCCCGCTTTCTGCGAGTGATTTCACCACCCTGAGGATTCTCATCTGGTTACCCAGGTCGAGATGTGAAGCCGGTTCGTCAAGAATCATTACCCGCGGTTCCTGGGCAAGTGCCCGGGCGATAAGCGTAAGTTGCCATTCCCCGCCGCTGAGCATGGTGCATGGTCGTTCTGCGAGCGGGAGTATACCAACCATCTCCATTGCTTCGCAGGCAATCTCGCTATCCTTTTTTGACGGCGATGAAAAAACAGTGAGGTGGGGCGCTCTGCCCATGACCACGATATCCATGACCTGGAACGGAAAAGAGGGCGTCTGGTTTTGCGGCACATAACCGATTCCCCTGGCGACTTCGGAGGTCTTCATGACGGAGATATTCTGTCCGCCGAAATAGATCGTGCCGTACCAACCCTGGATGACATTGGCCACGCATTTGAGCAGAGTGGTCTTGCCGGTGCCGTTTGGCCCCAGGATGCAGAAGATATCTCCTTGCCTTATGGAAAAGGATACGTTGCGAAATATGGAGTGTGCTTTATCGCTACTGTAACTGAAGGAAATATCCTGGACTTCAACAAGTGGCGTCATGTTCACCACCCCGAGCGGGTCTTCCGCAGCAGGTAGGCGAAGATAGGGGCACCTACCAGCGCGGTGAGAATTCCGATCGGTATTTCTGACGCAAATGCCGACCGGGCGAGCGTATCGACAGCAACCAGATACGACGCGCCCACAAGGACAACGACCGGAAGAAGGTATTTGTTGTCCGGTCCGACAAGGAGTCTGCCGATATGGGGAATCACAAGGCCGATCCAGCCGATGATTCCCGCAACCGACACGGCCGCAGCAGAGATCATGGTAGCGCAGATTATAATGGTTAATCTGATGCGCCCGGTGTTAACGCCGAGCGCCCGTGCATCTTCTTCACCCATGGCGAGCAGGTTGATTCTCCAGCGGATCGAAAACAGCACCGCAATACCGATCAGTATGATCGGACCGACTATAATCATGTCCCTGTTGGAGGCATTGTTGAGAGAGCCTAACATCCAGAAAACTATGGATGGCATTTCATTCACCGGATCGGCGATATATTTAAGGAGCGACGTACAGGAGGAGAAGAGGGCGCCCACGATGATTCCCGAGAGAACAAGCATCAGAATAGGTGTGGTTCGGTAGACTCTGCTGAGTCCATACGTCATACTGACCGCGATCAGGCTGAAGATAAAGGAGAATAACTGGATTGCGAGGATGTTGCCAAAAAACAGAATCGCCAGCGCGGCGCCAAGACCTGCTCCGGCCGACACGCCCAGAATATGCGGTGATACGAGCGGGTTGCGGAACAGTCCCTGAAACGCTGCCCCCGAAATGGAGAGCCCTGCACCAACAAGTATGCCTGCCAGCAAGCGGGGGAGGCGAATGTCCAAAACAATTGATTCGAGGGTCTGTGGCCAGGTTCGGTCGATGGGGAAGAGTTGTGAAGCGAGAATTTTAACTATGGTCGCTGCCGGTATTGTCGATTGACCAAGCATGAGGGCTATCACTGCGACAGCCCCCAGCACGAACGCAAGAAACACTATCAGTTTTCCGGGTGCAATTCCGATTCCAAGCCTTTTGTCCTGTGCAGACATCTACAGCCTTACCATTTCCCGTGAGCCGCATCTATACTCCGTTTATAGCTGCCATTAAGCAGTGCCTTCGCCTGCGTATCGTTCAGATTGAAGGACATTACTTCACGGTAAAACTTCTTCACTTCCTGCATCATATCTAAATCCTTGAAACGCTCAGGGTACACGGTCTTTGCAAGCCACAACGGGTAAAGAACTGCCGCTTCAGCGGTTGGCCGATCCCAGATGAATACGCCTACCGGTTGAATGTAAACCTGCCTGTTACGAACCGCTGTGATGTTCTTCCAGCGTGCGTCTTTGTAAAGATCTTCGGGTTTACCCGAATCGATTATAAGAATGTCCGGGTTCCAGTCGAGCACCTTTTCCTGTGAAATTTCCGTAAGCCCGGAATGGAGCCCCTCCTTTGAGCCCGTAGTTTTCATTTCGGCAGTGGCATCGATGCAACCGGCAGTCACAATCCGTTCATGCATGAAGGTGTCGCCGCCAAGTGTCACGAGATGGTTGTGACTGTAGGCATTAAAGACTTTCTTTTTCTTTTCCTCAGGAATGTCTGCGGTTCTCGATTTCACGAAGGCAATGGTTTTTTCCAGGTAGGCAATATATTTCTCGCCACGTTCCTCTTTCTGAAAGACAGACGCGTAAAACCGGATCTCGCGCTTGAGAAGCTCGCGGCCATGATTCATGTTGCTTTCGGTATAGGCAACCGGGATCTTCGTTTTCTTTTCCACAATCGAGCCGTCCATTGTCCCGGCAATAACCAACTGCGGATTGGAGAGCACCAGTTCCTCTATGTTGATCTGCCCGCTGATACTTCTCGGAGCAGGAAGACTCTTGACAGTCGGATCAAAGGCATTGATCAGCTCTGAGCCTTTCAAGGCGCTGGTAACGGCACAGAGCTGGTTTCTGGCCCCGAGGATGTATGCAATCTGGCCGGTAGGACCTCCGAACAACGCAACCCGGTTAAGTGGGTCGGGGACACTGACTTTTTTGCCGTGCATGTCGGTTATCAGTCGAGTTTTCTCGCTGGTCTGGCTTTGTCCTTCAGCCACAGGCAGCATGAATGTGACAAGTAAGAGCGCAAGGTACTGGAAAAAAATGGTTTTTATGATCAGGTGTACCTTCATAACATGCTCCTACTTTAAAAAAATTGACAACTCAGGGTGAGAAGAGCCCTTTCGGAACATATTATTTAAAATTTGGCAGTTATTCCCCCGAAGATATTTCTCCCTCGACCAGGGAATCCGACTTCAGATTCATAGTTTCTGTCAAAAATATTGTTGAGGGCTATATGTGCCTCATAATTATCGAGAAACTTTTGCGATACGCGGGCATTCAAAATGAAATATCCCGCAGTCCTCGTTGCGAGCTGTGTCGGGTTGGAGGGGGTAGGCAGCTGAGTGTACGTTTCTCCAAGTAAGAGACCGTTCAGATCAAGGCGGGTTTTGACGTTAGGAACGGTGTAGTTGGCACCAAGATCAATTTTATGTTTCGGGACTCCGGCAACCCGATCAGTTGCCTTGTTATCGCTCCTATCCGTAGCATGATTGTAGGTATATGCAAGTTTCAGGGTCAGATCCTGAAGCGGATAATACTCCGAATTCATTTCAATACCGTAAAGCTCGACTTTACCGACGTTGCTGTAGTGACTGACATTGTTGGTGGGAGTCTCTTTGATAATAAAGTCCGTGACATCATGATAGAAGAACGCCAGCTCACCCCAAATATAGCTGGATATGGCGCGTGATACCCCGGCGGTGTAGTTTATTGCCTGTTCCGAATTCAGATCTCTATTTCCGGAGTTGGTGTCAAAGAGTTGTGAAAGAGTCGGGAATCGGGTTTTTTTGGCGATTGAGGCAAATAGTTTTGTGTTGTCCTCGAAGGTGTAGACGGATCCTATCATCGGATTAAAGGTGTCTTTTGCATTCCCGCCATCGACCTTATTCATACTTACCAGATTACCGGACGAATCGGTCTTTATCTGGTGAGCATCCGTGACCTTGAACCAGTCGTAACTTGCTCCCAGGACAATCGAAGCGTTTTTTGAAGGGTTCAATTCGTTCTCTACACCAACCGAACCGGTTAAAGAGAAAAAATCTGTATAGGGTAGATAACTGTCGGCCCGCTGTTTGTGAGAGTCTCCCCGGTAATTTGCCGAAAACCTCACGGTGTCCCACTGGACTGGTTGATAGTGGCTTATGATGCTTCCACCCACCATATAGTCGTCATAGTTGCTACTGGCGATAATTTTAGAGAAGGTCTGATCTGAATACGATTCCAACGTGTCTTCATGGTTATGGTAAAACAGTTTGCCGTTAAACGATAATTTATCATTTATCTGCTGCCGCCCACTCAGGTCAATGCCCCAGTCATCGTACTGATCGAAACGGTAAAATTGGGCAAAGGCCGGTTTGTTGGGTATGACATTTACGGAATTAGTCGACGGTGGATTGCCTTTTTCTTTGGCTATGTAATGGAAATTAATGAAGTACTCGGAATCAGTGGATGGTTCGATGCCGAATTTGGCCCAGATGCTGTCTGATTTGTAATCGGACTGGTTGCGTGTGCCGCCATCTTCCAATATAGCTGTGGTGGTACCTCCAGGTTTACGAACGATTAAACCATTTTTGGGCTTGTAGTCATCGGACATTTTCCACCCGTGAGATTGTTGATGATCGTAGTTGAGCCAGTAGCTGTAAATTCCTTTTTTCATGCCATGAGAAACAGCCGTTTTAAAGTAATCAACTTCTCCACCCTCGATGTCTATGGTAGTAACCGGCTTGCCCGTAGCTGTCCTGGTGATTATATTGATAACGCCACCCTCGGCATTTGCGCCATACAATACCGATGCCGCCCCTTTGGTTATCTCGATCTTTGCGACATTGTCAGTTGTAAACTGGTTCAGATCGAGCTTGCCGCCGCTGGTTTCATAATAGGGAACACCGTCAATCAGCACTAATATCTTGCTTTGATCAAAAAAACCGCGAATGGAGACGTTAGGCTCATTCTTCATACCGGTGGTGACACGTACTCCCGGAGCATAACTCAGGGCTTCCGCGACGGTTCGGCTGTTGGTTGCCTTGATATCTTCCGCCGTGATGGTGTTTGAAGTGGTAGTCTGCTGGGTTACCGGTACTTTTTCTCCTGTCACATAGATTTCTCCGAGTGAATACGCCTCATAGCCGGTTTGACTTTCCTTCACCTCTGCCGATACAACAGAAGCATGTAGAGAAGAAACAAGCAGACACACCAATACTTTTCGAACCATTTGCATAAATAATCTCCTTTTGATTTTGTAAAATATGTTTATTTGCACAGACGACACCTACGCTGAAACGAAAAAAGGTCCCTCCTGAATAAGAAGAGACCCCTCCCGTGACGCAGTTATGACGCACGATCGAAGGTTCTCCTTTTCAAAAGGAAGGCGCTGCTGTTTCCGGCAGTACCCAAGGGCTGTTTTCCATGAGAGAAACTCTTTTAGGAAGTGCAGCTCGGAGAATAGTATGCAGTTTTCAGTTACTATTTAAAGCAGTTGAAGAACAGAACGGTTACAGCCCCAGTGACTCCGGTTTTTTACCGGCATCCGGGAAGAACAGTGGCGCGCCGAACTTCTCGACACCGAAGCGGCCGATGATCTCCTGGCTCTTCTTTGCTATCATGAAATCGGCAAAAGCTTTGCCACCCTCGGCATTCACCTTGGGCCATTTGACAGTATTGAGCTCTATAACGTGGTAGATATTGAGCAACTTACCGTCACCCTCCACCAGGATTTCAAGGCCGAGCCCTTTTTTCAAAGACAGATAAGTGGCGCGGTCAGTCAACGTATACCCCTTCTTTTCAGCTGCAACATTCAGTGTCTGTCCCATGCCGAGGCCGGTCTGCTGATACCATTTCTGCCCATCAGGGCTGATACCTGCGGCTTTCCAGAGCCCTTTTTCTTTTGCATGAGTACCGGAATTGTCGCCACGGGAAGCGAACACAGTGCCTGACTGCGCGATGCGCTTCAGAGCGTCAGCGGCAGTTGCACCCTTGATTTTGGCCGGGTCAGTTGCCGGGCCGACGATTATGAAGTCGTTGTGCATCACCAGGCGGCGGGTAGTACCAAAGCCGTCGGCCATGAATTTTTTCTCGGCATCGGGGGAGTGTACCAGCAATACATCCGCTTCTCCCTTTTCCCCCATCTTCATCGCCTGCCCGGAGCCGACCGAGATGGTTTTTACCTGAAAGCCGCTCTCTTTCTCAAAAGCCGGTACCAGTACATCCAGCAGACCGGAATCCTGTGTGCTGGTGGTGGTTGCGAGGATGACCGTCTTTGAGGCAGCCAGCGCTGATGTGCCGCACGCGAGAAGGAAAAGTGTGGCAACAAGTGTCGTGATGCGTGTTATTTTTTGTTTTGTGAACATGTGTGACTCCTTTTTAGTGGTTTTAGGAATGTAGAATTTGTTGATGTACCGTTTTATGTAGGGGCGATCCCGGCGGGTCGCCCTGTCAGGATCGCCAATTTATAAAAGATTTGGCGCATATCGAGACAGGGCGAGCCAACGGCGTCGCCCCTACATGGTAATTCAGAATTTTCTAAATCCCTTATGGTTTTTGCTGCAGGTGCCATTCTCTTGAATCAGGAAAAAAGAGTGCTGCTCCGAAGCGCTCCTTGCCGAATTCGGCGACAATTTTCTGCCCCTTGGCTGGTGACGTAAGCCAGCGGGTAAACAGTGCAACATCTTCATCATTGACCTCCGGAAATTTCTTCTGGCTGACCGGGATCAGCGAGATGCGGTTCAGGAGGGCTTCGTCTCCTTCCACAAGGATTTCCAGCTTGATTTCCTTCTGGATTGACAGATAGGTAGCGCGGTCAATCAAGGTATATGACCCTGCACCGCTGGTAAAGCGGAGCGTCGGGACGTTACCTTCGCTCCCTTTTTCATAGACTTTGTACCATGCGCCTGCCGGTTTCACCCCCGCCTTGTCCCACAACTCCGACTCGGCAACATGGGTGCCGGATTTATCACCGCGCGTGACAAAGGGTGCCGATTTCTCTGCGATCTGTTTCAGCGCCGCCGTCGCCGATTTCATGCCGCGAATCCCTGCCGGATCGCTCGCTGGTCCAACTATGACGAAGTCGTTATACATGAAGGGAATCCGCTCCGTGCCGAATCCGGCGGCGACAAACTTCTCTTCCAGTGATTTTGCATGTACCATGACCAGATCGATGCTCCCTTTTTCGGCAATCTTCAGCGCTTCTCCGGTGCCTGCGCCGACATGCCGTACCCGGATGCCGGTCTCTTTTTCAAAGCCATCTTCCAGGGCAGAGACAATACCGGCGTCAATAGGACCGATGGTACTGGCCAGCATTATAAAGCCCTTTTCGGCATACGCCGATGTTGTGCAGATGCTCAGCAACGCCACGATAGTGATTAATCGTTTCATTTCTGTTCTCCTTTTTTACTCTGAAATAACAAAAAAGCCCCTTCTCAAATACATGAAAAGGAGCTCAGGCAAACCACAGAAGCGGATTGTCAAACGCACGTTCCCCTTTTCAAAGGAGGGCGGCGCTGTTTCCGGCGACACCCGCAGGTCGTGCGCCGTGAGGATTTTTTCCTGGTAGGCGCAACAACTCGGAGACTGGCTAAATGTGGCGGAACAATAACGGGATCATCATACCCTGTCAAGAGGCAAATACAGTTTTTACCTCATTCCTTGAGCTGAATAGACTTGATTTCGAGAAACTCCTCCAGCCCGTAACGACCTAATTCCCGGCCGTACCCGGATTGTTTGCAGCCACCGAACGGTGCAAGCAGATTGAAACCACCCCCGTTGATATCGATTTGGCCGGCCTTGAGGCGGCGGGCTACACGCGAGGCTCGTTCGGCATCACCTGACCAAACGGCGGCTGCAAGACCATAGTCGGTGCTATTGGCAATCTGAATGGCATCCTCTTCGTCCTTATAGGTCATAATTGACAGCACCGGACCGAAGATTTCCTCCCGGGCGATGACCATATCCGGAGTGACTCTGCCGAACAGGGTAGGGCGGACGAAGAAGCCGGTAGTCAGGCCATCCGGAGGTTCAGCGCCACCCGCCAGCAACCCGGCTCCCTCTGCCGCACCGTGCTTGATAAAGTCGCGCACCCGTTCACGCTGAGCCGCCGAAACAAGCGGCCCGAGCCGTGTCTTGTCATCGAGCGGGTCTCCCGGCGCATACGCAGCAACAGCGGCTACCGCCAGAGTTGCCGCCTCATTATACCGCGATTCAGGAACCAGCAGGCGTGTCTGCGCGTTACAGGTCTGGCCGGAATTGATGAAGCATGCTCCGACGACGCTTTTAACCGCTGTCGGCAGGTCGGCGTCATCAAGAACAACGGCGGCAGACTTGCCTCCCAGCTCCAACGTTACCCGTTTCACCGCTGCTGCTGCCAGCTCTGCCACCCTGCGACCGGCGCGGAGCGAGCCGGTAAAGGAGACCAGGTCCGTATCGGGGTGGCGTACGAGGTGTTCTCCGATTTCCGGGCCGGAGCCGGTAATCAGATTGAATACCCCTGCCGGAAGCCCGGCATCGTGGATTATTTCGGTCAGAATAAAGGCGGAGAGTGGCGCCACTTCGCTCGGCTTGAGAACAACCGTACAACCGGCTGCGAGGGCAGGCGCCACTTTGGCAATTACCTGATGGAGCGGATAGTTCCACGGGGTGATGCAGAGCGCAACTCCGGCAGGTTCGCGTACGATCAGGGAATTGCCGATCCGCTCCTCAAAGCTGTACCCGTCGAGTAACGTGATATAACTGTTGAGAACTGCGACCGGCAGACCGGCCTGAATGCGTCGTGAGAGCTTGAACGGCATACCGACTTCGCCGGTTATGGTGCAGGCGATCTCCTCGGCCCGCGATGTGAGTCCCTCCAGTATCCTGGTCAGGTAACCGGCACGCTCTGCCACCGACGTACGTCCCCAGGCATCGCTGGCGGCAGCCGCTGCTGCAACCGCTCTGTCGGCATCAGCGGGAGTTGCCGATGGAATCCGTCCCACGATCTCTTCGGTGGCCGGGTTGATCACGTCAAATACGTCAAGGCCGGATGGGGTGAACCATTGTCCATTGCAATAAAGTTCCGTGCGCTCAATCATGAATTTCCTCCCGTGTAGATGATTCGATTGGAATCGGATTTGCGTCATAATACTCAATAATCGCGCCAATACCACACAAAAAAACAGGGGCACCGAAGTGCCCCCATTCCTGTCTTGAATCGCGTTATTTCGGTGGCTTTACCGCCTCAGTTGCCAACCGGATTGTCTGAGCGATTTCAGTTTTACGATCAGAAGCCGAGGGTCGCACCCAACGCAATGGTATTGGTCTTTTCTTTGAGCCCGCTGACGAGCTTGATCTCGTTGACATTATATTCAGCGACCAGATTTAGGGCACTGTTTACGGCAAAGAAAACTGCGCCGGTTGTGGTTGTATCTTTCAGGTTCCCGGTAAAGACGGTGCCGTAGTCAACCTTGGTCTGGCCGTAGGAAGCCACAAGCCGGGCTGGGCCATAGGTGTAGGAGCCCTGGACGAGATAGCCGTTGCTGTCTATTTCATCCTTTGCGCCCACCACGGGGAGTCCGAGAGACGTATCGCCCCCAGGTCCGGCGAGCCAACCGGCGCCGGAAGCGTTAAACCCGGAAGCGGTGAGGCCGAAACCGGCAATTTTGCCCTGAAGGCCATAGCCGAAGCCTGATGTTTGTACACTTTTTCCGCTATCGACTTTGGATTTTTGGTACATGAAGTTTGTCCAGGCGGTTAACGAGCCTTCACCAATTTTTTTGTTGAAGGTCAGTTCGCTTTCGATGCGTGGCATATTCTCTTCACTGCCAGCGCCGGCAGTGTGGGAGGGATCAAGCAGGCCTATTGCCAGTTTGAAACCGCTTACATCGGGAGACCGGTAGGTGATCTGCGCAGTCGGGAGCGGGTAGATGTAGCCGGAACCGATGTTGCCGAAGGAGACCCCGCCACCATCAACCAACCCCAGGGTGTCACTCACTTTGCCGTAGCCGAGCAGGATCTCGTCGAGAAAGATATTGGAGCGGTTAAACAGGCCGAAGTCCTTACCGATCAGGACCTGTCCCCAGGCAGCATCTACGGTGCCGTAGAACTGGCGGACGTCGATGCCGGTAACGGTCGCCTTGGAGTCACCAGCTTTGGTTTTGTCGTCACTGTCATTGATTGAAACCCAGAAGGAGGAGCGTCCGCCCAGTTTCAGGTCGCCGGCCTGCTTACTGAAATTGAAGCCGATATAGTTGGGCAGAAAGCCCATTTTAATACGTGCTTGATCGCGATCAGTGTTAGGGCTAGCAATTTTATTGTCACTCGAACTGTTGACGTAGAACGTGTTGAAAAACCCGTCAACGGTAAAGGTTATCGCCTCTTTATCATAGAGCGTGATTGCAGCGGAAGCCGGCTGACTGATGGCCAAAAGAAGAAGCAAGGCAAGCAAAGTGTTGAAAAAACGTGGTGAAGTCATAATAAATATCCTCCCTTTTTATAGAAATATCCTTCTGTTTTTAGATGGTCAGGCGTTCTTCACCCCTGACAGCGGGTAGATGAATGAAAAAATATTTAGAACGGTAGCTTGCCATAACCCATCAAACCGAACGCAGGAGCCAGCAGGCAGGTGAACGTCAGGACGATGAACATGGTGGCAGCAACTTTTGGATTGATCTTGCCGTAGGTTACGCCGGTTACGGTAAAGCAGATAACGACGAAGGTCAGGTTCATGAACGCCAGATAGGGAACAACGCCGATGATGGTTTTGCCATCAGGTTTAACTCCGCCGCCGGTAGCGTAGAGGAATGCGTACACGGCACAGACAATGCCGACAAGCAGTGCGCCGTTACCAACGGTGCGCAGATCCTCAACACCGGTCAGAAGCGCATGGCCGGTCTGCATATAGAGAACGCCGAATACGAACAGCAGACCTGCGGTGAAAGGATCGGTGAAAACTGCTGCCTGCAGTGTTGCGCCGATTACAACCAGAACACCAACAACCATACTGACAAAACCGGTACTTTTAGCTTCGCCATAACCGAGGAAAAACATTCCAACCGGGATCCACATAATACTGATTAATACGAGCAGTGCTAACGTCATGACTTCCTCCTTGAATTTCATAACAGTCCCTCTCCCGGGGTGACCCTGGAGGGGAGCAAAAGAATACTTATTCGGCTGTGGTCGGATCGATCATGGTGCGTACTTCAGAAACGCTGTTGGCCGGAAAACCACCCTGCTTGGCATGCTCCAGAACCATTTCCTTGTTCGGTGCGATGTAGATGCAGTAGATCTTGTCATCAGTCACGTAGCTCTGTACCCACTGAATCTGCGGGCCGAGTCCGGTCAGTACGCTGCAGGACTTCTGCGAGATAGCCTGCAGTGTATCAGCCGGTAATTGTCCAGCGCCTGGTAGTTCACGTTCGATTACATACTTTGGCATGATAGCCTCCTTTCAAATTTCTCATACTTGAATGCCACTGCTATTCATTACTACGCAACTTCTGTTCATGCACGTCGGCAGAACATGTACCGCTTCTCCTTTCCTTGGATTAAGTAACTAATTGAGCCCTAAACATCCGCTTCCGATGATAAACGCAACACGCAGATAACATGGCTTTGAGCAACAATGCTGATCTTCATTAAGAAGTTAGCCGGATGATGCAACTGCAATGCCAAAAATAAAACATTGGTATTGTTGTTTAATATCAGGTATATGCGGCATTTAGCCCCGCCATTGATGAGCTGATGGTGATTGTAGACAAACGGGACATATTTCCTAACATACTGAATTTATTATGTGATACGATAGTGATGCATAGTTCTACACCGTGGAGAATTGTCGCACCATAATTACGTGAATTATAAATAGAGAACCGGGTTTTATATTGGGCACGGGCATTGCTTGTATATATGCGGCGGTGTCTGAATGTTTCTTTGCTTTTGCTCCCCCTCCTTACAAACGGGAGGGGAGCAATAGACCTGCTCAGGAGGGCACATTTTGCACAATTATAAATTTGAAGTGCCTGAAATAATTTTCGGCAGGGGGATGCTGAGCCATGTGGGGGCGTGTGCACGCAGGCTTGGCGGTAAAAAAATCTTCCTGGTCAGCGATAAGGGGCTTTTTCATGCCGGGTGGGTTGATCAGGCGATGCGGAGCCTCCTCGATGCCGGCCTTGAATTCGTTTATTTTGATGGCATAACCCCGAATCCAAAGGATCATGAGGTGGAAGAGGGGGTAAAAGAGTATCAGCGCCACGGTGCCGATGTCATTGTCGGGCTTGGCGGCGGCAGCTCCATGGACGCAGCCAAGGCGATCGCCATACTGGTCTCGAACGGGGGCAGAATCAGCGATTATGAAGGACCGGACCGGATTATCCGCCCCCTCCCGCCGTTGGTGCTCTGTCCGACAACCTGCGGCACCGGATCTGATGTTTCCCAGTTTGCCATCATCAGCGACACCGAACATCTGCGGAAAATCTGCATCATGAGCCGCTGTGTCGCTCCGGATATCAGTCTGACCGACCCGAACACTCTTGCGACGCTGCCGGATGAATTTGTCGGCACCACCGCAACGGATGCACTCAGTCACGCCATGGAGGCGTTCTTTTCGATCGCCTCGACAACGCTTACCGATGTCCACGCCATAAAGGCGCTGCGACTTCTGGCTGCCAGTCTGCCTGGCGCTGTTCACGAGCGGAAGGCGGATGATCTGGAAAATCTGGCGCGGGCCAGTCTGCATGCCGGCATGGCTTTTTCCAACTCGATGCTCGGCATCGTTCATGCCCTGGCACACCCGATCGGTGGTTTGTATGACGCAAATCATGGCAGCATTAATGCGATTCTGCTGCCGGAGGTGATCCGCTACGATATTCCGGTTGTCACTGATAAGCTTCAGGAGCTCGCCTGGGGGCTCGGCCATCGCTCCAACGGTGATATAAGCGCTGCCAGTGAAAAAATCCAGGAAACCCTCGATTCACTGCTGGAGGCGAGCGGCGCCCCGCGAAGCCTGCGCAGCATCGGCGTTCTGCGCAAGGATCTGCCGGAACTGGCGCGTCAGGCGCTCAAAGATGTCTGTATCGTCACTTCCCCGCGTGAAGCGGATGAAGAGGATCTCCTGCGTATTCTGGAAAGGGCGTATTGATGGACAAGCTTGCCGTCCGGACAAAGATGGATGAATCTTCGCTTGAGCGTCTGCTTGGGCTCGATAATTCAAAAATCGGCTTTTATGCCGAGGTCAAACAGAAAATTCACGAGCTTGAGGCCGCCAATCTTGGTCTGCGCAGCAAAGGTAATGAGCTTCAGGCGGTATTCGATTCGATCAGTGACGGCGTCATCGTCTACGACAACAGCGGCAAGGTGCAGCATCGCAATCATGTCTGTCCCCGCTACTTTCCTCAGGAAACGCTCCCCGGCTGCTCATGCCGGGAGCTTTTTCATCCGGAACACGAATCATCCCCGCTTAATTGTCCTGTTGAGCGGGCCTTGACGGGCGAACGGGTAGAAATTTCCATCGCGTCTGCCTCCGCATCGGGGAAAACCCGCTACTTCGATGTGACCGCCACATCGATCGAGGACAGCAGGGGAGAACAGAATCGTGTCCTTGTGTTTCTGCGTGATGTATCCGAAAAACGGCTGCATGAGCTCCAGTTGATGCAGGCTGAAAAGCTCTCCAGCCTCGGCGTCCTTGCTTCCGGAGTTGCCCATGAGATTAATAATCCGCTCTCGTCGGTTGCGGGCTATGCAGAGGCCCTGCTGAGACGCTTCAAGGATGAGCAGTCGCTCGCTGGAGATGCGCGGCTTGAAGATTTTGAAAAATATCTGCACGTGATTGTCCGGGAATCTTACCGCTGCAAAGGGATCATCGACAGCCTGCTCTCTTTCAGCCGCAAATCTGACGGCTCTGTCAGTAACATAAATATCAATGACATCCTGACGGAGGTATTTGATCTGGTGCGTTTCAAATCACGCTTTGAAAAGATTGATGTCAGAATCGATCTTCAACAGGATCTTCCTGATATTCTTGGCGACCCTGCCGGCCTTCGTCAGGTCTGCATGAATCTTCTGATGAACGCGCTCCAGGCAATCACTGGTCCCGGAATCGTTGAAATTTCCACCAGAACAGCTGAGCAGTCGTCGGTTATGCTGCAGATCCGTGATTCCGGCTGCGGAATCGCCAAGGATGTTATAGAACAGATCTGGGACCCCTTTTTCACCACCAAGGATGTCGGACAGGGGCTCGGCCTTGGTCTGGCGGTTTCGTACAATATAATCAAGCGTCATGGTGGTGACATCAATGTTGAGAGTCAGGTTGGCAAAGGATCAAAATTCAGTGTAAGGATGCCGACATGCCCGAAATAGTTCGAAGTGATACGAAGGTTCTCGTTGTCGAAGATGATAAGTCGCTGCGTGAGCTGCTGCAGATGGAGCTGTTCCGCTCCGGTTACAAGGTCACCGCTACATCGAGCGGCGAAGAGGGATTGGAAGCGTACCGGGAGGAGATATTCAACGTCGTGCTTCAGGATATTCGTATGCCCGGCATGGACGGCGTGGAGACTCTGAAGCTGATGCGTGCCGAGTCAACGATTCCGGAAGTCATCATGTTTACCGGCCACGGCACCATCGAAACGGCGGTGGAATGTATAAAGCTTGGCGCCTATGATTACCTGACCAAGCCGATAAAGCTCGATGAACTGGAGCTGCTGATCGATAAGGCGTGCGAAAAAAATCGTCTGCGCCTCGAAAATATCAACCTCAAAAAAGAGATACAACGCTTTGAAAACCACCGGATTGTCGGAAAGAGCAGTGTGATTCAGAAGGTGCTGGAAACGGTGCAGCGCTGGGGGGCGACTGATGAACATGTGCTGATCTCGGGAGAGAGCGGCACCGGTAAGGAGCTGATCGCTCGGGCAGTTCATGATGCCAGTCGGCGCGCAAGCAAGCCGTTCGTAACGGTCAACTGCGGGCGCTTTGATGCCAATACGGCAGAAAGTGAGCTTTTCGGCCATATGCAGGGTGCGTTCACCAGCGCCAATAAAATGCGGGCCGGTCTGTTCGAACTGGCCGACACCGGCACGCTCTTTATGGATGAAATTTCGGAAATGCCGCTTGACGTTCAGGTTAAACTGCTGCGTATCCTCGAAACAAGCACCTTTCGCCGCATGGGGGGCAATCACGATATCCGCGTTAATGTCCGTTTTATTTTTGCCTCGAATAAAATTCTCGCGGATTGTGTTAATCGCGGTGAGTTCAGGGAGGACCTGTACCACCGGATCAATCTGCTGCCGATTCCTCTGCCGCCGTTGCGGCAGCGCCCCGATGACATTATTCCACTGGTCTGGTTCTTTATCCAGCAGTGCAATGAACATGATTCCCGGCAGTGGGAAGTCACCGATGATGCCATGGCGTCACTGGTCGCCTACCAATGGCCGGGCAACGTCCGGGAACTGCGCAATACCATCCGCAGGGCCTGTATTCTTGCCAATGAGCCGATAATCACGCCGGATCTGTTTCCCTTTGCACCACAAAAAGCGGTGTACACGCCCCCGGCCAACGTCGTTCGTGCTGCCGAAAACGTAACCTTTGCCGCCTCTCCGCTCTGGGTTGTGGAGCGTGACCATATTCAGAAAGTTCTTGAGCTGGTTGACCAAAACAAGAGTCAGGCTGCAAAGCTGCTTGAAATAGATCGTAAAACCCTTTACAGCAAACTGGAACGCTACGGGCTGGAAACGTGAGGGTGCTTGTGCTGCTTTATGCTACACTCGGAATATGCTGCACTGTGTAAAATATACACAGTGTGGTAAAAGGCTACAGTTGCGCACGAAATAACCTGCTTGGGGATGTAGGCTATTTCAAAATTACCGTTTTGGTAGGGGCGATCCCGGCGGGTCGCCCTTTCGGGATCGCCAATATATCCGGGTATTAGCGCATATCGAGACAGGGCGAGCCAACGGCGTCGCCCCTACATGGTAAATCGGAATTTCACTCCCCTATGACACCTACAGAGACACTACATCAACTCGATTCCGCAGGTCTCCGCCATCCCAAAACGATTACGCTTGCCATCACCGGTGCCTGCAATCTTGCCTGCCGCCACTGCTGGGTCGAAGCGGGCGAGGCAGCGTCGCCCGGACATGTTCCGGTTCGGAACCTGCGACGGATCATCAAGGAGTTCGCTGCGCTTGGCGGCGACGGTCTTCGGTTGACCGGAGGGGAACCGCTCTGCCATCCGTTCTGGCTGGATCTCATGCAATTCTCCCGTTCTCTCCGGTTTCGTACTCTTGCCCTCCAGACAAACGCTCTGTTGTTTACTGATGAAGATGTGACGGCACTCCGTGATCTCGATTTTCCGGGGCTTTCCATTCAAATCAGTCTGGACGGCGCAACTGCAGCGGTACATGATCTGGTGCGGGGAAGTGGTGCGTTTGCGGGCACTCTGGCGGGCATTCAGAAACTCGAACAGGCGGGGCTTGCGGGGCGAATTTCACTCTTTATGACCGAGATGCGCCACAATCTTGAAGAGATCCCGGCGCTGCTCGAATTTGCCGACAGCATTGGTATCGGATCCTTCAACAGCGGCACTCTGGTTCGTCGCGGGCGGGCGTCTGAGGGATCAATCGTGGCGCCTCCCGATAGCCTCCAGTATCTGGGCCTGCTGAACCGTTACGATAGCGACCAGCGATTTCGCGAACTCTACCGGAAGATCGGGACTGTTGCAGCAGTTGAGTGGCGGAGTGACATGAGCGTCCGTCAGGAGTGCTGCTCGTTTATCGAAAACCCCTACATTACTCCCACCGGCAGAATCTATCCCTGTCTGTTATGCCATACTGATGAGTTTTCAGTCGGCGCTCTCTATGAAAAAGGGCTGGCAGCAGCGCTTGTCGAAGGTGTTCCCCTCTGGTCATCCCTGCTTCGAGTCAGTCAGGAACGTCTCGAATCAATTGCGGAATGCCGTGACTGTCCCGGCAGGACGTCCTGCGCCGGCGGCTGCCTGGGGCGTGCGTGGGCTGGCAGCGGAAATCTGTATGCTGCAGATGACCGGTGCGGAGCGAGGCGGGCGGTTTATAGCTTTTAAGGAAAATCCCCCCTAACCCCCCTTTCTGAAGGGGGGAACTAAAAGCCTCCCCCTTTTTAAAGGGGGATTGAGGGGGATTTATTTTAGACCTGTGTTGAAATTCCCCACTGTAGATAAAATCCATATCCGAAATAGTACCTATTGTGGACATTATTATATAAAACTGTTCCATATTACCCCGAACCTTCTGCCTGTTTTATGGCACTTCCCAAAGGTCAATCGATAACCATATGTAATTTATGGATAAATAAAGTTGGCACTCAACTTGCTAAAGCTATAACCAGCTCAACCGTGATGAGCGTGAACTGTTAATGTAAGACTCACCTGCAGCAGATTGAGAAGATCTTAAAACCTGGTTATGAGGAGGTGGAAGGTAAATTCTGGAAAGGACAGGCGGTTAACGTACAGAGTGTAATGTAATTAAATCCAACTCAAAGGCAGCACACACCCAAAAAGGAGGTAGTACCCATGTCACACAACAGAGATTTGAAACGGACACTTACCCAGCAGAGAACCGAATATCCGATCAAAATGCAGCACGCCTATCCTTCCGTAAATATCGGCTGGGGTGCCCACACGATGGTTGGTAATGATGCCAAAGCTCTAGGTATGACGAATGCCTTGATCGTTACTACCGGTCTGCGCGGCACCGGTATCGTAGAGGCAATCCAGGGCATTCTGAAAGCTGCCGGTGTGGCATCCGAACTGTTTGATAAAGCGACTGCCAATCCGAAAGACCATGAAGTCATGGCAGGCGCTAAAATGCTGGCCTCCGGCAAATTTGACGGCCTCATAACTCTGGGCGGCGGCAGTTCCACTGACTGCGGCAAAGCCATCAAGCTGGTCTACAGTCACGATGGTCAGGATGTCCGTTCTTTTGAAGGCGCTTTCAAGGCCACTAAAAAGAACAAAATTCCCCATCTTGCCATCAACACCACTTCAGGAACCGGTTCGGAAGTTTCCTGTTTCTCGATCATCAATCACACCGAGAAGATGTACAAAATGGCTCTGTTTGATCCGAACTGTACTCCGAGTAAATCCGTTAACGATCCGCTGCTTCATCAGTGCATGACTCAGGAACTGGTCGCCTATACCGGTATGGATGCGCTGACCCACGCTGTGGAAGCCATCGCTTCCCGACTTTGCGTACAGTCTGCCTACGGCCCGGGCCTCTGGGCTATCACAGAAATTTTCCAGAATCTTCGTCAGTCTGCTGCCAATCGCAACAACGACAGAGCTGTCGAGCAGATGGTATGGGCTGAAATGGCCGCTGCCTACAGCTTCAACAGCGCCGGTCTCGGTATCGTTCACTCAATGGCTCACGCCATGGGCGGACTCTATGACGCTCCGCACGGCCTCTGCAACGCCATCGCCCTGGTAGATGTCTGCAATTACAACCTGCCTGCCTGCCCCGAGCGTTTCAAAATGATGGCTAAAGCCGCCGATATTGATGTTTGCGGCCTCTCTGACTACAAAGCCGGCGAGAAGTTCATCGCAGCAATTCAGGAGCTTAAGGACGAATTGTTCATTACCCAGCGTTTCGCCGACCTCGGCCTGCAGGAAAAAGATCTCGACGGTCTCTCCAAGTTTGCCGCCAATGATATCTGCACCGAAGGCAATCCGAAGGATGTCGGTTTCCACGAGATGAGAGCGGTCTTTGCCGGTTGTATGTAATTATGTAATCAGACCCAGTGTTCCTCCACTGATGTTATGATATGCCGCTGGCTCCGAAGGGTTGATGCCCCTCACCGGATGCCAGCGGTTTTTTTGTAGAATAAACCGGTGAAAAGCAGTTTCCCTCAACGGCGCAAATATTGCAGTTGCTGATTACCAAAATACAACACTACGAGGTCATTAATGATTACCGAACAGGGAATTAAGGATTTTCTCCGCAGCAGTGGCTACATTGCTGACAGTGCCATAGCAACTGCCGTTTTTCTGGCTCTGCGCATGGAGAAACCGATTCTGATCGAAGGACCACCCGGCGTCGGGAAGACCGGCCTGGCCAAGGCATTGTCATCCTCGCTCGATTTCCCGCTGGTTCGCCTGCAGTGTTACGAAGGGATCGACGAAGGCAAGGCGCTCTATGACTGGGAATACGGCAAACAGTTGCTCTATACCCAACTGCTGCGTACCCAGCTTGACAACTATCTCTCGGTATCGGCTGATCTGCGCGAGGCTGTTGAACGCCTGGCTGCCGAGGAGAGTATGTTTTTTTCCATGAACTTTCTCGTCCAGCGACCGATACTGCGCAGTTTTTTGTCTGAAAAACGCTCACTGCTCCTGATCGATGAGATCGATCGTTCCGGTGATGAGTTTGAAGCCCTGCTGTTGGAGTGCCTGAGCGATTTCCAGGTCTCGGTTCCCGAGTTGGGTGTAATTGAGGCCAAAAGAAAACCATTGGTGATCCTGACCAGTAACGGCACCCGCATGATTTCGGATGCCCTGCGCCGCCGCTGTCTCTATCTCTACATCGGCTATCCCGATCTTGACCGTGAAGTAGCCATAGTCAGGGCCCGCTTTCCCCAGATATGTGAAGAACTTGCTCACCAGATGGTCTCCTTCCTGCGCAAGGCCCGTGAATTGAACATGCGAAAACCGCCGAGTGTCTCTGAAACCCTTGACTGGGCCAACGTGCTTACCATTATGAATGCGTCAAAGCTCACGAGGGAAATGCTCGATAATTCCGTGGGAGTAATCGCCAAGCATCAGGCTGACCTACAGATGGTGAAAGATCTTGCCGTACAGGAATTGAGGTAGGCATGGAAACGGTTGTCACCCGTTTTGTACACGCCCTGCGGGAACAGGGAATCAGGGTGTCTCCCGGTGAATGCCTTGATGCCGTGCAGGCTCTTGGTTTCGGCGGTGTCGAAGGGAGGGAGGTCGTCAGAGCTCTGCTTCAGGTAACGCTGGTGAAGAATGTCAATGATATAGCGTCATTTAATGATGTTTTTGACTTTTTTTTCAGCCAGCAGGAGGAAAATCCCTTCTTTATCAAGCCGGAAGATCTGATGGGGGCATATTTCCACATCGTCGAGGGAGAGGAATTCACTGACGAGATGCTGGAAAAGCGCCGGGATCGTCCGGGTCTGTTGACCAGTGCTCAGGAAGTGACTGCCGAAGATCTGCAGAACCTCGACTGGCTAAAGGATCTCGAAGATGATTCAGACGGTCCGGAGATTCAGGTCAGAATGAAAGGGTACAAAGGTAAGAACAAAGCCCCGAAGCCTTCTGAATTCAATCTGCTGAATCTTCCTTCTGCCGCATTCAGCAAAAGCTGGAGCAAAGAGAGCAACTCTGCCTTTACCCCCGAAGAGATTGCCGACATGCATGAAATCGTGTCACGTATGCTGATCCGTATCCGCAAAGACGTCCGCAGGGTCAAGGAAGAGCAGAGTCGCGGGAAACTCCATGTAATCAGGACGCTTCAGAAAAACTACCGTAACGATATGGTACCGTTTCTTGTCTCACTGCGGTGCAAAAAGAAGGTCAGGCCCCGCTTGGTGGTACTGTGTGACGTCAGCTTCTCGGTCAGTTATGCCTCCCGTTTCATGCTGCTCCTGTTGCATACCCTGCATAACCGCTTGATGGAGGTACGCAGTTTCATCTTTAATCAGGAACTGGCGGAAATTTCCAATCTGCTCACAAACATGCCGGTGAATGCCCTTCTGGAGGTAATCGACAGTGGTTCGCTCGTCGATATGGATGATAACAGCGATTATGGCAAGGTACTGGTCAACTTCAAAAAACGGCACCTGGAAAGCATGCGCGGCAATCCGACCGTCATCATCCTTGGCGATGCGCGCAATAATTACAACGAAGCCAATGAATGGGTAATGGATGAAATACGGGAAAAGTCGGGGTATCTCCTCTGGCTTACCCCGGAGGACCGTGAAACCTGGCAGCGGGGTGACTGTATGATTGAACAGTACGGCGCTTACTGTGACAAGGTGGAGTATGTCAAGTCTGTTGATGAGTTGAGTGTGATTCTTGAAGATCTCTTTCGCAGCATCTATACGGACCTTGCCCCGCGCAAACGCCGTAACGGGGATGACAGGGACAGCATGAAGGAACCGGATGACTACAAGGACTATTACAAACAGGCCAAAGCCATGGTACATCATGATCACAGGATGCAGCTGAATCCGAGCAGTGAGGCGTGGCGCAAACACTTTGGCACTTTTTATCAGAAAAAAAGATGAGACCGGCATTATGCCCGGTGTGCCGGATATGACCCGGTATACGCCGGTGACAGACATGCAGAGATCAGGAGGAATACATGAGCTGTGACGTTGAAAATCATCAGAATCATATGTGTGTTTTGAAATCGAAGGGACTGGTCGACTGTATTGAAAAATTTTCTGACCATCCTACCGTTGAGTGCAGAAAATGCGGGGCCAAAGCAAATAGCCCGAAGCATCTCTGTGCCGCTCATCTGGGTGATTGGGCACCGAATGTCGAGGGTGGCCACGGAAGTATCGACCTGTCAGAAGTTGGCAAACCGCACGAAGGTTCTGCATCGTAGGCATCTTTTTCCCTGTACGCGAATCATAAACCTGCATGAAGGAGTAACGCCATGTCGAGCCAAGACGCAGCTGTTCTGGAAGGGACCAAAGCATATTTCAGTGTTGAAAAGTTTCATCAAACGAGAGAGAAGGCGCAGGAGGCGGTGAGCAGGATAGTTGGCCAGGTCCAGGTAGGAATGCTGGAAGAAGATGCCACCGCTATGGTGGTGGCAACCTTAGAGGAAATGGGCTCTACGGGAACTTTTCATGCTCCGTATATCCGCTTCGGCACCAATACGGTTAAAACATTTGGCGCTGATTCTGACCCGGGAATCCGCCTTGGGGAAGATGACATTTTTTTTATCGATGTCGGCCCTGTCTGGGATGGCTATGAAGGCGATGCCGGCGAAACGTTTTTAACCGGCAATAATCCTGAATTGAAGCGCTGCGCCCTCGACGCTCAGAGAATTTATCAGGCGGTTGCGGAAAAATGGCAGTCCGATATGTCGTCTACCGGTGAAGAGCTGTACCACTATGCCGATCAGATGGCACAAGAGTTGGGATGGGAGCTGAATTTCGATTTAGGTGGCCACCGTCTTGGGGACTACCCGAGTGGCGACCACTATGCCGGCCCGCTCTCTGAAATCACCTTCCACCCGTCGCCAAACCGGTGGATGGTGGAGATACATATACGCCACCCCGATCATCTGTTTGGTGCCTTTTACGAAGACCTGCTGATGGGCGAGGAGGCTGCCAAGGTCCCGGAAATAGCCATTCAGGAAGTACGCGAAACCGGTTCCTGCGGGGGGTACTAGTACACTGGAATATTTAAATCTAACCCCCCTCAGTCCCCCCTTACTTAAGGGGGGAAGCCTTGAAGTCTCCCCTTAGATAAGGGGAGATTTAGAGGGGTTAGTTACGGAAATGCATAAAATTTTAAGACTAGTATGGGAGCTTTAACATGAGTCGCATGCTGCTTGCACCAGGTCGCTATGTTCAAGGGGTCGGTGCCATCAGGGAAATCGGCCTGCATACGTCCCGTATCGGCACCTCTGCCCTGGTAATCGGTGGCAGGACGGCGTTGTCACTCTGTGGTGATGATATTACCGCAAGTTGTGCCGAAAAGGGCGTTCCCTGTTATCACGAATGTTTTCAGGGGGTCTCCTCAGATCAGGAAATCAGTCGCCTCTCAAAGATTGCAGCAGCTCATGGAGCCGATATCATTATCGCTCTGGGGGGCGGAGCGTCAATCGATGCGGGCAAAGCGGTGTCGCATGAGATGAAACTGCCGGTCATTATCGTGCCGACCGTCGTTTCGACCGATGCACCCTGCTCGGCGTTGTCGGTGATTTATACCGAGGATGGAGCTTTTGAACGCTATCTGTTTTTGCGAAAGAACCCGGATTGCGTGTTGGTTGATACGACACTCGTCGCCAGTTCACCGGCTAAATTCCTTGTGGCCGGGATGGGCGATGCCCTTGCCACCTTCTGGGAATCCGATACCTGCTTCAGAAGCGGGAAACCGAACCCGCTCACCGGGGGGGCTCTGCCGACCCTCGCTACGAAGGCGCTGGCGCGGCTCTGCTACGAAACGCTGCTTGAGTATGGTCTTCAGGCCATGCTTGCTGTTGAAAGGAACGCCGTAACACCGGCGGTTGAAGCGATCGTCGAGGCAAATACCCTGTTGAGCGGCTTAAGTTCTGAAAACGGGGGACATGCCGGAGCACACTCCATCCATAACGGTTTGACGACCCTCAAGGTAGCAGGGCGGAAACTGCATGGCGAAAAAGTAGCCTTTGGCGTCCTTGTCCAGCTGGTGCTGGAAGGGCGGCCATCACGTGATATCAAAGAGGTGCAGGATTTCTGCTACAGTGTCGGGTTGCCGCTCTGCCTGGAGGATCTTGACATTATCAACATCTCCGCTGAGGAGATCAGCCAGGTTGCCGCCGCTGCTGTCGCTGACGGCGAGACCATTCATTCGACCTGGTTCCCCGTTTCAGCCGCTATGGTGAAAGCAGCGATCCTCACTGCTGACGCCCTCGGAGTACAGTACAAAAAGAAGTTGAGAGTATGAACCTCCAGCTTGAATTGAAAATGCAGATTGAAGAGCTGCAGCGTTCCAATCGGGAACTTGAGGCGGCACGGAGTAAATACGCCCTGCTCTACGATTCCGCCCCCGTCGGCTATTTTACCTTTGATCGTGGCGGCGTAGTCCGAAGTGTTAACCTGACCGGTGCCACCCTTTTAGGCTGTGATCGCACGTCTCTGACAGATCTGCATTTCGAAAATTTTGTTGCCATCGAAGACCGCTTTATGTTTGTCGATTTTCTCAGGATGGTCTTTCTGGGGCGCGACAAAATGACCTGCAGGGTGAAACTCTCCCTTAAAGACCGACCGCCGTTGTATGTCCGGATAGAGGCGATGGCAGCGGGGATCGGTGATGAGTGCCACGCCGCGATGGTGGACATTACCGAACGCAAGCAGTGGGAGGAGTACCTGCGGGAAAGCGAATACAATCTCTCCAAGGCGCAATCGATGTCGCATGTCGGTTCATGGCGTTCAGATCCGGTTACCGGTGAACTGCGCGTTTCTGACGAACTGCTGCGCATCATGAATATCACTCGTGAAGAAGCCACCTCGGAGACGTTGACAGACCTCATCCACCCGGATGATCGCGACTCCGTCATGGCCCGCCTTCAACAGGGAGCTGCGCAGGGGAGCAGTTACGAAATTGAACATCGCCTGCTGCTGAAGGATGGAACCTCCAAATGGGTCTATTCGATCGTCGAACCTTCGGTAAATATTGCCCGGCAGGTTGTCAAGCTGTATGGAACAACACAGGATATAACGGAACGGAAACAGAGCGAGTCACGGCTTCGCAATAAAAAAAATGAGTTGCAGACGATATTTGACTCGGTAAATGATGGTGTTATCGTCTTTGACAATAACGGCTCAATTCAACATCTTAACCATGTCTGCCCCGAATTTTTCCCCTCGGAGATTCTCGTCGGGGGGAGCTGCCGGGATGTATTCCATCCCGATTCACCGCTCGCGCCGCTCACCTGCCCGGTAGAACGGGCCCTGCATGGAGAGCGCGTTGAATCATCCATGGTGTCCGTACGCGAAGGTCATACCACCCGCTATATTGACGTCACAGCCAATCCGATAAAGGATGAATTCGGGGAGAAAACCCGGGCACTTGTTTTTTTGCGGGATATGACGCTGAAAAGAGTTCACGAAATGCAGCTGATTCAGACGGAAAAAATGTCGAGTATCGGCGTGCTTGCTACCGGCGTTGCCCATGAAATCAACAATCCGCTCACATCAGTCGCGGGCTATGCAGAGGCGCTGCTCCGACGCTTTCGTGACGAGCAGTCGCTGGCTTCAGATTCCAGGTTGGAGGTCTTCCCCAAATATCTTGAGGTAATCGTGCGGGAGGCTCATCACTGCAAGGGCATTATCAGTGGCCTGCTTAACTTTGGCAGAAAATCTGACGGTTTGAACTATGCGGTTGATATCAACGCCCTCCTTGTGGAGATCCTTGAGCTAATCAAGCATCAGCCCAATTATGAAGAGATGGAGATTGCAGTCACGCTGATGGAAAATATTCCTGCCATTCTCGCTGATCCATCGGCACTGCGTCAGGTTTTCATGAATCTTTTGATAAATGCCTGTCATGCCATCAAGGATGGCGGCAGTGTTGACATTTCAACAAGCTACTCCGGCGAGGATCAGGCCGTTTCCATTCTGGTGCGGGATTCGGGCTGCGGAATTTCGCCTGACGTTATTGACCGTATCTGGGATCCGTTTTTTACGACCAAGGAGGTCGGGAAGGGGGTCGGCCTTGGCCTGGCACTTTCGTACAACATCGTGAAACGGCATGGTGGAGAGATATCGGTTAAGAGCGCTGTTGGCGGGGGCTCGCAATTTATGGTGAGACTGCCGGTTCGTGGGGAGTGAAGACGATGTCCGACTACCCTGACCTTGTCAATATTCCTTTTAATCACTCGTTCATAAAAAATCAGTTTGTGCCCGGTATTCCGCAATACACAGTTCACTCTCTTGAACCAGGATACTGGGTCATCATTCAGGGCAACAATGTATTTTTACAACCCGGAAACAGTTCGCCAACTCTTCCTTTCGGCGAACTTCCTGACTGGATCAATCCGCCTGAAATGCCTCTTACCATAGGTGAGTGGCGCGGGAAACCGCTGCGCATCTTTTCGGCATATAAAGGGTGCCAGGTACGGGACCCCTTTATCGCTGAAGCGCTTAACGCCGCCATACAGACTATGGATAACGCCACACTCGGCATCGGCGGTCTTGCCCGGCAGATTCTCCATTGGGAGCAGCAGAGCTGTTTCTGCGCTGTCTGCGGCGGAGAAACGCTCCCGTTCTCCCGGGAATGGGGTCGGCAATGCTCCGCCTGCAGCGCTAAACAGTTCCCCAAAATCTCCCCCTGCGCGATAACTTTGGTGAGGCGTGATGACGAACTGTTGCTGGTCAGAAATGCCCAGTGGCCTGCGGGGCGCTACAGTCTGGCAGCCGGTTTTCTTAGCCTGGGGGAGTCGTTGGAAGAGTGCGCGGCCCGCGAAGTGAAAGAGGAGACCGGGATAGATATTACTGATATTACCTATGTGGGGAGCCAGAGTTGGCCCTTTCCATCGCAGATAATGGTCGGCTTTGTTGCACAATACGCCGGGGGAGATTTGAGCGTCGATTATACCGAACTCGAAGATGCCCGCTGGTTTCCGGTCTCACAACTCCCCACGCTTCCGCCGACACGAAGTATCGCGCGCAGGATTATCGATACCTTTTGTACCTGATCAAGCCGTCTCGTCATGCCGCATACCAGTATATGGAGCAGAAGTGGCAGACTGTCCCGGTCATGACAAACAGATGCCACACGAAATGTCCGTATCTGATGCGTGAATCGGTGACGAAAAAAGCCACTCCGGCTGTGTACGCGACGCCACCGAGGGCCAGCCATACCAGTCCGGCTGTTGATACGCGGGCTGTCAATGGATTGATCGCAATCACAATCAGCCATCCCATGAGCAGATACAGTCCGGTGGAGAAGATGGGATGGAATAGCTTGTCGAATGCCTTCAGCAGCACTCCGATGACGGCAAGACCCCAGATGAGGCCGAACACTGTCCAACCAACGGCGCCGCGCAGGACACCAAGCGTAAACGGTGTGTAGGTGCCGGCGATGAGGAGAAATATCGCGGAGTGCTCGATTACCTGAAACAGGCGCTTTGCCCTGCCGTGCGGCAATGAGTGATAGATGGTTGACGCAAGATACAGCAGAATCATGGAGGCGGCGAAGATACTCACCCCGACGATGTATCCCCTGTTTCCGCTCCGAACTGCGTGTACAACAAGATACGGGGTTGCAGCGAGCGCCGCGATAAGTGCTATGCCATGGCTGACGCTGTTTGCGATTTCCTCCCCGCGCGTCTGCTGACGTGTGGGGGCTTTAAGCGATATGCTCATGGTGGTTCCTCCGATTGTACACAAATCTAACCCTCCTCAGTCCCCCCCTTATTTAAGGGTGGAAGCTTTGAAGTCTCCCCTTATCTAAGGGGAGATTTAGAGGGGTTAATTACCCCTGTTTACCTCTCGGAAGGTGCCGAAAGAAGAGGAACACGAGCGGCGGCAGCACCACCAGAAATCCGATCAACAGAAACAGAAACGCCTGCCTGACCCCATCCTTGTCGGCCAGCATTCCGACCAGCGGTCCGGTGCAGACGAACAGCACCCGGAAACAGAGTGACTGGAGCGATAGAATGCCGGCACGGTTGGCTGACGGGCACTCCTTTTGCGTCAGGTTGAGCATCATCGGGCCGCGCAGCCCCCTCATACTCGTCAGCAGGTAATAGAAGAGAAATCCCCACACCCCTCCAACGATTCCCAACCCCAGATACCCCACACCGATCAGGAGCAGAAACAGCAGTACCATGAACCGTTCACTGAGAAAGGCATTGGCGCGATGGCTCATCAGGGAGAAAAAGGCCACGGTCAGGTTGGCCCCGCACCAGACCGGACCGAACCAGGTCAGCGGTACTCCGGCATGCTGCATATACGGCTGAATCAGCCAGACCGGATAAAATGAGGATATCCCGAGCACCGTGTTAAGCAGCATGGTGTAGCGCAGGCTCTTGTTCTCCACAAATGCGTAGCGTGCGGTGCGCCATGCCTCCGTAAGGTGTCCCGCGTGTGGCGCAATGTCCCTTGGCGGCTCAACCATGGAGCGGGTGAGCAGGAGTGCCAGAAACCAGACGCCGATCTGCAGGATAAACGGCAGCAGCGGTGCATATGCGTAGAGCACGCCGGCAAAGAGTGCGCCGAGCGCTTCTCCCCCCTGGGCATAGCCCCCCATGCGCCCCTGATGCCGTTCGTACTGCTGTTCCGAACCTTCCTGTTTGAGGGTCTCGTAGAGCAGGGCGCTGTCTGAGCCGCTGATGAAAGCAAGGGAGGTTCCGATCAGGATCTCGGAAACCATGACATGGGCGAAGATGGTCGCAACGGTATAGATTCCCCAGCCGGCCATGCCGAGCAGTGAGGCGAGGGTGAGGGCAACGCGGTAGCCGATCCGGTCACTGATGTAACCGCTCGGGTATTCCATGATCACCATCGAAACCGACAGTATCCCCTGCAGCAGCAGGATCTGTGTGAGCGACAGGCCGATGTGATCTTTCCAGAACAGGGTAATGATTGCCATCGGGAAGAGGGTCATCTGCAGGAAGGAGAAGGCGTAGAGCTTGGTGATGTTTGAGTGGGTGGTTTTCATATTGGGTAAGGTTATAGGCGGGTGGATGCTTGAACTTACTACTCTCCGGTCAGCTTAATGGCAGCTTCAACTATATTTTTGCTGTCCGGTGTTGATGACAATCTCATTTTGTTCAGGCATTACTGAAATCCCGGATCAATTCTTCATCTGTCAGGTTGATTTCTGAGGTTCCAAACCAATGCAGAGCAACCAGAAACTCGATCCGTTGCATCCTCAACATTTGAGCCGCTTGACCAGAGGAAATGCGTTCAGAACATCCGTCCGATAGAGACGAACCACTAACTCAACGTGATCCAGCAGCTCTTCGAGTCCGGTAATCTTCAGCTATTTCCCGTTTACTTTGCCTCAGCAATTCTATCTCTGATGGTGTCAACATCCGAGGTGCGGGCGAGATACCGAGCTTCTGATTGAGTAAGGCAGTCGAAGGTGTGACCGAAGTTTTCTTGCCACCATGATTCAAGATGGTTTCCATGTTTTTCCCTCAATTCATGCAATTGCGTTTGATTTTGAGACAGTTTAGCTGAATACGGTTTTCCCGTCAATGTTACAGCACCGATGACTTTGCCACCTTGTGCCTCAATATAACCGCGAAGGTTTGCAAGTGTACCGCCCATGCCGACAAAATCATCCACAAGGATGTAATCCTGCCCAGCTGTGACGTTGCCTTCAAAGTACGGTTGTCGGGCAAGTCTGCCAAAACCATTTGCTCCGGTGTGAGCTACTACGTTTGTTTGAACAATACCGCTGTCAACGACCAGATCAAGCCGCTGTGCCAGTTCATCAGCAAAAACCTCAGGTATGGCATTTACCCCTTCCGCCTCGTAGGCGTGGGCGCTCGCCAGCAACGGGTTTCTGCCGTTCAATAATATTCGTAGATTTTCCACCTGTACATCATTGATCGTTGCCTGGACAAGTTCAAAAGCAGCTTTGCTGTCCCCTGATTTTGCCTCTTTGTAACGAGGATGCTTCTTCACGGCTGTTTCCGAAGCATGAAGGATGACATCCGGGAAGTCATGCAGCGGCGTTCGGAACGCTTTTGGCTGTTGATTTGCCGATTGGTCAAATATCGTCATAATCCGTACCCGGCTTGAAAATATCTCCGCACCAGCAGATTATGCAGCGGAAAACCGAGGTCAATCGGCTCTTTGATCAGGGCGATCTCCTGCGTTTCCGACGATGAGAAGGGCTTCAGGCAGCTGTGCGGCTGGTGCGATGCCAGACCACTGATTACCAGTGTGTTATCCAGCCCGTTTGACACGTCGTACAGAGTTATATCATCCGGAGAAACCAGTATGCCGGTCTCTTCAAGCAGCTCCCGCGCAGCACCCTCCTGCCAGGTCTCGCCACGGTCAAGATACCCTCCCGGCAGCACGAGTGTCCCTTTTTGCGGCTCAATGTTGCGCCGGGCCACCACGAGACCATTTCCGATCGGCACGAGCAGTACAACGACCGGAATCGGGTTCAGATAATTGGTGTTCCCGCACTCCCGGCAGGTTATCGGCCACAGCTCTTCAGCAGGATATTTTGTGCCGCAGTAGGAGCAGCAGGAATTTATTTCGGGCATGGCATGACTTTCACTGAAGAGATAATTATACCAATTCCAAATCAAAGCCCCATCTTCGTTGGCTCGTCTTCGGCTCCTCAGCATACTGATGGTATGCCTTCGTCGCCTCATTCCTCCCCGCCTTGATGGCATCTTTGATTTGAAATCGGAATTACACGGTCTGGCTACTATAACAAAAAAACAGGGGGCTTGACGCCCCCTATTTTCAGTAAATCTTATTTGACCGGATCACAGTGGACCGGTCTGAGTCTTTATAAGATCCCGCAATTCGAACCGTTTGATCTTACCGGTGGCGGTTTTCGGGAGCTCGTCAATAAAACGTATCCAGCGCGGATATTTGTAAAGCGCCAGATTCGCTTTTACATACTCTTTCAATTGATGTTCCATCGCTTCCGAGGGCGAATGCTGTTTGTTGAGCACGACAAAGGCCATCGGCTTTATCAGGTTTTCCTCGTCCGGCGCACCTATGACGGCGCACTCAAGGACCGCCGGGTGTTCGATCAGGCAGGACTCTACTTCGTTTGGTGACACCCAGATCCCGCCCACCTTGAGCATGTCGTCTGTGCGTCCGGCGCAACAGAAATACCCCAGTTCATCGCAGGTATATTTATCGCCGGTATTTATCCAGTGCCCCATTATTGTCTGCCTGGTTTTCTCATGTTTGTTCCAATACAGGGCGGCAGCACTGTCCCCTTTCACCAGCAGGGTGCCGATTTCACCGACCGGGAGATCATGCATATTCTCATCAACGATGCGCGCTTCGTAGCCAGGCACAATTTTTCCGGAACTGCCGGGAACGATTTCTCCCGGTCTGTTTGAAATGAAAATATGTACCATTTCAGTAGAACCGATGCCGTCGAGGATATCGAGTTGAAAGCGCTCTTTCCAACGACGCAGATAGGCGGCCGGAAGGGCTTCTCCTGCAGAAACACAGAGCCTCACGCCATCCATGGTCCCTTCCTCTTCAAGCATCTGCCCGTACAGCGTCGGAACGCCAAAGAACAGAGTCGGCTTGTGTCGGTTTACGGTTGCATACACATGTGCCGGAGTCGGTCTCTGTGGCAGGTAGACTGCAGTGGCTCCGACGTCAAAAGGAAAATAGAGACCATTACCGAGCCCATAGGCGAAGAACAGCTTTGCCGCAGAGAAGAAGACGTCGTTCTCTCTGATGGCAAGAATCTTTGCCGCATAGGTCTTGGCCGAATAGACCATATCATGCTGCAGATGCACCGTCCCCTTGGGAGAACCGGTTGAGCCGGAACTGTACAGCCAGAAACAGGAATCGTCGCGGCAGGTCGGAGCGGTTTCCAGCTCTGCCGATTGTTCACTGAGAAGCTCAGTCAGACACACATCACCGTCAGGGTCGCTGCCGTTGGCAACGATGATCTGCTTCAGAAAGCGCAGATTGCCACGGATCGGCTCTATCAGCGGCAGCAGCTGTTCATCTACCACCAGTATTCTCGCACGGCTGTCATTCAGATAAAACTGGAAGTCCGGTGAGCGATTCATCGTATTGAGACACACCGGAACAGCGCCGATTTTAATGGCGCCGAAGAACGCCTGCGGGTAGATTTCCGTATCCAGCAGCAGCAGGGCAACCCGCTCCTCCATGCGTACATCAAGCGACAGTAACGCGTTGCCAAAACGGTTCACCCCCTCCTGTATCTGCCGGTAGGTAAATTGCCGCTCTTCACACAGTACCGCAACCTTTTCGCCTCTTCCCTCGCGAACGTTACGATCAACAAAGTAGTCAGCGGCGTTGAATGCTTCGGGCAGATCCAGATTGTAGGGCATGATTGACCTCCTGCGGTATATTTGTCCTGAAGTTTCTGTCGCCGACTAGAATAAATCGGTATTATAGTATTGATTTACCACTATACAAAACATAATGAATCTTGTCGACAAAAAGTGACATAAAAATAGGTACTATTAAAAAAAAAGTTGTTATACAATTTAAACGCAGATTTGACGTTTCACGCGATGGTGACTTTATGGATAAACAACTTTCCGATTTGTATCAACAGAAGCTGACGACAGCAGATGAAGCGGTGCGCCACATTCAGTCCGGCTGGCGGGTGTTTATCGGCTCCGGTTGCGCTGTACCGATGCAGCTGGTTGCCGCCCTGAGCAGAAACGCCCTCAGGTTCAACGACGTTGAACTGATCCAGCTTCTGTCACTCGGTACCGTTGATTACATTACTGACGAGAATGCAGGGCATCTGCGCCACAATTCTTTTTTTATTAGTGAAAACATCCGCCAGGCGGTCCGCGAAGGGCGTGCAGATTATACCCCGATCTTTCTCAGTGAAATTCCGGAACTTATCCGTTTCGGGCAGCGGGGTAACCAGGCAGCGTTACTGCAGGTATCGCCGCCGGATAAGCATGGTTTCTGCAGCATGGGTATTAACGTGGATATTCAGCGGGCGGCACTTGATCGTGCCAAACTGGTGATAGCCGAGGTAAACCGGCAGATGCCGCAGACGTATGGCGAAACATATGTGCATATCAAAGACATTGATTTTCTGGTGGAGACGGATCTGCCTATTTTAGAAGCCATTGCCCAGGAACCGGATGAAATTGAACTGCAGATCGGCTATCAGATTTCACGACTTGTCGAAAACGGCAGCTGTCTGCAGATGGGAATTGGCACGATACCGAGCACGGTGTTGAATTTTATTACCGATAAGCGCGATCTCGGTATTCATACGGAAATGTTCAGCGATGCTCTGATCCCACTGATAGAGGGGGGCAATATTTCCAATCGTCTGAAGAGTGTCCACCCCGGCAAGGTGGTTACCAGCTTTGTCTGCGGCAGTAAAAAGCTGTATGACTTTGTCGGCGGCAATGCCGGCATCGAATTTTATCCCTCCGATTTCGTCAATAATCCCCGGGTGATTTCCAGTAACGACAAGGTGGTGGCGATCAATGCGGCACTCCAGGTGGATCTGACCGGCCAGATATGCGCCGACAGTATCGGTTACCGGTTTTACAGCGGCATCGGCGGGCAGGTCGATTTTATCCGTGGTGCCGCTATGAGTCGAGGCGGCAAGCCGATTGTTGCTATCAGAAGCACGGCAAAAGATGGCGCAATCAGCAGGATAGTGCACCGGATTGATGACGGTTCCGGAGTTGTCACCAGTCGCGGGGACGCCCATTACGTAGTGTCCGAGTACGGGGTTGCCTATCTGCACGGCAAGACCATCAGAGAGCGTGCTCTGGCGCTGATTTCCATAGCTCACCCCGATTACCGTGGTGAGTTACTGGAATTTGTGAAGCAGAAACATTATGTCTACGAAGATGAGCAGGTGTGGCAGCAGGCGCTCGATCATTACCCGAAAAAATATGAGGAGAGCAGACAGTTCGGCGGCATCGCGATGCTGATTCGGCCACTCAAGGCCACCGACGAAAGAACTCTTCAGGAGTTTTTCTACACCCATAATGCCGAAACCATTCACAACCGCTATTTTGGCCAGAAGCGACAGCTTGCCCACCTTGAGGCGGCAAAGCTGGTGTGTGTCGATTACCGGAGCCGGATGGCGCTGGCCGTTTTTTTGCCGGAGGATAATTCAGAGTCAATAGTCGCGGTGGCCAGATACGTGGTCAACCCGCGCACCAATCTGGCAGAGACCGCTGTAGTCGTGCACGAAAATTACCGCCGGCTGGGGATGACGCAGTATCTGCTGGGTCAGCTGGAAGAGCATGCTGTCAGTCAGGGTGTTGCAGGATTTTTTTCGGAGATACTTCCGACTAATAAAGCCATGCTCAATTACCACCGGAAACTGGGACATCCACTGGTGTATTCCCATGAGACCAATACCTTCCATATGGAATTCCGTTTCAATAAGTAATTCCAATTCTAAATCAAGGCGCTATCTTCGTTGGCTCGTCTTCGGCTCCTCAACATACTGGTTGTATGCCTTCGTCGCCTCAATCCTCGCCGCCTTGATATCACTCTTGATTTTAAATTGGTGAACAGATTGCTGAGCCATCATCAGGTCTACCCCTCATAAATATCTCCGATCAGCATAAGCACTGTAGAAAATTTCCCCACTGTTGACATTTGCTGCATACAACCCAATTGGGTGACGAATCTATGAAATATAATTTGCCCCATTTCTCTACACGTCGAAATATGCAGAAGCGAAAATTGTTCTAAGTATCTTAAAATAAACGATAAATTAGCGGAAGGCGTGTTGGCACTGCCGTTGCAATGGAAGGATATACCACAGCGCACCCTGATTCGGTGTGACAAAGAACGAAAGGAGAATGACCATGGAAGTAGAAAACCAGGAAGTATCATGCAGCGAAGAACCGCGTATCCTTGAGGAAATTCAGGTTGAGGAACTCGCAATCGACGGCATCTGCGGGGTGTATTAAGATGGCTGCGGCAGGCATCAAGCTGCATCCGTCCTGCCGCGTACGGCAAGAGGGGTTCGGTCTCCTGTTTTATGACTGCAAGGGACCGCGCCTGCTCTTCGCTGCTACTGGTACGCTGCTACCCGCCGACTATTTCGGCACCGTGCGCGCCAGGGATGAATTTCCCGCAGGCACTTCCGAGTCTCAGAAGCCGGCCTTACAAAAATTCGTAACTCAACTCCTGGAAAAAGGATTTCTCCGTGAGCAATAAATATGTCGAAATGGGAATGCGTTCCCCGGTTAATCTGACCTGGGAGGTCACCCTGGCCTGTAACCTCCGCTGCAATCACTGCCTTTCGTCGTCCGGTGAAAAAGCCTGTAACGAGCTCTCGACTGCCGAAGCGCTTGATCTGGTGGAACAGCTGCACACGGCACGAGTCTTTCAGGTTAATTTTGGAGGCGGTGAACCGTTTATCCGTCCGGACTTTGAAGAGATCCTGGCCGCCTGCCATGCCAGGGGCATCATGACCTGCATCTCCACCAACGGCACTCTTATCACCGCTGAACTGGTTAACCGACTTGCAACCAACCCGCTGGTCGCCATTCAGGTGAGCCTTGACGGTGCCCGCCGGGAAACCTGTGACGCCGTGCGCGGCGACGGTGTTTTCGACGCAGCCATAGCAGCTGTCAAGCTGCTGGCCGCCACAAAAATCCCTGCCAGTATCAATACCGTCCTTACCACCCATAACGCCAGTGAAATTCCGGCCATGCACGATCTGGCCCGCTCTCTCGGTGTTTCACTGCGGGTCAGTCGCTTCCGCCCCTCCGGGCGCGGAGCGGACAACTGGGAATCGCTCCGGCCGACCCCGGCACAGCTGCTTACCTTTTCCGACTGGCTCGCGAAAAGCGGCGACGTACGCACCGGCGACAGTTTCTTCTCGCTGACCACACAGGAGCGCCAGGGCCTGGGGCTCAATCTCTGCGGCGCCGCCAAATTGACCTGCTGTGTCAGTCCGACCGGGCATATGTATCCCTGCGCGTTTCTCCAGAGCGACCGCTTCGAAGCGGGCGATCTCCGCGTCAAAAAATTTCAGGAAATCTGGGATACGTCAGAAATCTATGCCTCATTTCGTAACCTGCGCATTCATTCCTGCGAAGAGTGCACCCGTTTTGATCAGTGCCACGGCGGTTGCCCCGCTGTTGCCTGGCATCTTAAAAACGATATCAACGGCGGTGATCCGGAATGCCTGGAGCGCTGTGTGACCTCAATTGCCGATAATCGACTGGATTTGGCGGCGTAGAATTTTAAAGTCCCCCTTGATAAAGGGGGATTCAGGGGGATTTGCCTTACAGTCAACAGCAAATCCCCCCCGACCCCCCTTTATCAAGGGGGGAGACAATCATTAGGAGAACCACCATGATGTTTCCGAACCTGTTCTCACCCCTCAAAATAGGCACCACCGAGGTGAAAAACCGCATCTCTTTTCAGCCGCATCTCACCAATCTGGCCGTCGGCAATCTTCCGAGCGAACGCCAGATGCACTACTGGGGCGAGCGGGCCAAGGGTGGGGCAGGTCTGATCATCACCGAGGAACTGACGGTCCATCCGACCGATATGGCGTATGAAAAGCTGATTGACGTCTATCATGCTGAAGTGATCCCCGGCTTCAAGAAGATCACCGATTACGTGCACCAGTATGACGCCAAGATTTTCGCCCAGCTCAATCACAACGGCCAGCAGGGTGACGGCAGCATCTCGCGCCTGCCAATCTGGGCCCCGTCGCCGATTCCGGATGTCCTGTTCCGCGAAACCCCGAAGGCGATGGAGCCGGAGGACATCGAAGAGGTTGCCCGTTATTTTTCCAAGAGCGCAATCCATGTTCGTGAAGGGGGTTTCGACGGAGTAGAGATTCAGTTCGGTCATTCCAGTCTGGCGCGCCAGTTTCTCTCTCCGCTCACCAATTTTCGCACAGACGAATACGGCGGAAGCCTGGAAAACCGGATGCGGGCACCGCTCAAATTTATCTCCGCGGTGAGAAAGGCGGTCGGCAACGACTTTACCCTTGGCATCCGTATGTGCGCTGATGAAATGATTCCGGGGGGACTCGACCTTGGTCAGGTGCAGGAAATCTGCGCTCTCTTCGAGGCATCCGGACTGATTGATTTCATGGATCTCTCCATCGCCACCTTCTATAACCTCTATCTGGTGGAAGGCTCGATGCATTCCCCACTCGGCTACACCATCCCGCTGGCCGCCGGGATTCGCGAAAAAATCAAGCTGCCGGTCTTCTGTACCGGTAGAATCAACGATCCGGTCATGGCCGAAAAGGTGCTTGCCGCCGGTCAGGCTGACATGATCGGTATGTGCCGTGCCCTGATCTGTGACCCGTACCTTCCCAGGAAGGCACAGGAAGGCAAGCTGGACGACATTCGCTACTGCATCGCCTGCAACCAGGGGTGCATCGGCCGGATCGGCATGAACAAATCCCTTGGCTGCGTTCAGAACCCGGCAGTCGGGCGTGAGAAGGAGTGGGGCGAAGGAACCCTGACACCGGCCAGTGTCAAGAAGAACGTTACTATCGTCGGCGGTGGTCCGGCCGGTATGTGGGCTGCCAAGATGGCCGGCAGGCGCGGCCACACGGTGACCCTCATTGACCGGAACGAGGCTCTCGGCGGGCAGGTTGTGACCGCCATGAAGGGGGTCGGGCGCGACGAATTCGGCGTCATCATCAGAAACGAGAAGAGTCAGGTGGAGAAGGCCGGTGTCACCGTAAAACTCGGAGTGGAGGCTTCTAAAGAGCAGCTCCTCGCTGAAAAGCAGGATGTCGTTATTGTGGCAACCGGCAGCGTCCCCAAGAAATACGCGGTTGGAGGGGCCGACGGTCCGGCGATCTTTAATGTCGTGCAGGTGCTGAACGGTGAGGCCGAACTGGGAGAGAGAGTCTGTCTGATCGATTACGACGGCCACCAGCGTGCTACCGCCACTGCCGAATTCATTGCCAACCAGGGGAAACAGGTTGACATGATCACCTCCAGCCTTTTCATCTGCGCGGAGCTTGGACCGACTCAGGACCTCTACTCGTCGCGGCAGCGGCTGCTGCAGAAGGGGGTCACCTTTACCCCGGACATCGCTGTCATGGAAGTTGGCGGCGCAGCGGGTGCCAAGACCGTCAAAGGGTTCAACGTCTATTCAAATGTCTGGTTCGACTGGGGCCCCTATGACTCCATTGTCCTCGCGATGGGACAAGAGGTTGACGACGACCTGTACATGAGCCTGAAGGGTTCGGTGCGGGAGCTGTACCGGATCGGTGACTGTGTTTCCCCGCGTAAGGTCGATATGGCTATCTGGGAAGGGCACAAACTCGGGAGGGAGATCTGATGGGCGCCGGCAGCAAAATCCTTGTTTTTGTCGATCTTCCCGGTGGAGAACTCGATGAAACCGGTAAAGGACTGCTCTCCTATGGCGCGCGCCTTGCAGTTACCCTCGGTGCACCCTGGGGAGCGGTGGTTGCCGTCACGCCCGACAGCGAGCAGCTGGCCATCTTTGGGGCATACGGCACCCCGGACATTACCTGTATAACTGCCGGTGACAGCCTGCTTGATACACCGGCACTGCTGGGAAAAAACCTTGCCGCTCTGGCTGCGGATCATATGGCAACGGTTCTGGTTCTCCCTCATAACGACCTCGGTGCTACCCTGGCGCCGGTTGCCGCCCATGAACTTCAGGCCGCAATCATGACGGAGCTGCTGACCGTCCGGCAGGGTGCCGATGGCGTGCATCTCTCCCGAAGAGTGCTCGGTGACCGGATCGCTGAAACCAGGATATGGGACCGCACCCGCACGCTGGTTGTTACGGTGCCGCCGCGCTCGCTCAGCCAGGTGCTCATGGCAACCGTTCGTGCTACATCCCCTGCAGTATCGACCTGGCGTTCGGCCGCTCCGCTCTCCGTGCCGACGGCAACAGTTACCGGCAGGATAGCGCCTGACCCGCAGACCGTCGATCTGACCGAGGCGGAAGTGATTTTCAGCGCCGGCAAGGGGTGTGATCCGACCACGTTTGAACAGCTCAAAGAGCTGTGCAGAGAGTTGAACGTTTCCTTCGGTGTCACCCGCCCGGTGTATGATCTCGGCTGGACCGGTTTCGAGAGAATGGTCGGCCAGACCGGCCGCACCGTGACCCCCCGGCTCTATGTGGCACTGGGGATCTCCGGTTCCATGCATCATATCGGCGGCATCAAGGATTCCCGGCGGATCATTGCCGTTAACAGTGACGCCAAGGCTCCCATTTTTCCAAACGTCGATGAAGGTTTTGTCGGAGATTTGAAGGAGCTGCTGCCGCGCCTTCTGAGGCAGGTTAAAGCCGCTACAGGGGGTGCGCCATGAGTAAAACCTATCAGGCAATTGTCGTCGGTGCCGGCCCGGCCGGCTCGTCTGCTGCTCTGGTGATGGCGCGCGCCGGTCTCGATGTGGCGCTGGTTGAGCGGGGCACCTTTCCGGGTGAAAAAAATATGTTCGGCGGGGTCCTCCACCGTCTGCCGGCTCTCGAAGAAATTTTCCCCGATTTCTGGGATCGGGCGGCGTTGGGGCGCCATATCGTTAAAAAGGGCGTCACCTTTATGACCGGTGATTCCAGCTTCACGACGACCATAGAATCGGGCAACTTCGATAAAACACCCTACAACGGCTACAGCATATTTCGCCCCCGCTTTGATAACTGGCTGGCCCAGGAAGCGGTCAAGGCCGGTGCAACACTGATCACCCGCGCTACCGTTGATGACCTCATGTACAAAGAGGGCAAAATTGCCGGTGTTTCCATTGTCGGCCGCACCGGAGAGCTGCTGGCACCGGTTGTTATTGCCGCAGATGGTGTACTCTCCTTCATCGCCAAAAAAGCCGGCCTCCGTCAGCCGACCTTCAACCCGGCCCAGATGGCGGTCGGAGTTAAGGCACTCATAGATATGCCGCGCGAGATGATCGACGACCGTTTCGGTCTGGTGCGCGAGCAGGGCTTTGCCAATGAATTTGTCGGCTGCACCGCCGGAGTGCGCGGCGGCGGCTTCCTCTATACCAATTATGATTCACTTTCGGTCGGCCTGGTATTCCACCTTGCCAGTTTGCGGGTCAGCGGCAAAACACCGTACGATCTCCTCAACGCCTTTATGGAACAGCCGCAGCTGGCCAAAATGATCAGTGGCGGCAGACTTCAGGAGTATTCGGCGCACCTGATCCCTGAAGGGGGCTACGATATGATCCCGGAACTGGTCGGCGATGGTATCCTGGTCACCGGCGATGCCGCCGCGCTCTGCAACGCCACCGGCCTCAATCTGGAGGGGATCAATCTGGCATCTCAATCCGGAGTACTGGCAGGCAAAACAGTAATTGCTGCCCATCAAAACAAAAACTTCACCAAACAGAGCCTGAATCTCTACAAAAAGCTCATGGAAGAGAGTTATGTCCTCAAGGACCTTAAACTCTACCGCAAGGCTCCGCATATGCTTCACAACGATCGTATCTACAACGAATATCCGGAACTTATGTGCAGCTTCATGGAGTACATCTACCGCATCGACGGCGCTCCCAAGGAGAATCTGTCCAAACTGTTCCTCAAGTCTGCCAAAGAAAAAGTCGGTCTTGGCAATCTGGTGGCGGATGGCTTCAGCGCCTGGAGAGCACTATGAATATTGACGAAATTTTCGACAACACCAGTTTCACCATCGACCGGGAACCGCATATTGTCCTCAACTACGACATCTGTACCGGCTGCGACAACCGTGGCTGTGTCAACTCCTGTCCGGCCCGGTGCTATACATGGTCTGAGGAAGATCAGAAGATGACCTTCGTGCATGACGGCTGTCTGGAGTGCGGCACCTGCTACGTTGTCTGCCACCGCGACGCCTTTACCCGCTGGCGCTATCCCCGGGGAGGCTTCGGGGTTGCGTATCGAATGACTTGAAACCTTACCACCCCTAACCCCTCCTAAACTAGGAGGGGGATTTTAAAGCTCCCCTCCTTGATAAGGAGGGGCTGGGGGTGGTTGATTATAAGCTTGCAAACAGAGGTGGAATACATGCCCGAAAATAAACTCAACATCCTCGTCCTCCTCCGCGAGACCAATGATCCACGACCACCGGCACGGGTCACTTCCCGGGGTGCGGCCATCAGTGAACGGGGATTGCGAAGAGTGCCGAATCCGGCTGATATGGCTGCCTTGGAAGAGGCGCTCTGCCTGAAGGATTCCCTTGGTGCCCGCGTGACGGTGCTCGCGGTCGGTCGTGAACGCCTCAATGATACCCTGCGCCTGGCGTTTTCGATGGGAGCAGATCGGGCGATTCGTTTTTGGGATCACGGCCTGGAAGGTGGCGATGACGCGGCAGACGCGAAGGTTTTAGCCCGTATGGTATCTATTCTTGCACCATCACTGCTGTTGACCGGTAATCGACTGGTCGATCGCGGCGACGACCCGGTGCCGGCGCTTGCTGCTGCTGCGGCAGCTATGCCCTGTATCAGTGCGGCGGTCTCTCTGGCACCTGGAACGAAACATCTGGAGGTGCAGCGCAAATCTGACCGGGGTGCCCGGCAGGATGTTACTGCCACGTTCCCCTGCGCGGTTCTCTGTGAAGAAGTGCGCACGCCGCGCTACCCCTCGATTGATGCCATTACCGCTTCTTTGTCGGCGAAGATCGAGACGTGGGACCTGTCTCATCTTGGACTCCCGTTCTGGGAAATCGGTGCCGCCGGTGCGTATCTTACCGCCGCTGATTTCGGCGTACCAAGGCCGGATCCGACCCGGGTGGTAACTCCTGACCCGTCGCTCCCGGCCTTTGAGCGGATTCTCTCACTCCTCTCCGGCGGTATTAAAGCGCGCAGCGGGAAAGTGAATGCTCTTTCTGCTGATGAAACGGCAGCTGCCCTCCTGCGGATATTCCGTGAAGAAGGGCTGACAACGGATGCAGCATCATGAATTATCGTCTGAGACACAACGTAGAGTTACTCGATCGGGATGGGGAATATTTTCTTGTGTCAAAAAAACCGCTCTACCAACTTCGTCTCAATCGCTCTCTGGCCGACCTCGTCGGACGTGGCGCGGACGGTAGCGTGATTTCCGCTGCCGCATCAGAACATGGCATCATGGAACAACTGGTGGCGAAAGGTTTTGCAGAACGGGTTCGTACTGCTCCTGAACTGTCTGCGTCACTCCCTGAAGTCAGTATTGTTATCCCGGTTATGAACCGGGCTGACGAGTTGCGGCGCTGTCTGACTTCGCTCACGCAGCTCTCCTATCCGCATGAAAAACTGCAGATCATCGTTGTGGATGACGGCAGCAGTGATGCTTCTCCCGATGTTGCCCGCGAGTTCGGCGCGCTGCTGGTGGCGTCAGGCGGAGTGGGTCGAGGCCCGGCGGCGGCACGTAATGTGGGGGCCTCAATGGCTGATGGTGAAATACTTGCTTTTATCGATTCCGATTGCACCGCCTCACCCGACTGGCTCTGTCAGCTGATTCCTGCTTTCAGTGACTCTGCCATGGCGGCGGTCGGCGGCCAGGTTGACGGGATGTGCAGCGAATCCGCCGTTGATCGCTATGAGGCGGTCATGTCGAGTCTTTCCATAAGTTCACGGGAACGGGTCGGAAGCAGCGGCAGTGATACCTTCTACCTGCCCAGCTGTAATCTGCTGGTGCGGCGCAGCGCCTTCACCAGCGTTGGCGGTTTTAATGACGGCATGCATGTCGGGGAGGATGTCGATTTGACGTGGCGTCTGCGGGACAGGGGCTGGAGCATCTGCTATCTGCCACTCGGAAATATTCTCCACGAACATCGCACTTCGATACGGTCATTCATGTCCCGGCGCTTTGACTACGGCACCTCGGAAGGGATACTGCAGATCCTGCATCCGACCCGTCATAAGCGCATGGTTATTCCACCGCTGTTGGCTGCCATACTGACACTCTGTTTGATGTCGTTTGTTATCAGCTGGTGGGCGCTGCTGCCGGTTTCCGGACTCCTGCTGTGTGATGCTGCTGCCGTACGGCTGCGGAGCGGCAAACATGGGCTTCCTTTAGGCCTGAGCGCGATTGTTGCAGGGCGTCTGCGTGCCTTAGGCAGCCTTATATACTACCTGAGTTATCATCTGGTTCGTTATTATTCTATTGCCATCATCGCAATAGCACTGTTTGTGCCGGTTTGCTGGGTTCTGTTCGGAGCTGTTCTGGCCTGTGCCGCCGGAGTAGACTTTGCCGTAAAGAAGCCGAAGCTGGCGTTTTACCTGTTTGCCGGTATCTATCTGCTGGAGCAGGTAGCCTATGGAGCGGGCGTCTTTTGGGGCTGCTTGAGCCGCAGATGTTTTGCAAGTTACCGTATTGAAATTTTCCGACAAATAGAGCAGACTGCATAAAACCATATTATTTTTACTCCGAGCCTCACCGCCTACCGGATCACTCCCACGGCGACAGGCCATTGGGTTGCACGGGAAACGGTGCAGCCTTCCTTTGAAAAGGAGAATTTCATCTGTGCCACGCACAGAATAAGGGAAAGGAGAACAGATATGGACAAAATTGCACGGATTGACATGGGGGCCGCAGGCGGCCCGAAGGTAACAGTTTCTGGCCTTGGCGACTATGCCGGCCTCGGCGGCAGGGCAATGACGTCGCTTATCGTTGCTGCTGAAGTTCCACCTCTCGCCCACGCACTGGGTGCGGAAAACAAACTGGTTATCTCCCCTGGTATGCTCAGCGGCACGGTCGGTTCCATGACCGGGCGTCTGTCGGTCGGCTGCAAAAGCCCGCTGACCGGTACCATCAAGGAATCCAACGCCGGCGGCCAGGCTGCTCAGGTATTAGCCCGACTCGGGTATGCCGCAGTTATCCTTGAAGGTAAACCGGCAGGTGACGACCTCTACAAAATTGTTATTAACAAGGATGGCATCAACGTCATCGTCGATAACAGCCTTAAACTGCTTGACAACTATCCTCTCGTTGCAAAACTGCGTACGGAATACGGCGACAAAGTTGCCTACATGACCATCGGCACCGCCGGAGAACGCAAGATGCTGTCTGCCTCTATCGCCTGCACCGACCCTGAATTGCGTCCGACCCGTCACTGTGGCCGAGGCGGCGTCGGAGCGGTCATGGGTGCCAAACGCGTCAAAGCGATCATCATTGATGACGCCGGTGTCACGATGCGTCCAGCCAAAAATATTGAAGGCTACCGTGATGCCAACCGCAAATTTGTGGAAGGACTGCGCAAACACCCGGTAACCGGCGAAGGCCTCCCTGCATACGGTACCAACGTTCTGACCAACGTATTGAACGAAGCCGGTGGTTACCCGACCAACAACTTCAAAACCGGCCAGTTTGCCGGAAGCTCCAAGATCAGCGGCGAAGCCCAGGCTGAACTGGAAGTCAAGCGTGGCGGTTCCGCAACTCACGGCTGCCATCGTGGCTGCGTTATTCAGTGCTCCGGTATCTACAATGATAAAGACGGCAACTACGTCACCAAGCAGCCGGAATATGAAACCGTCTGGTCACACGGCGGCCACTGCGGCATCGACGATCTTGATACCATCGCCCGTCTTGACTATATGGATGATAACATCGGCGTCGACACCATTGAAATGGGTGTCACCATCGGCGTCGCCATGGATGCCGGAATTATAGAATTCGGCGACCGCGCAGGCGCCATCAGGCTGCTGGAAGAAGTCGGCAAAGGCACACCGCTTGGCTGCATTCTGGGCGCCGGTGCTGCGGTAACCGGTAAGGTTTTCGGTGTCGAACGCGTACCGGTCGTCAAGGATCAGGCGCTGCCTGCCTATGATCCACGCGCCATTCAGGGGATCGGAGTCACCTATGCCACATCAACGCAGGGAGCCGACCACACGATGGGGTATGCCATTGCCACCAACATCCTCAAGGTCGGTGGCGACGTCGATCCGCTCAAAACCGAAGGTCAGATCGAGCTGTCGCGCAACCTGCAGATTGCCACGGCGGCAATCGACTCTACCGGTATGTGCCTGTTCATCGCCTTCGCTATTCTGGATCAGCCGGAAACCTTCCAGGCCCTGCTCGATATGCTCGGCTCTTTCCATGGCATCACCATGACCGGTGATGATGTGGTGGCACTCGGTAAACGGGTCCTTTCCGCCGAGCGCGATTTTAACAAACGTGCCGGTTTTACCAAGTATCACGACCGGCTGCCGCGCTTTTTCTACGATGAGCCGGTAGCGCCTCATAACCTTACCTTCATGATGAAGGACGAGGAGCTGGACGATTTGTTTAATTGGTAAATGAAATACGCTGCGAGGGAGGGATTCTCCCTCGCAGCAGTCATTCGGGAGACGACTGTGAAACGGGAAACTCTGGAATTAAACCTGATTGTTGACCAACTTAATCTGTTCTTTCCGCTTCTTCAGAAGGGTGTAACTATTCCTGCTATTGTTGGATGCACCCTTAAAAGTCTTCTTGTTGACCAGCTTGCCATTCCTGCCGACTATGTAACTGACCGGATAACAACAATTTTTTTTAATAATAGCCCTGTGGATGATCTTGAGCGAACTGTCATACAGGATGGTTCCCGGGTAACCTTGTCGGCTGCCATGCCGGGTCTTGTCGGTGCCACCATGAGACGTGGCGGTTTTTATGCAGCGCTGCGCGAGGGAATCAGTCACGCGGTTGATAGTGGAAAAACGGTAGACGCATCCGGAACTGTCCGCCTGAAACTGTTTAATCTACTGCTCGGTGAACTTGGCCCGACGGTCCTGGCTCGAGGTATTATTCTGGAGCAGGATGAATTCACTGAACTTCTCTGCACTCTCCCCCCCCAGGCAAACCATTCTCTGCATGACACCGGTAGAGTTCTTCTTTCGGCTACCTTTGAGGGAGTACCAAGATGATCATAACCGTCAAACTGTTCGCTTCATTTCGTGCCGGTCGCTTTGATATTGAAACCAGGGATTATCCGGAGGGAAGCACCGTTGCCGATGTGGCTGACAGCCTGAGCCTGCCGCAATCCGAATTGGGGATAATGATGATCAACAACCGGCATGTCAAGCTCGACCGACTTCTTGTTGAAGGTGATACCCTCGCGCTCTTTCCACTGCTTGGCGGAGGGTGACGGGATATGCTGTCGGCTTTTGTGCGAGACCATTCTAACTGCCAGCTGTTGCCGTGGATTCTTCAGTGTGAGGCCGCTGACTATTTTAACGTAAGCCTGGCCGAGGTTGAAGAGGCTGCCTTACAGCAGGGAATACTGCCTGCGCGTTATCAGCGTAATCGCCAGGCTATTTCTGCCAGCGACCAGTTAATCCTCTTCCGTAGTAGTATTGCTGTGATCGGTTGCGGTGGACTTGGTGGCTATGTTGTTGAAGAGTTGGCCCGTCTTGGCGTTGGCAGGATAGTTGTTATCGATCCGGATGTGTTCGAGGAGCACAACCTGAATCGGCAGCTGTTCAGCACTCCGGCCAATCTCGGAAGAGCCAAGGTAGAGGCTGCAGCTGCACGGGTCAGCGAGATAAACCCTGCAGTAACTTTGACGGCGATTCAGGAAGCATTTTCACCTGCGAATGGTGGAGAATTGCTCAAAGGCTGCCGGATTGTCGTTGATGCCCTCGATTCAATTCAAGTGCGGCTCGAGTTGGCGGAAGTCTGCACCACAATGAACATACCTCTGGTTCACGGCGCCATTGCCGGCTGGTTTGGACATGTAACTACCCAGTTTCCCGGTGACACCACGCTGCAAACTATCTATCGTTCGTGGAAGGGTGGCAAGGGTGTTGAACAGACTCTCGGCAATCCTTCCTTCACTCCCGCAGTCGTAGCAAGCCTTGAAGTTGCCGAGGTCTGCAAGCTTCTGCTCGGTCAGGGAGTGCCATTGCGGGACCGGCAGCTGGTAATTGATCTGCTTGCAATGGAGATGAACATTATCAGTATACTTAAAGACGCTTAGACGGATAGTATCATCCGTCTATTTTTCATTGGGATGCTTTCTGACACAAACTACATCGTAAGGTTTACCCCTGAAATCTTTCATATACGTAAATTCCATGTCTTCGGCCGTGCATTTATTTATTTTAGCGTTTAACTCCTCCTGGCTCACGTTAGAGCACCCTCCGAGCAGCGCCACACAGAATAACAGCATAAGAGCTTTCATCTGCCACCTCCCTTCACATAGTGTCTTCAGTACCCCTATCGGTCTAATAGTGCGTTGTCTTAACAATAATCTGTTAATTATTTCAGCAGAGGGAAGGTAATGCCGGAGGTAACGCCAATTTCATGCACAAAAACAGCCGGAGCTTCCATATCTTGTATTTGATATTTCAGCAATCCGGCTGATGCAGAGAAAGCCGGTACTTACCGTACTAACCCCGCAGATAACTGTACATTGTTGTGTATGGTTGTTTTTATGCGAGGGGACGATGTCTGTCAGCATCGCCCCCCTTCGATGTTACGGCTGCAGCGACACCGCCACCGTGGCTGACCTGCTGCTGGTAGTGCCGCTCCAGGTGACTGCTGTGGTTGCAGCATAGCTGCCCGCTGCCGCGTGTCTGGCGCTGGTGAAGCTGGTGCTGCTCTGGGCGTTGCTGGTTGTGCCCGTTCCGGCGATGAAGGCCGGGGTGGCGATGAGAGCTGCAGTGGCTGGAGTGCCGCCGTTGGCTGAAACGACGGTGGTCATGCCGCCCGCGACGTAGTTGATCGTACTGCCGAAAGTGGCGCTGGTGGTGGCCGTGTTCTGCCCGCCGGAACTGACCACCGGGGTTGTCTGGTTGACACCGCTGAAGGCTGCCCATTTGACGTGCAGTGCTGACACATTGCCGGTTGCGCCGCCGTAGCTGACGGTGATTGCTTTTGAACCGCTGCCGATCTGGCCTTCTTTCAGATAGCCGACCCAGATGATTTCACGCTGGGTGCTGTTGGTTACCTTTATCTGTGTCAGAGCGACTCCTCCAAGGCTGGCGCTGACCGTTGGGTTGGCGGTGGTGCCGATTTCCAGGGCAACCGCAACCAGCAGCAGGCGGTTGGTGCCTGTTCCGACGCTGATGCTGCCGGCTGTCAGACCGGTGGCGCTGGTGTTACCCGGTGCGGCGGAGTAGAGGTTTGTCCAGCTGTTCAGCTGAGTAACAGCCAGTGGTGCAGCACTGACCGTAATGTTGAGTGCCTTGCTGGCGGTTTTGCCGTTGGCGTCGGTTACCTGGAAGGTGATGCCGGTTGCGGCTGTGGCAGTCGTCGGGGTGCCGGAGATAACGCCGGTTGTACTCAGGGTCAGGCCTGCGGGGAGGGTGCCGCTGGTGATGCTCCAGCTGTAGGCGCTCTTGCCACCACTGGCTGCCAGGGTTGCGCTGTAGGTGGCTCCGACCGTTCCGTTGGCCAGTGATGCGGTGCTGATGGCTGGCAGGCTATAGGTACTGATAATAATGACTTTGGTGGCGATTGTGGCAGCGGCGTCCTTGACCTGGAAGGTGATGGAGCTGTTGGTAACCACTGTTGAGGGGGTGCCGCTGATAACGCCGGTGGTTGTGTTGAGAGTCAGTCCGGCCGGGAGTTTGACCGTGCTGGTGATGCTCCAGGTGTAAGGTGCTTTACCGCCTGTGGCAGCAATCGCGCTGCTGTAAAAGGTGGTCAGGTAACCATCGGGGAGTGCGGTGGTGGCTACTGCCAGCGGAGCGGTATTGATGGTGATGCTGAGTGCCTTGCTGGCGGTTTTGCCGTTGGCGTCGCTGGCCTTGAAGGTTATGGAGGTGGCGGCTGTGGCGATTGTCGGGGTGCCGGTGATGGCACCGGTGACGGCGTTGAGCGTCAGTCCTGCGGGGAGGGTGCCGCTGGTGATGCTCCAGCTGTAGGCGGTTTTGCCGCCGGTGGCTGCCAGGGTGGAGCTGTAGGCGGCTCCGACCGTTCCGTTGGCCAGTGATGTGGTGCTGATGGTTGGCAGACTATAGGTACTGATAGTAATGACTTTGGTTGCGATTGTGGCAGCGGCGTCCTTAACCTGGAAGGTGATGCTGCTGTTGGTTACGGCTGCCGTGGGGGTGCCGCTGATAACGCCGGTGGTTGTATTAAGTGTCAGTCCGGCAGGCAGCTTGAGCGTGCTGGTGATGCTCCAGCTGTAAGGGCTCATGCCGCCACTGGCGGTTAAGGCGCTGCTATAGGCGCTGGAGAGGTAGCCGTCGGGAAGGGTTGTGGTGGTGACGGTTAATGGCGTTACAGCTGCAGTGATGGTCATGCTGAGGGTTTTGCTGCTGGTGCGGTTGCTGGCATCAGTTGCCTGGATGGTGATGCTGCTGGCGGTGACTGCTGCTGTCGGGGTACCGCTGATGACTCCGGTTGTGCTGTTGAGAGTGAGTCCGCCGGGCAGTGTGCCCGAGGTGATGCTCCAGGTCAGTGGTGAGGTGCCGCCAGTGGCAGTAATGGTCTGGCTGTAGGCGGTGCCGACGATGCCGCTGGCCAGGCTGCCGGTGGTGATGACCGGCGCGGCTTCAAGGATGGCGATGCTGAAGGGGGCGGAGATTGCGCTGTTGCCGCCCGCATCGGTGGCTTTAACACTGAATGAACTGCTGCCTGCTGCAGTCGGTATACCGCTGATGGTGCCGTTTGTATTCAGGGTGAGTCCACCCGGAAGCGTGCCCGATGCCAAGCTCCAGCTGTAGCCGCCGTAGCCGCCACTGGCGGCCAGGTTCTGGCTGTAGCTGCTGCCAGAGATGCCCCCGGCAAACGTCGTGTTGTTGACGGACAGGTTGCTGGCGATGGTGACGGTAAAGGTTTGGCTGGTGCTGATCCCTTTGCTGTCGGTGATCTGGGCGGTGAAGGTTGCCGTGCCGCCGGTTGTGGGGGCGCCGCTGATGGTGCCGTTTGTGCCAAGGGAGAGGCCGGTCGGGAGTGCGCCGCTACTGACAATCCAATTGTAGGGAGCAACGCCTCCGTTGGCGCTGAGGGTCTGGTTATATGCGACTCCGGTGATACCGCCGGTTGGAGGGGTGGCGGTGATGACGAGCGGTGCCGGATCAATGGTGATGACGAGGGTTACGCTTACTGCGGCTCCCTGACTGTCGGTGACGGTTATCGTGATGGTGCTGCTGCCGTGACTGACCGGGATACCGCTGACGGTCCCGGAGGCAGGGTCAAGAACAAGCCCGTTTGGCAAAGCCGCAGCGTTCCACACGTAAGGTGCAGCGCCTCCGCTGGCGGCAAGGGTCTGGCTGTAGCTGCAGTTCACGGTACCATTTGTCAGGGTCGTTGTGGCGATGGTCAGGTTGCTGGCGATATCTATGCTTGAGGATGTTGAAGCGGTTCCACCCAGGCTGTCGGTTACCTGCAGAGTGAAGCTGCTGGTGCCGAAGTTGGTTGGAGTTCCGCTGATGACGCCGGTTGCAGCGTCAAGCGTGAGTCCTGGCGGAAGTGTTCCGGTGGTGATAGTCCAGTTGTAGGAAGCTTTACCGCCAACGGGCGTCAGTGTCTGGTTGTAAAGATCGCCGATTTTGCCAGTGGCGAGTGTGCTGGTGGTGATGGCAAGCGGGGTTACCACTTCAAGAGTTACCGTTCCAATTGCCGACTTACCGGTTGAATCGCTGATCTGAATGTCAAAGGTGTAGCTGCCAATGGCCGAAACGGTTCCCAAGATGAGGCCGGTTGCCGGATCGAGGGAGAGCCCTTGGGGCAATGCGGTGCTATTGGCAAGTTGCCAGGTAAAGGGCGCGGTGCCGCCGACGGGTGACAGCTGGCCGCTATAGGGAACATTGACCTGGGCGAAGGGGATCGCCGGGGAAACACCCAGGGCGGGATTAACCGTGAAGCTCAGGTATTTAAATGTATAATGACCCGCTGAATCTCTCAGGAAGAGGAGGCAACCCGAATTTCCTGCCGTGGTCGGAGTACCGCTGATGACGCCGGTATCTGTGTTAATTACCAGCCCGGGCGGAACGTTTGTATTGTAATAGGGAATAAACATATACGGAGGTATTCCCCCGGATAATTTGACCTGCATTGAGTACGGTTCACCCACGGTTCCGACCGGCGGGGCTTCGTAGGTGTAGGTAAACGGCTTCTGTTCATTTACAACAATGGTAAAATCCCGGGTAACGCTGAGCCCGCGCGAATCCGTCACTTTCAGGGAGATGACATTCTGCACGACCTCTGTTGCTGCTCCATATATACGAAGTACTGTGTATTTCAAAGAGTCGTTGGAATAAACATTTGAAACGAGTCCTACCGGAATGGCTCCATTTGTTATTTCAATGGTGTAGGGATAATGGCCGCCAACCGCAGTGATATTTGCGTTCCCATAATAATTACTCCAGAATGCCGGTATTGTTGATTCGGCAAACCCCAGATTTCTGAGTACAGTAATGGTGATCTTTCCAGTGGCTGTTTTGCCTGCGGCATCGGTGACCTGAATAGTCGGGTTATACGTTCCGTATGCTGAGGTGGAGCCTGAAATGACCCCGGAGGCGCAGTCCAAAACATACCCTGCTGGAAGCGCCCCTTCAGTAGTTGACCATATATATGGTGCAGTGCCATCAACTGCCGTGAGAGGTTGGCTGAATGCGACGCCCTCAAATACCTCGGGAAGAGTGGTTGAGGTGATGACAGGCCCCATGGCAAAGCTGAATTTTCGCAATTGCGTACCGGACGAAATAATATTGCCATTTCCGTCAATTGCGACGCCGGTTGTATAGTCATTACCCCCGGAGTCATAATTTACTGCACCGAGAAACAGTCCTGCGGTTGAATACACGGAAACGATTGCATCGGTTGAATTGCTCCAGTCTGGTGCGGAGTGTGCCAAAATAAGATGCCCTTTTCCTGCCATTACAAGACCAAAATGTTGTGGAATATACCAGTTTTCGTATGAATTTGCCCCGTTTGAAACTACCAGTCGGGCTGTCCCTGTTGATGAATCAAATGTATCAATACAAATCCCGGCTCTGCATTCATATGCGGCAAAAAGATTTCCCGAATCGTCAGTCACAAGAACAGGAACACCTCCCGTGACTCCATACGGATTCGTCTGGTTTGCCTGCCACAGCGACTGACCTGATGCTGAAAACTTCTGAAAAGATGATGTGGAGATGTAGATATTGCCGACGGAATCTGAAGTCACCGCATTGATATTTGCTGAGGCTGTCAAGTCCAGCTGAATTGCTCCTGCTGGGGAGTAACGCAGTAGTCGCTTGTCGGAGGCGATAGCAATATTACCCAGCTTGTCCACAGAGAGTGCGCCAGAAACCGCTACCGCTGGAACAGATTTACTCCAGACCGGATTCCCGTTTGTGTCGTATTTGTAGAGCATACCGGTTGCAAAAGATGAAATATAGATGCTGCCGCTAGGTTCACTCGCGATTCCCGGTCGAATATATGAATCTTTACCCCCTCCACTGAACGTGCGGCTCCACAGCTGTTTTCCTGTTGGATCATACTTGACGATCAACAGAGTATGGGTACTGGGGGGATACCCCCAATTATATCTACCAACCGTATCATAGACTGTGTAGATGTTTCCGGCAGCATCCACGGTCATTCCCTGTGAACTGTCCGCTTTCCCCCACAGAGCGGTCAGGCCGCCATTCGGCACAACTGCAAGCGGCATGAAATAGGAAACGGAATTTTGGCGGGCGTCGGCAAGAATGACTTCAACCGAATAATTGTCGGCAACCATCGGTATTCCGGTGATAACTCCTGTCGCCGGGTCAATGGTCAGGCCGGCCGGCGCCGCGCTGCCCAGACTCCATTGATACGGTGCGATGCCGCCACTGGCTGTGAGAGCAAAGGTAAGTTTCTTGCCAACAGTCATATACGTCATTCCCCGTGGTGGAGTAATAACCGGTCCGGTGTAGTCAATGGCAATTGATGTAACTTGGCTGACGACTGTCGCGCTACTGTCGCTCACCGATAGCGTGAAGGGGAAAACTCCCTCCGTGGTCGGTACACCGGTTATTACGCCACTTGCAGGGTCCAGCGTCAGTCCCGGTGCCAGGCTGCCATTGGTAATGGACCAGACATAGGGCGGAACGCCACCCGTAGCCTGAAGTGATGACGAATAACCGGTATTGCTGTAGCCGGTGACCGGGCCGACCGTTATGGCTAGCGGTTCATATACCAACACCGTATAGCCTGCCTGGGCGATAACCCCCACAGCGTCTGTGGCCTGAACAACAAAATAGAAACTGCTGGCGACAGTAGGTGTACCGCTTACCAGGCCGGTTGCTGAATCGAGGACCACACCATCGGGCAGTGCCCCACCTGCAATAGACCAGGTGTAAGGCAAAACTCCACCTGTTGCTGTCACAGTCTGACTGTAGGGGATGTTTGCTGAGCTGTTTGCAAGTGAGGTGGTTGTGATGGTAACCGGTTCATTGACGGTAAAGGAGAGCAGCTTTGTGTCGCTGGCGCCAAGAGCATCGGTTGCCCTCATGGTAAATAAATACACGCCTTTGGCTGCCGGGTATCCATACAAGTAATCACCATAGATGCCGGTACCCGCGGGAAGATCTCCTGAAACCAGTACCCAGGTATAGGGCGCCAGGCCTCCTTCCGCTGGAAAAGTATAACCGTATTCGTAACCGGCCAACCCGTTAGGAATAGTTGACGCAGTAATGCGAGGAGAACCGTAGACATTTATGGTCATTTCCCGCGTGGTTTTTGCATTTACGGCATCGGTTGCCTGAAGAGTAAAGGTCGAAGCGCCAACGGCAGTCGCTATGCCGTTGATGACGCCGGAATTCGGATCAATACTCAATCCGGATGGCAGGGAACCGGTCACTACCGACCAGATAAACGGTCGGGTGCCGCCGATTACCGGAACCTTGAAACCATATGCCCTGGCCGTGCTTGCCGACGGCGGTGTGACGGGCGGAATATTGAAAATAAGGGAGTATTTCAGAATGCCGGTACTTCCGGTTCCGGTCGCACGGTAAAAGGTATTGCCATCAGAAGTACCGGCCACGTACAGCTTTCCTGTCTTGTCAACGGTAAGCGAAATGCCTCCGACAATTACGCCTTGCGGCAACGTTACCGCCCAGAGTTCCCTGCCGTCACTGTCATAGGACTTGGTTCTCAGGGTTACCGGGCGGTTCGTTGTTGTGCCATCCGTTTGCGTTCCCGTCACATACAGAATGTCATCCACAATGGATATGGCCCGCAGATCCATGGTCGGATTGTCGGCCCTCCAGAGCAAATTGCCATTCATATCGACTTTGAAAACATAACCAAAACCCAGATAGTATGGATTGGATGCACCGACGACGTACAGATTACCAGCGCTGTCCAGAGAAACGGCACGCAACGATTCAAAAGTGTTCCATTTGTATGATCGGGTCCAGAGAACGACCCCGGCTGAATCAAGGTGTACTATTTTGATAGCAGTACCTTCATATGACACGACAGAAGCGTTGCCGGAGCCATCGACAGCAATTGCCGGGCTTGAACCGGTTCCGGCAGGGAGAGTCGCCTGAAGGGCTCCCTGGGGGTCGTATTTGAGAACATAATTTTGTGTACTGACGGCAGCAAAATAGATGGAACCGGTGGGGTCCAGTGTCAAGGCATTTAATGTATAACCGGCTACCTGCTTCGCCCAGGTCTGGACCCCGGTAGCGTCATAACGGGCAATGGCACCGGATGCAGAAGCGATGTAGATATTGTCATTAGCATCGATTTTGATCATGCCGGCTGCTGGTGATGCCACTGTCCAGAGCTGGTTGCCTGCAGGGTCGTATTTTGTCAATGACCCGTTGGCAACATACAGGTTGCCGGAAGAATCTGACGCCAGATTTCCCGTAACACCATATTTAAGCCATTCCTGGATGATGCCCGACTCATAGACGGTAAGTGTCAGCGACCTGGATACGGTTGTTAATTCAGCATCAGTAACCTGAACCGTGAAGGTATATGTTCCGCCAAGTGAGGGAGCACCGCCAAGAATGCCGGTCTCCGGGTTCAAATCCATGCCGGGAGGCAGACTGCCGGAGGTTATCAGCCACTGGCCGTAGGGGAGCAGTCCACCGCTGACCGGAGGTTGCACATTATAGGGCTGGTTGAGAAATCCGGGGGGGAGCGTCGTATCGATCCTGAGTGCCGGAACTCGCAGGTTCTGGCTGCCTCCCGGAGTCGTGAGAGTGAATCCCTGTGATGTGGCTGTGGGAACCCATGATGCGGTGAAGATGCCATCGTTGGCATCCTGATCCGGGGTAATACCGTCATCACGAAGAGGAACCGCAGTTCCGTCGCTCATGGTCAGCCCCAGTGGGCCATTGGCCCTGTCGCAGTTGATACTGAGAATCCTGAGTATTGCCGCAACACCCGGTATCAACTTGTCAGGCGTATTCAAAAACCGGAAGAAAGGCCGATCCGAACAGGACGTGGAACCTGATGCGTTTATTCGTTTGCCGGTCAGTGTTTTTTCGGCAAGTGCTGCAACATCATCCCCTCCGGTCAGGATAAGATTGCGAATGTTGTACCACTCTCTCGTCGGATCCTGGGCCCTCAGGAGCGCAGCCAGACCTGTTACATGGGGGGCGGCCATGGAGGTGCCCATGAGATTTTCATAGCCTCCATTAAGATAGGTGCTGTAAATGTCATAACCGGGTGCCGCTACGGCAACGGACCGTTTTCCGTAATTGGAGAAAAACGTCAGATCATCGTTGCTGTCGGTTGCTGCCACGGTAATCAGGTTTGGCAGATCATAAGCAGCAGGATATTGTGCAATCACGTCATTGTTGTTGGGGACTACGTTATTGTTCCGGCCGTTTCCTGCAGCAGCTATAAAGAGAATGTCTTTCTGGGCAGCAATCGTGGCTTCAAGCAGCGATGAAGCCGATTCCGACCCCCAGCTATTGTTCGAGGCGACAATATTGACGCCTTGATTTTTCTGATTCCTGATGTAGTTAAGGCAAGCAATTGCATTGGAGGTCCAACCGGAACCGGTGGAATCAAGAAACTTGCAGGCCATCAGCTTCACATTCCAATTGACCCCTGCCACTCCGGAGCCGTTATTCCCCACACCGCCGATTGTCCCTGCTACGTGGGTGCCATGGCCATTGTCATCCATGGGATCATTGCTGCCGGTTATGGAGTTATATCCCAGGCCCGGCCAGATATTTGCCGCCAGGTCGGGATGGTTGTAGTCAATGCCGGAGTCAATTATGGCAACAACAACGCTGCTGGAACCGGTAGTTATATCCCAGGCTGCAGGGGCATTTATTTTCTGCATACCCCAAAGCCGGGAGTAATCGGGGTCATTTGGCAACGCCGATGCCTTGATCAGGTAGTCAGGTTCGGCAAATTCAACATCAGGATCGTTTTGAAGGCGCCGTACTGCCTGCTCTACGGATTCTCCCGTTGCAACAGAGGAATGTTCAATGCCAAGTTCCTTGAAATAGCGAATTCTATGGGAGCCATGTCTCTTGTTTTTCCTGTCTTTTTCCGCTTCGGAAACATGCGGTTTATACTTGATCAGAACTTCACCCGGCTTGAATTTTGGTTGTGGCGTGCCTTCAGCGGCAAAACCGCTGCAAACAAAACTCATTACCAGTACAAGTGACCAGGCTAATGTGTGTATTCTGTTTTTCATCTGTGACTCCTCCTAAAAATAAATGATACAGCGGAGGTTCTTGCAAAATGTTCCGCCATCCTTTTTGGACAGGCTGTGATGTAAGTCTTCCCGTCTAATTTTTATAGAAGACTCCGCTTTTGGGATTCATCAGGTAATTTTTTAACAAGTTTATGGTGACATGAACGCAAGTTTCCTGTGTTTGTGGTGTTTCCGGTCTTTGACAGCCTAACCGAGCAGTCGTATGAGTTGATCGGCAAACAAAGTGATAACGCCGAACATCAGATGCATTGTTACTTTTGTCGCTCCGCGAACCATGACATTGTTGGCTCCAAAGTCCTCTTTGAGTCGGCTGTTTGCCCGCTCTGCAACCGAACGCCCTTTGTAACGTTCTGCTTCGTGGGGTGCCATGGGGACAACTTCTTTGCCACGACCATTTTTGTCAATGATCGGAATATGATTGAGTTGCCTGCTTGTTTCATCGATCCGTGCCGCATCATATGCAGCATCCATCAGATCGTAAAAATAGGTCACTTTACTGCTGGTCAGCTTTATGAGCGGTATGGCAACCTGACTGTCATGCAGAGAAGCAGAGGTGACAAGTGCACTGATTGGCAAGCCTACATCGGTTATGTCCAGATGCAACTTGAAGCCATTCCAGCTAGTTTTGTATCCCTTAGCGTTCACCTTGGTGCCTCGGTCGCAAGCGGTTGGAAGTTCGCTGATGGCTTCTTCCATCGATTGAGAGACCTGTCGATCAAGTCGTTTCTCCGGTGCCGGTTCCCGATGTTCGTCTTTGAACGGACGACCTCTCTTTTTAGCTGGCTTCTTTGGCTCTTTGATCTTTTTAGCCGGTTTCTCCCGGCCAGTGATGGCGGTAGCGTCCCGACTTATGTGTCCGATAAGCTCGCCGGTGAGATAGTCCTTTACCAAAGTGCCATGAACCCGATTACCAAGATCGCTTGCGGCAAACTCGGCAAAAGCACGTGAGAAGGTGCTTTCTGACGGAATATCACCAAGCGTCATAAATCCGCAGAGCCGGCGAAGGTTCTCTGTAGATTTGAGCGCACGAATCAAATCTCTTGTTGTTGGGTGTCGGTACAAATCCTTGGCTACAAATGATCTGGCCAAGGCTTCACGTTCAAGATTCTTACGACCAAGCCACTGAGTTGAGGCACTTTTGTGAACATGCTTCTCAACCTGAACGATCTCAAGAATCGTAACCAACCGTTTTTCCTGCTCGGTAAGAGGTACATCAAGGCATTCATCAAGATGGGGAAACAAACTTCGCTGTACTGACCCCATTAACCATGATATTTTGTCTTTGAGCTTCATTGGTGTCCTTTCGGCACTGGTTCTCTTCGCAACAGAACAATACCACAAGACACCATGAAGCTCAATTATTACAACATGTTATGCGAAAATAAATCGCATTCAAATCCTTGCATATACTTTTGCAAGAGGCTCAGCGGTAAGAAATAAAAAGAGCCGGGTGCCTACATATCAATTCATCTGATACTTCGGCAACCCGGCTGTCTCGGTGAGATCCGTAGGTTTTCCGTATTACCCTCGCGGATAATGTGGCGTTGTCGTATATCGTATAGTGATCATGTTCTTGTTGTTTTGAAGCATATTTTGCCGATGAAACGAGATGTCTTAATTAAAATGTTGCGGGTGGATACCATATTGAATTTAGTAATTCAAGTATATTTTTTATCATGAATTGCGTGTAACTATCTAAATGCTCGGGCTTTGTGGCTATTGACGCGGTGAAAGAGTATCTGTTCTGCAGCACCCGAAGGGGCACACGTTATGTGTGCCCCTTCATTCTGCTATAGTATTGATGCGTGTCCTAAGGCTGCAGCGACACCGCTACCGTGGCAGACCTACTGCTGGTAGTGCCGCTCCAGGTGACTGCTGTGGTTGCAGCATAGCTGCCCGCTGCCGAATGTCTGGCGCTGGTGAAGCTGGCGCTGCTCTGGGCGTTAGTGGTGGTGACACTGCCGGCGGTGAAGGCAGGAGTGGCGCTCAAGGCTGCGGTGGCCGGAGTACCGCCATTGGCCGAGACGACGGTGGTCATGCCGTTGGCGACGTAGTTAATTGCGCTGCCGAACGTGGCTGATGTCGTGGCTGTGTTGTTGCCACCGGAGCTGACTACCGGTGTTGTCTGGTTGGCACCGCTGAAGGCTGCCCATTTGACGTGCAATGCTGACACATTGCCGGTGGCGCCGCTGTAGCTGACCGTGAGTGCTTTTGAACCGCTGCCGATCTGGCTTTCCTTCAAATAGCCGACCCACACAATTTCACGCTGGGTGCTGTTGGTTACCTTTATCTGTGTCAGAGCGACTCCTCCCAGGCTGGCGCTGACCGTCGGGTTGGCGGCGGTGCCGATTTCCAGGGCAACCGCAACCAGCAGCAGGCGGTTGGTGCCTGTTCCGACGCTGATGCTGCCGGCTGCCAGACCGGTGGCGCTGGTGTTACCCGGTGCGGCGCTGTAGAGGTTGCTCCAGGAGTTGAGGGCAGCGACGGCCGGTGGTGCGGCTGCGACGGTGATGCTGAGCGCCTTACTGGACGTTTTACCGTTGGCGTCAGTTACGGTGAAGGTCACTGTAGTGGCTGCTGTGGCAGCCGACGGGGTGCCGGAGATGACGCCGGCTGTGCTCATGGTCAGACCGGCAGGCAGTGAGCCGCTGGTGATGTTCCAGATGTAGGCGGACTTACCGCCGGTGGCGGCCAGGGTGGCGTTGTAGGCACTGCCGACGGTGCCGTTAGCCAGGGTTGCGGTGCTGATAGCCGGCAGAGCGTAGACGCTGATGGTCATGGTCTTGCTGGCGGTGGCGCCGGCAGCGTCGGTGACCCGGAAGGTGATGGAGCTGCCCGTGACGGTGGCCGTGGGGGTGCCGGTTATGGTACCGGTGGTGGCATTGAGAGTGAGACCGGCCGGGAGTTTGACCGTGCTGGTGATACTCCAGGTGTAGGGTGTTTTACCGCCGGTGGCGGCCAATGCCGTGCTGTAAGCGCCGGTCAGGTAACCGTCGGGAAGCGTGGCGGTGCTGACTGCCAGCGGTGGATTGTTGATGGTGATGCTTAACGCTTTTGTGGCGGTTTTGCCGTTGGCGTCAGTCACGGTGAAGGTCACTGAAGTTGCAGCTGCGGCAGCCGACGGGGTGCCTGAGATGACACCGGCGTTGCTCAGGCTGAGGCCGGCCGGCAGTGCTCCGCTGCTGATGCTCCAGGTGAGTGCTGCTTTACCGCCGGTAGCGGCCAGGGTGGCGCTGTAGGCCGTGCCGGTGGTGCCGGCAGCGAGGGAGGCGGTGCTGATAGCCGGCAGAGCGTAGACGCTGATGGTCAGGGACTTGCTGGCGGTGGTGCCGGCTGCGTCGGTGACCCGGAAGGTGATGGAGCTGCCCGTGACGGTGACCGTGGGGGTGCCGGTTATGACACCGGTGCTGGCATTGAGGGTCAGGCCGGTCGGCAGTTTTGTCGTGCTGGTGATGCTCCAGCTATAGGGTGTTTTACCACCCGTTGCCGTCAAGGACGTGCTGTAGGCGGTGGTGAGGTAGCCGTCGGGGAGAGCGGTGGTGCCGAAGGTCAAGGCTTTCGGGTTGATGGTGAGATTCAAGGCCTTGGCAGCGGTTTTGCCGTTGGCATCCGTGACCTGGAAGGTGATGCTGATACTTGTAACGGCTACAGTAGGGGTGCCGGAGATAACGCCGGTGGCAGCGTTCAGGGTCAGCCCGGACGGCATGCTGCCGCTGCTGATGCTCCAGGTGTAGGGCGCCTTGGCGCCGGTGGCGGCCAGGGTGGCACTGTAGGTGCTGCCGACGGTGCCGGTTGCAAGAGTTGAGGTGCTGATGGACGGCAAGGTGTAGATGGTGATGGTCATGCTCTTCTGGACACTTCTGCCGGAGGCATCAATGACCTGAGCGGTGAAGGAGAATGGACCCGCAGCGGTTGGAGCCCCGCCGATAACCCCGGTTGCCGCAGTAAGGCTCAAGCCGGTGGGGAGGCTGCCGCTGGCAATGCTCCAGCTGAGCGGGTAGGTGCCGTTGCTGGCGGTCAGCGTCTGATTGTAGGCGCTGGAGGTGTAGCCATCGGCCAGGGCAGCGGTGGTGACGACCGGGGCGGCTGGAATGACGGTGATGCTCAATACGGTGGAGACGGCGCTGTTGCCGCCCGCATCGATTACTTTGACGGTGGATGAGCTGCTGCCAGCCTCAGTTGGGGTGCCGCTGATGATGCCGTTTGCGTTCAGGACAAGGCCGGCAGGGAGAGTGCCGGAGGCCAGACTCCAGCTGTAGCTGCCGTAGCCGCCGGTGGCACCGATGGTCTGGCTGTAGGGACTGCCGGCAATGCCGCTTGAAAGGATGTTTGAGGAAACAGCCAGATTGCTGATGATGCTGATGGTGAAGGACTGACTGGTGCTATTGGAACTGCTGTCAGTTACCAGAAAAGTGATGTTACTACTGCCGGCAGTCGTAGGTGTGCCGGATATGATGCCGTCAGCGCTGAGATTCAGACCCTGCGGCAGTGTGCCGGCGCTGACGTTCCAGCTGTAGGCGCCGTAGCCGCCTGAAGATGAAAGAGTATGGCTGTAGATACTGCCGGTGGTGCCATCTGGTAGTGCAGTGGTATTGATTGTAAGGTTGTTTGCTATAGTGATGCTGAACGCCTGGGCAGTACTGTTTGAACCGTTGTCGGCCACCTGGACGGTGAAACTGCTGCTTCCTGCAGTGGTAGGAGTACCGGATAAGGTGCCGGCAGCTGCGTCCAGGGTTAAACCGGCAGGGAGGCTGCCGCCGGTAATGCTCCAGGAATACGGAGCAGCCCCTCCGGTGGCGATCAGAGATACCTGATAACTGATGCCGGTTGTCCCGGCAGGCAGGGCGGCGTTGTTCACCAGGAGCGGTTCAAGAACAGTCAGGTGGTAGGTGTGTCCCCCCTTGATGTAAGAATACTTTGAAGACACTACTGAAATCGTGAAGTCATAGTCGCCGGCAGAAAGGGGGATACCTGAAATTACACCCGTGGCGGTATCAAGGGTTAAACCTCCCGGGAGCGGTGTGGTCGCTTGCCAGGTGTAAGGTCCGAAGCTCTCCTTGACTTGCATTTGAAATTGATAGGGGGAACCGACGGTTGCCGGTGCCACAGATTGAGCTATGAAATCAACGCCGAGATGATACCGGTGGAAGAAATAGTTGTAATTACTTGTTTGTGGGATATTTGCCTTTCCTGTCAGGAATATGTCGGATGTCCCCTTTATCGGAAATACACCGGTTGTTGAGTCCGCTCCATTGACATGGGTCACCCCCAGTATGGACCCGTTACCTTCAAAGAGCGCCAGGGTGGTTGAACCGATGAATATCAAATCGTCCATTGTTGTCACCACGCATGGTGAGTAGTAGTTATGGCAATTTGCGTTTGAATCGTAGACAGAGGAAGGATATTTTGTCCAGCTGAGCGTTCCCAGCGGCGAAAGTTTGCCTAATGCGAGCGTAAAAGGAAAACCGCCGGAGCCGGCAACGATAATATTGTCCGCTGAATCAACGGCAATTCCCTGCAGGTACTGGAACACATAATCGGTGCTGAAGGAATACGTCCAGAGCTTTGTGCCGCTGGCGGTGTACTTGTTGACGTCGTTTCTCCCCGCAGTAATGACATTGCCGCTGCTGTCCGAAGCAAATTCGATGGTGTCACTCTCTGCTGTAATGGAAGAGATTATGGCACCAGTCTGGCGGTTAAGCAGTGCTATGGTAGCACCGGGGCGCAGGTACCGTATATCGGAGGGACCAAATTGCAGCCTCTTCGTCCCGTCTTTGAAATATGCAGACCCAGTTGATGAGGTAGACCATGCAACATTTCCGTTCACGAACTTCATTACGAACTCTGTTGAATTATTCGTAGTAAAAGAAAGATAGACCGAACCTGACTCATCAACCAGTAATCCGGTAAAGTATTGTGGAGAACTGGCGATATTTGGGAATCTATAGAAAAACTGGGGGATATTGTTCTTGATTATTGCCAAGGTATAATAAAGCATTCTGCCGACGTATTCATAGTGCACGGTTGCGGCATATTCCGCCAGATCATTCCCTACAAACGTGTAAACGGATCTTCCGGCACTGCCAAGTACGGGGTTTGCGGGCAGTACCAGTTGGTCATCAGATACCGCGCTCATGCCGCCGTTCGCCTGAACAGTCGGTGACCAGTTCGCGTCAGTGCTGTTACCCCGGCTGTCGGTCAGACGCAGGGTAAGCGATGTGCCTCCGGCCGCTATGGGAGTGCCGACAACTCTGCCGGTACTGGAAATAGTCATTCCTGCAGGGAGCGCCCCCGCGATAATTTCAAAACTGAATGGCGGCAACCCGCCGAGCACACCGAGGGAAAGGTCATACTGCCGCCCCTCTTCCAGCAGCGGGGGCAGAGAACCTTGTATGACAGGCGGAGTATAATCGACGGTCAGTACAAAATCCTTTGTTGAGCTGTTGGACAGGCTGTCGCTTATTTTTACTGTAAAGGCGAACGTGCCGTCAACGAGCGCTGCACCCGATATTGTAGCCGTTGCAGCATCAAAAAGCAGGCCGTCAGGCAGGGGGCCGCCGACGATACTCCAGGTATAGGGTGCTATACCGCCCGCCCCGGAAAGCTGTTGGCTGTAGGGGGTATTCACAACGGCATTCGGCACGGTGCCGGTGGTAACAGCGGGATTGTTGTTAATGGTGATACTGAGGCCGGTATTTGTAATTTTGCCGCCAGTTGCGTCAGTCAGTCGAATATAGACAGCATAGTCACCGGTTTGCGTCGGTGTGCCACTGATTACGCCGCTCACGGAATCCAGCGTCAGGCCATCGGGTAGTACGCCGCCGGCAACACTCCACGTATAGGGCTTGGCACCGAATTTCGCTTGCAGTTGCGTCTGGTAGGGGACGCCAAGCTCACCTTCGGGAAGGCTTCTGGTAACATAATAGAGTGAATACTGTGATTTACTGAGGTATGCCTCTTTGTTTGACGAAGAGTTTTTGATAATATACAAGTCGTCATTGGCTGCATGCTTCACAGCTGTAGCCGCGGTATATTTTGTCCTGCCGTCCCAGCGGCCATAAGCGATCGCAGGGTTATTCAAGTCTACATTTATCAGTTTAGAGTAATAGTCAAAGTAAGCATAATAATATTGTCTGCCTCCGATCATAACATGGTTGGAACTGTTTATATCCATGTCAATCGGCTCTCCATACCAAGGTTCCGAAATCTGGTTGGCGGCAACCGGGGTGGTAAAGTTCTCAAAAAGCAGGTTTCCGTTTTGATCATACGTCAGATATGAACCCTTGTTGCCGTATGAGTAATAACTGGCTATCGTCGATACCAGTACATATCCCCGTTTATCGATAAGGACTGATCTTGCAGTGTCTCTTCCCTCATATATCCACCATGTACTTCCGTTCGTTGCCTCACCTCTGCTGTTGTATTGACGGGTCCATACCGCAGTTCCGGCGCTGTTCAATTTAACAAGCACCACATCGTAGTCGGTCCATGGTGAAACAGTATTTTTCGATGCAATGACATAAAAGTTGCGGTTTGCATCGGCAACCATATCACCTGCAGTAAGATTGTTGCTGTTTTGGTCGGTATAGTACCATGTTGAAATAAGAGTGCTGTCCTGGCTGAATCTCTTGATGAGAATAGTCTTGCCATCGGAAGGATCACCACCCAGTACGGCAACGGTACCGTCCGCTTCCAGTACCAGTTTCCGTTGCCCCTCCATGCTTTGACCGGCGGCAAGCCCGGTGGTCGTCCGCCATAACAGCGTACCGTCGTCGGCAAACCGGAATAACTCACCTGAATTACTCAACATATACGTAGCACCTGAAGTGTCTGCCGCAATCGATTTCCCTCTGTCTCCACCTGCAATGGTACTGCGCCAGAGCAGCGCATTGTCCGGAGCATAGGCAAGCACCTCCATCCCCGCAGCAGACGTGCCGACAATGTGAATTTTGTTGTCAGCTCCGATCGCCATGGCCGGTCCCGGCATTTGGCCGTCGACAGGGAGGGTAATCTCCCAGAGGTCCAGCGGTGCTCCGAAGTTCGTGCTGAGATCTGTCGCAATGCTATAGGATATGCTGCCCAATGGTGACGTGAAGGTAAGTGTGATGAAGTCGCTGCTGGTTGGCGTCCACATGCCAGAGTAGATGCCGTCTCCCGCAGCCTGATCCGCGCCTTGACCGTCATCGAGCAGTTCAACAGAAGGAATGGACGGGTCGTTGAAGGTTACGGTCACCGGACCGATTGGCAGATCGCAATTGATGCTCATGACCGACAAGACGGTGGGCACTCCGATTGTGAGGGCTTTCGGAATTTGTACTGCTGACAGCACTGTTTGATCAGTACAGGAGAGAGATTTGGCAAGGTTGATCCGCTTCCCTGACGCAGTCTTGTTTTCGAGTGCCGGTATTTTGTCGCCGCCGGAAATTATCAGGTTTTTTATCGAACGCCAGTCACGACCGGGGTTATCTGCTTTCAGGAGAGCTGCCAGGCCGGTAACATGAGGTGTGGCCATCGAGGTGCCGTTCAGGCGATAGTACTCGGCATTCGTATCGCCATCGGGAACAAAATGAGTGGTATCGCCATACGGATTTGTTCCTGCAGCGCGCAGGGAGACGATGTCAACCCCCGGAGCTCCAACCTGAACAGCAGTGCGTCCGGTATTGGAAAACCAGGCAAGGTTTTCATTTACATCCGTTGCGGCAACGGTAATCACGTTTGAAAGGCCGAGTGGCCCGTTTGGCAGCGCCTGGGTAAACAGTGCCGGGTAATCGTTAGCACCGGGAGAATCTAGATCGGCAGCTGAGTTGCCGGCGGCTGCGATGAAAAGTATGCCGGCATCTTCCTGGGCCTTGATCGCGTCATAGAGAGCCTGGGAATACCCCGGCCCTCCCCAGCTGTTGTTGGTTGCGACAATATTAACCCCTTTGTTTTTCAATGTTCTCACATACTCCAGACACTCGATTGCATCGGATGTGGCACCTGATCCGCTGTCATCGAGAAACTTGCAGGCAAGAATTTTGACGTTCCAGTTCACGCCGGCCACACCAAGACCGTTGTTGCCGACCGCCCCAATCGTGCCGGCTACATGTGTGCCATGGCCATTGTGATCAATGGGGTCACCGTTGTCCACAACAGAGTTCCAGCCGTAAATGTCATCCTTGTAGCCATTGACATCGTCATCTGTCCCAGAAGTCCCGTTCAACTCTGCCGAATTAATCCAGAGGTTAGCCTTGATATCAGGGTGGTTGTAATCAATGCCGGTATCAATAACCGCAACGACCACATCATTTGATCCGGTACTCTTGTTCCATGCCGTCGGCGCCTGCATGGCCGTCATGCCCCACAGGAGGTTGTAGTAATTGTCATTAGGGGTTGACAGTGCTTTTACCATATAGTTCGGCTCGGCATACTCAACATCCGGATCGGTCCTCAGACGATGCAGAGCCTTTGATATCGTTTCGCCGGCATCCAGCTTGACATGTTCCATACGGAGATGTGCATATTCCTTGATGCGGCGGGAACCGTGAGTTTTGTGCTTGGCGTCCCGTTTCTGCCTGGAAATATTGGGACGGTATTTGACAATAAGTTCACCATCTTTGATCTGCAGTTTATTGTCCCACGCCAGAACGTTATCAGGATGATACCCGGAAACTGGTTGAACAACAGCTTTGGGTGCTTCCTTGCCAAGCACGACAGCCTGACACTCTGTTGTGCCGGCAATGTGCAGAGTCAGCAAGAGTAGGACCAGTAGGACCCTGCAGTATACGCGAGAATGTAATACGTTTGATTTCAGATGCTTATGTTTCATCAGTTCCCCCTTCGTAATTTGAGCATGTAACTCAATAGATAAAAAAATCTAACGATAGATGAGCAATGGTTCTGCTCTGAGTGATACCGTTGTTTTGTAAGCCCGTCATCGGGCAAAAAAACAGCCGGGGCGTTACCTGGAATTTCGGCGACCCGGCTGTCTCAGTGAGACCCGTAGGTTTTCCGGCCTGACCTCGCGGACAGTTTAGTATTATCGTGTTGTATGGGTAATGTAGACCTGATTTTTTAAAACAGTGTCGTTCTGGTGAGGCGCGGGGGCTTTAATTAAAAAGCTGCGAGTACATAACAGATTCAATTTATCAATGCAAGTTTTTTTTAGTGAGTCGCCGCATTCAGGCAATCAGGCAATCAGGCATAAAAAAACGGATTCACAATGTATGTGAACCCGCTTGTATTATTGGCTGGGGCGCCAGGGATCGAACCTGGGAATGTCGGAATCAAAATCCGATGCCTTACCGCTTGGCGACGCCCCAATAAAAAATCAGAGAGTTTCGACAGTTGCTGAAAACCAGTTTGTGCCGTAAGTTATGTGGTGACGAGCAACTTCTGCTGAAGCAAAATCTTTGAAAATACCAAAAACTGTTGGACCGCTCCCTGACATCATGCTGCCAACGGCGCCATAATTTACCATGCGACATTTTATTTCAGCAATTACCGGAAATGCAGAAATGGTTACTGCTTCGAGGTCGTTAGATAAAATCGAAGCGATATGTTCAATTGACTCGAAAAACTCCGGCAGTTTATTCAGCTCTCTGGTACTTGTCAACTGTAAAGATCGATAGACCCAGGCCGTTGACACATGAATGCCTGGATTTATAAGTAATATCCAGCACTTTGGCATTTCCGGCATGGGGGAAAGTTTTTCGCCAATTCCTTCGGCAAGTGCTGTTTTTTTAAAAATGAAGAAGGGGACATCAGCGCCAATTGTGCAACCGATCTCCATCAGTTGCCTGTCTGAAAAGCCAATTTTCATCAGCTCGTTCATCCCCATCAAGACGGCAGCAGCATCACTGCTGCCGCCCCCCAGTCCGGCGGCCGTTGGAATGTTCTTTGTTATTTCTATCGTTACCCCTTGAATGGCTTTTGCACGTTCCAGGAGTGCATGTGCCGCTTTCCAGGCAATATTTTTCTGTCCGTCAGGAGCATCTGGTGAGTTGCAGGTGACGCAGATGTCAGGAGAATCGGTCACGGTCAACGTAAGCTGATCACAGAGATTAACCCGCTGCATGATCATGCGGAGATCGTGGTATCCGTCAGATCGTTTCGCTATGACATCAAGCAGGTAATTAATTTTGGCAGGAGCGGACAGGGTGAGCGTAGCCACGGTAACTCCATAACGGTTTAAGTAGTATACGAACCTGTTATATGAATAATCAGCCTTTTTGTCGAGCAGGAAGTTGCTACCCGGGAATGAAATGGATTTGACAGGTTTACGGTCAGTATGCTACGTCTGAACTCGTCAATATCTCCAGATTAGAGGAGTTACGCAAAATTATGTTTAAACATATTCGTGAAGACATTAACTCGGTTTTTGATCGCGACCCGGCAGCCCGAAATGTGTGGGAAATAATCTTCTGTTATCCGGGACTTCATGCGCTCTGGTTTTATCGAATATCACACTGGTTCTGGACTCATGAATTCTTTTTTGCCGGGCGATTTATCTCGCATCTCGGGCGTTTTTTTACCGGCGTTGAAATCCATCCCGGAGCAAAGATCGGTAGAAAGTTTTTTATCGATCACGGCATGGGAGTGGTTATCGGTGAAACAGCAGAAATTGGCGATAACGTAACTCTTTATCATGGCGTTACCCTGGGAGGGGTGACCTGGGATAAGGTAAAACGGCACCCGACTCTGCTTGATAATGTGGTTATTGGATCCGGCGCCAAAATTCTGGGACCTTTCACCGTTGGCAAAGGAGCAAAAATCGGTTCTAACTCGGTTGTTGTCAAAGCGGTTCCGGATAATGCCACAGTTGTCGGTATTCCGGGACGAATGGTGATGGCTGAAGAGAAAAAGGACGAAGGGCGCGCTGACTTGCAGCATGGACAGTTGCCAGACCCCGAAGCCAAAGCGATTGCCTGTCTGTTTGATCAGATTCGAGAATTGGAACGAAAGTACGATATTCTTGCTGAGGAGCATGCAGAACTTAAAAAACGGATTGCAGATAAATGACAAAACATCTGAAAACACGATTCGTTATGTAATAATTTCCCCTCTGTACTCATCTTATTCTGCCCTCCCGTCAGCTAATTTTATGAGAAGTCTGAAAATGGTAATATAATAGGTGTCGGCTTTATCTGGAGAGGTTTGTCTGGTCCGGCCAGAAGATCTGGGGTTTAACATATGAATGCGAGCGCGATCGACCTTCTTGAGAGCCGAAGTTGCTGGATCTTTGACCTCGATGGCACCCTGACACAGCCTGTGCATGACTTTGCGTTTATTCGCAGTGAACTTTCAATACCTGATGACGCCGACATTCTGGGGCATCTGGATACGCTTTTGCCTGAAGAGGCTGCGCTTCGCCACAGCCGATTGTTCGATATCGAATATAATCTTGCCTGCCAGGCTGTGCCGGCGCCGGGTGCATTAGACCTTCTTGCCCTGCTGGAAAGCCTCGGTATACGGATGGGCATTTTGACCCGCAACAGTCGTGAGATCGCCCTGCAGACTCTGGAAACTATCAGAGCACGTTGTTATTTCGTTGACAGCCATGTGCTTGGCCGTGACGAGGTCTCTCCAAAACCGGACCCGGCGGGTATTTTCCATCTGCTTGAACAATGGCAGGCTGATGCCGATTGTGTCGTCATGGTAGGAGATTACCTTTTTGACCTGCAGGCCGGGAGAGCTGCCGGTGCCATCACAGTCCATGTTGGACGCCCGGATTGTCAGCGCTGGCCGGAATTTAGTGATATTATGGTGGACAGTCTGGTAGAGCTGCACAAAGCTTATGAGCTTAAGGGGTCTAACCATGGCAAAAGGGTATCAGGGTAATAAAGAACGTTTGGATGCGCTCAGTTCCTTTGGCAAAGCCATCGGCAAGCGGGCGGGCTTCAAGTGTGAATGGTGTGAGAGCAAGGACGACCTGCGGGTATGGGATTATAAACCGGATGCGCCGCCCGGCTTGGACACTCTGGCGCTTCTGTGCCAACAATGCAGGGGCTGGGCTGATGGCAGGAAAGCAACTCCAAATGAACTGCGGTCGATTCGCAACAGCCTTTGGAATAATGTCCCATCGATAGCGGAAGGCGCCGCCAGAGTTTTGGCACAATGCAAAGAGTCCTGGGCCAGAGAGGCGATTGAAGAAAGCTTTATTGACGATGACGTTAAATCGGAACTGCTGGGAAACCGTTTTCTGTAGGTTCCGGGAACAAAAATAGAGCAGTAAGTAGTTGAGCATAGTTTGTAGACTGGAGGTAGATATGGGACGGTCAATCCAGGAATTGTTGATATTTAATGCTTTTTTAAAAAATACCAGTGATTCTATTGTGATTAAGGAATATTTCGCCAATGAACGGGGAGAATTCATCGGCGGAAAAATAGTATGTGCCAGCGACACCAAGGCGCGCCATTACGGCCTGGATATGGATACCATCCGAGGCCACACGGATTTTGATTTAATGCCTCATAATCAAGCTGAAAAGGCTTTTCATGATGATATTTGGGTTATGAAAAATCGTCAGCCGATCAAAGATATTCGCGAAAAAATAACCCACAAAAATGGCGAAATAGTAACTATTTCTGTAACCAAATTTCCATGGTTTTTGCCGGGTGGTGAAATTATTGGTGTCATGTGCATTGCCCGCGACATATCCATACGAGAAAAGGCAAAACAAACATCTCACGATTTAGTGGAGTTTTTGAAGCAGGAGATTTTTCATCCCTTGATCCCGATGTATCAAAATGATTTGAAAAATTCCAAATCGGGCAAAGCAGTCAAAGCAATTATTTTACGCCTGAGAAAAAAAATAAGAGAAGTACTGTAGTTGAAGGGTGCGCCAGGTGTTGAAAAATATTTCCTGGATGATTCATGGCAGGGAATATTATCACGGCGCCACAATGAACCAAACGGAAGGAGGGCAAACCTGAGCCAAAAAGATGGGTGAATTTATCGTGGTTGCTTCTGTGGTTTTCGTTGCGTCAACCGGTAACCGTCCGCCTTATTTCTTGCATGCATGATGCGTTGTTCTTCTTCAGTCATGCTGATTTGTTTTTTCATACCACCTTTTGGGGAGTTTTTTTTGACGTGCTTCTTTTTTATCTTCTTCTGTTCTTTTGGTGCTTGTTGAGGAGCAGGCACTACGGAAGAGTCTGAATGCAAAACTTCAGGTGCGCTTTTTGCCCCCGGAGTATCGTTCTCAGCATTTACAAATGCTGGAACAGCAGTTATGAGCATCAAAAACAGTAGTAATAAGCTTTTCATAAGCCGGTGAACTCGCTCCGTCACAATGTAAACTATATTCTCAATGATCTCTCATGGTGATAAATTTAATACCCATGCTGCCAAAGTTACATCTGACTACCCTGCATAAATGCTTCGAAGAACAGGAATTTGAAGCGCTGCAAAGCTCCAGGGAACAGTCGTCTCCGATATGCAAACCATGTGGAACTCCTTCACTTATCTTGATCAATGCACCTCCGAGCGATATATCCTCGAGCATAGCCTGATAGGATTTACCATCAAGTTCCATCAGGATACAGTTTGCTGAATCACCCTTTACTCGTGTATAGAGCCTCTGATCTCCCATAATGCCTCCCTTCATGTGTAAAAAAACAGCGTCGGATAAGTCAAAATAAATTATCTTGACGGAGTTTACAGGACTAGCTTACCCCCAATTGCATAAATTGCAACCACCCCATACCGTCTGTTTGACTTAATCCTCACTTCCGTTGCCGGTATCTACTTTTCAGAGCAATGTGGTACTAGCGATTTTTCCCATATGTTGTTTTTGAAAAATCACCATTCGGTACCAGTAAACCAGGAGGGTCTTTGAAGTACATCCAGGCGGTATATTGATGATCTCCTACAATTACCGATATCTCTCTCCGTTCATAATGTCGCGGGTGTCCTTCCATTTTATCCAATACTGACAGTGTCGCGCTATCTATCCCGTAGAGTTCTCCAACTATCGGATATCTTGGCTCAAAGCTGGTGACGTAAGGATAGCCACTTATCAGGTACATTGAATAGTCTGCAGTGGTATTCCCAACGCCGTAGCTATTAGCATCTTTCAAAAGGTGATGATTGCTGTGTCCTGAACGAAGTGTTCCATATACAAATATCAAGTGCTTTGATTCCATCTATTGCCCCCATTTGGTAATCGGTTCTCCCACATATTTGTTTTGAATGAAAATGTTTTTTCGTCTTGCCTCATCCAAACGCATTGAAATAGAAAAGCGTCACACTTTTAGTAAGTTATGACGCTCTCTACGGGAATGGTGGAGACGGTGGGAGTCGAACCCACGTCCGAAAAACCTAGCATCTGAGACTCTACACCGTTATTCCGTTGCTCGATTTAACCATCTGCCTGCGCAACGAACAAGGCAGTCAGACGGCGATCCCGTTGAGTTTCGGGTTGCGCTACGGGCGTTGCGCTCCCCTATCCGGTAGTGAGTGACGCCCCCTTTTTACCACCGGCATCTTGATCGGGGACGCCTGTTAAGCTGCTAGAGCAACAGGAGTGTTATAATTGTCGGCAATTAATGCCGTGCAGGTTTATTAAGGTCGGCCACCTGCCCCGACCCGGTGCTCCCCAGATTTTCAATTCCCCGTCGAAACCTTTACGTCCCCCTTTGAAAGCAGTGTAGATATTTGAACTGGTAATTCTCATACAACTTGTAGTCGCTATTCAGACTCTCTGCAATCTAATTCTTATTTAATCCCTGTTTCTTGCCTTCAGAGCCTGCGACATCTCGCGCTGGCTGTCCTTCGATTTCAAATCCTCACGCTTGTCATACAGCTTCTTGCCTTTGGCAAGCCCGATCTCAACCTTCACCAGGCCATCTTTAAAATAAAGCCTGAGCGGCACGACCGAAAGACCCTTCTCGCGGATTTTTCCGTAGAGACGGTCGATCTGACTGCGATGCAGCAGCAGTTTGCGGTTGCGATCCGGTTGGTGGTTCTGACGGTTACCAAATTCATAGTGCGAGATATTGAGGTTGTGCAGATACGCCTCACCATCACGCACCAGCATAAACGAATCAGTCAGGTTGGCTTTACCGGCCCGCAGCGACTTCACTTCAGTTCCCTGCAGTACCAGCCCCGCTTCAAGCTTCTCCTCGATAAAATAGTCGTGATAGGCTTTTTTATTATTGCAGATCAGTTTTTCACCCATGCGTATCTCCTATCATAAACCGCTTAAAAAGGGAATGCACAACCACGATGAATTTGTTCAATCATCTTTTTTAAGCAATAAAGCTGCCAGGGGAACGCCGTCAGACTCTGATCCAGTGTAATGTGTCTCAGGTATCATCCGCAGCCCAGAATTTCCAATTATGCCGGTAGTATTCTCTTTTCACGGAATTCCCTGATGAGAGACGTCTGGTGCTGGTTAATGTAGCGAGCCAGCAGATCCTGCTCTTTCGGGGTACCGATGAATTCAAGGCAGCAGTAATTGATGGTATCATCGTATGTTTTGACAACCCTGGCTGCAATACTGCGTGTTAATTCCTTACTTTTGCTCTGGTCAAAGATCCGGATTTCCAGCACCACTAACATCCCGATTGACACGGTGCCTGATTCGAACTTTATCCGGCAGCCTGTCATGGAGATATCGATCATCCGGGCCGGTATTTTGCCCTGCTGATTTCTGAAGTCGACAATCAACTCAACATCGATATTGAGCCGGAACGCTTCACGTTTTGCTGCATGCAGTTCGATAAAGCGAAAACCGAAAATGCTGCGACGGTCCTTTTGTGATTTAACGGGAGAACACTCTGCCAGCACGGTACATCCTTCAAGGCGGAGTATCGTCTGCAGTTGGTGCCGGATAACCTGTTCGTGAATCCCTGTAACCGCAATCTCGAATTTATGGTAGTCAAACCGGCTGAGCAAGGACTCGGATGTGATTGGCAATTCCCGATAATAGTTCAGAACAGTTATCGGCCTGAGCAACGCCTGATACTCACTCAACAGACTGATAATTTCGTCGTTGTCCTGACCAGGTTCATGTTTTGGCGTTACGGAATATTGACTGAACATATATCCAGTACCTCATTCACCACTGCCTGCAGTTCTGCAAAATCAAGCGGTTTTGATACCACTCTGTCGGCTCCTAATAGCAAGGACGCATCCAGAACGTCACCAATATCAAGCATGGCACCCCCGCCGGTCATTGCTATGACTTTGACAGGGGGAACCTGCCGTTTGAGCGCCAGGATGACTTCAAATCCGTCATGGTGCGGCATAACGACATCGGTGATCACCAGATCGTAGACATTGAGTCCAACCAGTTTCAGGCCGTCCGTGCCACTCTCGGCCAGATCCACCTCATGCTGATCAATGGTGAAAAATTCTTTCATGATAGTGCGAATATGCTCCTGATCGTCAATTACCAGTATGTGTGCCATGAGTTACTCCGTTTTCGAATTTTTCTGTTCCAGGATACATGCCAGTTCAATATCGGTTGCCTTGACATCCATGCTGCTCATTGGAATAAAGCGCAAACCACCATCACTGGTATTTTCGACAATCGTGAGCGGGCCATCTCGAAACTCCTGAACCGTTTCAGTCACATCGCCAAGCAGCATCTGGACATTTTCGTGCAGCATTTTCTTTACGTTGATCTTGGCATTTGCTGCTGCAACCGTTTTATGGCGGAGGTTTGCAATACGTTCGCTTAAAATGGCCGCTCGCTTGCGCAATTCAGTGATTTCCTCCAGCGAACCGGCTTCCCCGATCTCATCCTGAGTTGCAGTCAACTCCAGCAGCAGCCGTTTCAGCTCTTCGACATAGTGGTAATCAACGCCGACGAGCAGACTCGTATGCCGAGCTGACGGCGAACCGAGCTTGTTGGCCTCAATGCCACCCTGGGCAATGCATGATCCGCCGGAGATGGAATCCTTGTTGACAACAATCCGCCCGAGCGTTTTGATGCTGCAATCATGAATTTCGACTTCGACAATAACGTCACCGCTGCATTCAATGGCCGTGGCGTGAATATGGTGAGCGTGCAGCGTACCGCCGCAGACGATGCTCCCCCGGTCCTGGCCATCCATGCCGCAAAATGAGATATCACCATCGCTGACGATGCTGCAGACGCCGATGTTACCGGAAACGGTCAACCCCTTGGTCGCCGTAATGTCAAAATGATCGAGAACATCGCCACGCACTACCACAAAGCCTTTGAAATTAATGATGCCGACGTTGAAATCGACATCCCCCTTGACTACAAATTCTTCCTCTACGGAGAACTCGCCCCCCACCTGACTGAAGCGGCCGACGGCAGTCGCACTCAGCACGCCATCCTCATCAAGATGTATATTCTTGCCGAGCTTGTATTTCAGCGCTTTGCATGGCTGCGACACAATCGTCACCCCTTTGATATTTCGTCCCGGAATGCCCGGTACGACCGGGATGATGCGCCCTATCTCGTCACCGGTGACCACGTTGACAAAGGTCGTGACATGATACATATCAACTCTGACTCCATCGTAATCATCGCTGTGCATTACCGTAGTAGAAGGTGCCGTTAATTGAAAATATTCATCTGTGCCGACCACCGGCGGGGTACCACAAGCAAGCAGTACATCAAGCTGCTGGCGCCCGGCTGCTGCCATGACAACAAAATCTTCACACGCCTGCTGATCGATTGTCTCCAGCACGCCGTGCTTTTTCAGCGTGTCTGCCAGTTCGTCAGAGGTCAGCATGGCACCCTGCGCGTGCGGGAGATAACTGCAGCGGCATTCGAGGTAATTGTCAGGTATCTGAAGATACAGGGTGTAGCCGGCCTGTTCGACTTTAACGCCGCTCATGGTCGGTATGGCAGGAGCCGGGATTTTATTTTTGTTATCAGACACGGTGGCCTCCTGTCAGGCCGTCGGCAGCCAGATATGGAAGGTGGCGCCGTCACCGGGTGTCGATTCCGCAGCGATGCTGCCGCCATGTTCCATTATGATGGCGCGGCAGAGTGCCAGGCTTAATCCGGTCCCTCTCTTGGATGACTTCTGCTTGGTGCTGAAATACGGGGCAAAAATTTTCGGCAGGACATCTGAGGGTATACCGGTACCGCTATCGGCCAAAGAAATCTGGATATATGTACCCGGCTTGATCAGCATAAAATCATGCTCGGAGACTTCAACCGCCTGCGCGGTCAACCGCAGCGACCCGCCTGTCGGCATCGCTGCAACGGCATTGGTTGCCAGGCCGGAAAACACGAAAGTCATCTGCAGTTCATCAAATTTTATTTGTGGAAGATCCTCGGGACAATCGCTGCTCAAAGAGATGCTGGTGCCAGTCAGCACACTCTTGATTGAATTGATGACACACGGCATCATCATCCCCTGCTGCATTTCTCCAAAGAAATCGTGGCCCAGCAATCTCAAAAGCCGGCCAAGTCCACTCACTTCCTCGGCGCAATATTCAACTTTTTCAAGGTAATTACTCGCCGCACTACCAGGCTCGACTTGCATCTTGGCCAGCGCGCTATAGCCGAGGATCGCCTGCATCATGTTGTTATAGTCGTGAGCAATGCCGCCGGCCAGTATGGCAATGATTTCGTTATGTTTCGACCATTCTTCACGAATCTCCTGCTGATGCTGAAGTTTGACCTGCTCCTCGGCTCTCAGGCGATGTGCACACTCCAGCAGACATTCGAACAGCAGGTAACTGTTGACCGGTTTGGTGACATATTTTTCAATACCGATATTGATTGCCCGCATCAGATAGTTGGTCTCTTCAAAAGCGGTTACGACAATGATCGGCACTGTCCGTTTAATATCCAGAATTTCGCTCGCCATGGTTAAGCCATCCATCTGCGGCATAAGAATGTCGGTTACCACGATATCCGGTGTATGTTTTTTAAAGGCCTCCAGACCTGCCACACCATTCTCTGCAGCTATCAAAGTACCGACAGATCGGCGCAGAAAATCACTGAACTGCTCTCTGGTATCGGCATCATCTTCGACATACAACACGGTGAGGGTTTTTAGATAATCCTGATCTCGCCTGTTATTTATTTTCATTGAGGATCTCCTTTTCGTGCTAGGTGATGTAGTAGTTTTACAAATTGAGTGCCAATCGATGAATAATAATATTATTGTTTAATTTCAGTTAGTTATGTTTATTTGTGAACCAGGTGGGGATATGCGTGAAAAACGACGTTAGTTGACAGTTCTCTGCAAATCAGTGCTAACAAGCTTGAATTATGAATCTATTTTGCGTGCGACGTTTATTGCTGCTGCAACTATTGTCTTTTTTATCGAAAGCAGAGGTCTGAACTCTTCCGGATTGCGGGGGAAAGGGAGGAAAAGGAAGTTGGTGGGTTGCGTACAACGTGAGCGGCGATAAATTATGTAGGAACGGCTTAAACAGCAGCGTGGTTATTTTCGGGGGAGGTCTCCTGAGGGAGTTGAGGCCGGCCTTGATGAGCCTCTTGAACGTGCCACTGGTGACCTTCCATGCCGCATTTTTGCCTTGTTTTCCCGCTTTTGGTTATGCGTTCGCCGGTTTCGTATGCATGGCGACATAAATGCCGTCAGCCTTCGGCTCAATGGTAAAAATCCGCTGCAGTGCGAAAATCTTGGCTTCATCAAGTTCGGTCCATGCCTGTAGCAGCAGCAGCCCGGAACGGCTGAAGAGATCTCTGGTCAGCATCATGCCGGCCGATAGTTTTATTGCTGCCACTTCACGTTCATGCAGTTCATCATGCAGTGCAAAGCGGTGGTCAAACAGTTCATGTGCCGGTGCGGTCAGATGGGGAAGTAACAGTGGTAAAAAAGCTTTTCCGGCCTGCTGCCCAATCGTTTCCAGAGCAAGATCCACGGCGTTCCTGCCGCTCTGGCGGGACATCTCCCGGTCACAGAGATCCGCCAGGGCGATAATGGCAGAACCGATCGGGATGGCATCACCTGAGAGTCCATCGGGGAAACCACTGCCGTCATAGCGCTCATGGTGATGCCGAATCAGTACGCCGGCCGGTCTCATGTCCGCAATCGAGTCAATCGCGGTCTGGCCCAGCACCGGATGCGTGCGGTATTTGAGCAGTTCATCATCAATAAAAGAGTCGTCATCTCTGGCGAGAGCGTGGTCCGACATGGCATTCTTCCCGATATCGTGAAGCAGTGCAGCGGTCCTGATGGTTTCGATTTCATGGTCGGGCAGGCCGAGTGAATGTGCCATGGCGACCGACAACGCTGCTGTGGCTGCAAAGTGATGTCGTGATTTCGGAACTCGCAATTCAACCAGTGCCGCCAGTGATTCGATCATGCCATGAAAGTTATTTTGCTGGCTCAGATTCAGTGCCCTTAATTCATCAATCTGTGTCCTGATTTGGACTGTCTGCGCCAACACGCGGCTCTTCAGGTTCTGATTCCAACTCAGTAATTCTTCATTCTGCCGGTTGATAATCTCCTGTTGACGGCGGTTTTCCATCGTCAGATGGTAGTGACTTACGCCGTCCCGCACCGTTTGCAGCAGCGCCGAATCTTCCCACGGTTTGCCGATGTAGTGTGTCGCTCCCCCCTCATTCATGGCGGCAACAGTCGTCTCCATATCGGAATAACCGGTCAGCAGCATCCTGATCGCGTCAGGAGCAAGCTCTCTGCTGCGGGTCAAAAACTCGCTGCCGTTCATCTCCGGCATCCGCTGGTCAGAAATTATAACCGCTATGTCAGCTGTTGCTGCAATCAGCTTCAGCCCTTCGGCACCCGACCCGGCGCAGACAACCGTATACTGCTCACGGCGGAAGCAGCGTTTCAATGACTGCAGGATATTCTGCTCGTCATCAACCATGACAACGGTATACTGCGACATCACGTCGATCGCTTCGTTTTTAGTACTCATGCCGGATTCTCCTGACGCTCATGGATAGGCAGTGTAACGGAGAAGATAGTTCCTTTGCCCGGTTCACTTTCCACCAAAATTTCTCCACCATGTTTCTTGATGATGCTGTAGCTGATACTGAGGCCCAGACCGGTCCCTTTGCCAACCTCTTTGGTCGTGTAAAATGGTTCGAAGACCCGTTTTCTGACCTCTTCCGTCATCCCTTTTCCGGTATCCCGGACGCTCAGTACCACCGTATCATCGACCTGACGCGTGGTAACGGTGATGGAACCGTGGCTGTCGATGGAGTGGGCGGCATTTACCAGCAGATTGATGATGACCTGACTCAACTGATTGCTGGAACAGCTGATCTGCGGAATGTCACCCAGCTGCAGGTCGAGTTCGGCAACATACTTTATTTCGTTACGCACAATGTTAACGGTGCTCCGGACACAATCATTCAGATCCGCCAGCTCGAAACTGCTTTCATCAGTCCGGGCAAAACCCTTCAGATCATGAACTATCTGCTTGACTCTGGTGGCTCCTTCGGATGACTCCGCAATCAACGGGGAGATATCCTCAAGGATGAACGCAATGTCCAGCTTCCTGGTCGCTTCCTCCAGTACGAGGAGCTCTTGAACAGTGCCGTTCTTTTCGAGCAGGCCCTGAAAAAGCTGGTGGAACTGGCTCAGAGATTCTACATAGCTCTTGAGCGTAACAAGGTTACTGGCGATAAACGCCATCGGATTGTTTATCTCATGCGCAACACCGGCGGCAAGCTGCCCGATGGAGGACATTTTGTCCTGATGCAGCAGCAGGATATCTTTTTCTCTGTTCTTGCCGACTTCTTCCGCAATCCGGTTTTCCAGCTGGTCGTTGAAAGTCTGCAGCTGCTCCTGATTCTCCTGCAGCACCGATTCTATCTGTTTACGCGCGGTGATGTCATCCATAGCCAATAAGATGAGGTGTGAACCGATTTTTTCCCGGAAAATCTGCCGGGCATTGAGGAGAATTATCTTGTGGCCGATACCGGGGAAATCATGCTCGACTTCATAGCCGTTGATCACCGTTTGCAGCGGGAGGATTTCCTCAACAAGTACCCGCAGCTTGGGGATGTCCCACTGCCGGTTGCCAACGTCGTAGATGAAGTTGCCGATGGTATCTTCGGGAGTAACTTTGAAGGTGTCGTAAAAACTGTGGTTTGCGGTCAGGATCTTCAAATCTGAATTCAGCACCACAAGAGGCTCACGAACGGTTTCAACGATATTTTCGGCATATTCCAGGGCGCCCTGGATCTCTTTTTTCATTAGTTCGCCAGCCGTACCATCAACAACAGAAGAAAGAATACACATATCCTCTTTTTTCCCTGAGCCCACCACGACGCTCTGAAGTTGTCCAAAAACCACTGTCCCGTCAGAACCGGTGAGCCTGATGTCACATTTCTGCATCCCCTCTCTGCGCAGTACACTTTCGAAGTGCTGGGCAATAACCTCTTTACCCTCGTCATTAACGGCAAAACTGCTAAAGGGCTTCCCTGCCAGCAGGTGGTGCTCTATGCCGAGCAGATGTCTGCCGCTATGATTTGCCTCCCGTATCACCCCCTGGAAATCAAAGGCAAAATAGGCAATCGGCGCGAATTGAAAAAGATCGGCATAAATGTCGCGCGACATCACAACCTCATCCTGGGCCTGTCGCAGTTTTTTCTCTTCAAGCAGGCGGCGGGAACAGCTCAGCAGTGATTCGGTAAATTTATCTGGGTCAAGTGGCTTGAATACGTATTCGCAGACACCAAGCGGGATGGAGCGTTTCAGGTAATCAACCTGATCAAAGGCGGTCATAATAAAGATTGGCACCGACTTGAATGTATCAAGGGTGCGGATTTCCTGCATCATGGTCATGCCATCCATTACCGGCATCTGGATGTCGGTAATGACTATATCCGGACAATGCTCCCGATAGGCATCCAGTCCCTCAGCGCCGTTTTTAGCGGTGATCAGCACTCCGACGAGACGCGTCAGGAATTCGCTGAATATTTCGCGGGTAAGTTCTTCATCTTCAACGTATAACAGGGTGAGACTTTTCAGATAGTCCCGTTCCGGCGAGGCATTGTTCATGAATGTGATCCTTTTTTTGACGACGGTATGAGCTCCTGAATTTTCCGCAACAGCTCATACGGCAGGATCGGCTTTGTAATTATTTCAACATCAGCGCCAAGCACTCCTTCACGCTCGATAATATCGCTGGCATGGCCGCTGACAAAGATGAATTTCACGCTGTCTGACATCGCTCTCATTTCTTCGCTTGCAGCTTTTCCGCTTTTTTTGGGCATGACGATGTCAGTAATCACCAGCTCAATTTCGTTGTATCGGGCGGCAAACCTGTCCACGGCATCCTGGCCATCTTCGGCGGTAATAACCGTGTAACCGGCTCTGGTCAGAAATTCCTCCACGGCAACACGGGTATCATCATCATCTTCTGCAACCAGAATGGTCCCTTTAGCCTTCCCAGTCTGGGTGTTTTGCTCCGTAATGTCCTCTGCTTCAATCTCTCCGGCATCCGCCAGCGGCAGATAGAGCTTAAAGACGCTCCCCGTGCCCGGTTCACTCTGCAGGTCGATAAAACCGCCATGCTGTTTGATGATACCCATCACCATCGACAAACCGAGACCGGTCCCCTTGCCGACCTCTTTGGTGGTATAGAACGGATTAAACACCTTCTGTTTTGTCTGTTCATCCATGCCGTGGCCGCTGTCGGTCACCGTTATAATGGCGTAACGGCCAACCGTTCCATAGCCGTGGCTGGCAACGAACCGTGTATCCATGCTTCCGGCAGCTGTGGCAATGGTAAATGCTCCGCCATCCGCCATTGCATCACGGGCGTTGGTGGCAAGATTCAGCAGCACCTGTTCTATCTGTACCTTATCAACGTTCACAACAAGTGGGCCATCACAAAGAGAAAGGGTAAACAAAATATTGTCATGGATTATCCGCTCAATGAATGAGCCAACGGTCGTAATTAAGGCATTCAGGTTTTGCTGCTGCTGATTCATCTGCTGTTTGCGGCTGTACACCAGCAGACTGCGGGTGAGCGAGGCGGCGCGCGAGGATGCCCGGATGACTTCATCAAGGTAGGAAAATTGCTTTTGCTCCCTGTCCATTCCCTGCTGCGCCAGAGTTACGTAGCCATTAACGACACTCAGAATGTTGTTCAGATCATGAGCCAGCCCTCCGGCAAGTTCACCGATTGATTCCATCTTTTGAGCATGAATCAACTGCTCCATGACACTTTTCTTGTCGGTGATATCGGTGTCACTGCCACGGTACCCGAGTAGTGTTCCGTCAGCGCTCAAAATGGGGCTGCCGAAGGTGCAGAGCCATATCTGCCCCCCGTCTTTTCTCTCAGCGCGGTTTTCAAAATTGGGAAACGGCTCCTTGCGGATAAACATTGCCAGGGCGGCTTCCTTGAACGCTTCCCGTCCGGCTTCGGGATGCAGATCGTAGAAGTGCATACGGCCGGCCACTTCGTCCGGACGATAGCCTAAACAGCTTCAGAAACATGACTGATATAGGTGTACCGCCAGATCTACTTCGTGTCCGTCCAGCAAGAGGAATGATTCTACAAGAATGCGAATGTGCGGCTCATCATCAATTACCAGTATGCGTGCCATCGGTCTCTCTTCCCGGAGTAGTTATTTTCTCTCAGACAGCTTATTACTTTGCAGATGGCTCAGACTGCCTCCGAGAGCAGCGTACCCATCCAGTATGCGGCGAAATGCCTTTATTTCATCTTCAGCCAGATCACGGGACACTGTGCCTTTCGTGCCAGTGATGCTCAGAACGGTCTTCCTGGCTTTCATTATCGCCTCAACAGCTCTATACGTGCCTTGATCAAGGGGAGCATCGTACCATTCCGCGACACCCTTGCCGATGTTCTCGGATTGATAGGAAGGCACAGTGAAGTTCATCGTTGCTGAATCTGCGCTTATAGTGAATTCCTTCATCTGCAGGTGCTGCTTTAATACCATTTGTACACAGAAATGTGGAATAAGAATACCGGAGACATCAACAAAATAAATATATGCAGCATCTGATGCCCTGTCCCGTGGTGTCGATTCGTCAAAATAGCGTATTATTTTATTTGAATCAGTAGGTTCTTTGCGCACACCTCCCGCTTTACGTCTTTTTGTTTCATCATCAAGCATTTTCTTTATCTCTTTATATTCAGGTGAATCTTTGTCCACATTAGTAAGCTGCAGATATGGAGTTAACGATTTGCCTTTTTTTATCGCTTCTCTGACCGAGCTAACGACAGACTGTCGCGTTTTCTTCTGCAGAGCCTGCTCCTGTTTCGCGTGCGAAATAACGACAGTATTCTGATTATTGTCCACGCTGTCATCGGTTGGACTTTCGCGCAAAAAATAACTTACTACTGCCATAACGAGCACTAATACCAGCATACTCAGGCAAAAGAATAATGTGAATCTGGTTTCTTCAGCAAAAAATATTTTACGCATAATTGTTTCCCGGAGCATTCTTGGTCAGACTGTCTTTGAAGTGTACCGTCGACTCTCTCCGCAGCACTCGAAGTTTCATTAACTGCTCGGTTCTCAGGTGGTGCGCACAATTAAGAAGACTCTCATGTAACTGGTAACTGTTGACCGGCTTGGTAACATATTTTTCAATTCCCATATTAATTGCCTGTAGCAAATAGTCGGTCTGCTCGAAAACGGCTACAACAATGATTGGTACTGACGGCATTATGCGCAGAATTTCTTGAGCCAAGGTTAAGCCATCCATCTTCGGCATAAGAATATCGGTTACCACAATATCCGGTGTATGCTTTTGAAAGGCCTCCAGACCTGCCGCATGGTTTTCGCATGATGTACCTGGTACGTCACTAAATGACACCCAGTCTCAGGTGGTACAGCAGTTGACCGGTGGCGGCATCCGGCAAAACAGCGTCAATAAGATGCACCATCTGTCCGATTGAGTGCGCAAGTTTTTTAAAGGCCGCTTCATCTGCCTGAACCAGACCAAGCACCTTGTCGCACAGAAACATGATGCCATCGGCTTCACCTTCCGCATAAACCATTCCTCCCTGCGGCCGTGGCGGCGCTGTTTCTCCCAGCATGACTCTTAAATCCAGAACTCTTACAGAGTTGTCGCGCCATAACCGACAGCCGTGAATGTTCCGGGCGTCTGCGGCCTCAAGCTCAAGCACTTCCTGCACATGCCGTGCATCAACAAGCAGATGATACGGCAGACATACTATGTGTAGATAACTGGTCATTATTTACTCCCCCCATACTTGTACATCAATTAGTATGCCAACGGTAAATTCACACTAATATCTTTAAATTACTGGTAGTTACGAAAATAGCGCGGGGGAGGAATCAGCACGAGGTGAAGCGATGTTTATTGACAAGAAGCAGTAGTTCGGCGGTAACGGGTTGAAATAAATGGGTTATTGTTGGTGCGACGGATGTTGCTGCTGCAACTAATGTCTCTATGCATGGCGGAAGGAGGAATCCCCTTTTGCTGTCACGATTGTCAGGAAGGGAACCCGGATCAAGGATGGGTAGCGATTGTGGTGCATGGCCAACGGTCTTTTTGAAGTCAAAACATATTCGTGCATAAATCCGCACGAACGTGGACAAGATGTCTACACTCCCTGGGAAACCCACTGTCATCTAAAATTTATCGTTTTATCGAAAAAACATGAGATCAATGGCGAGCCGGTTCACAAAGGTGTTGTTTTCTAAAAAAGTTTTTATACAATAGGACTTAGCGCATTTGCTAATGAATATTTTGGGAACCTGCGGAATCATTAAATCATCCAGAACTACAAATAATATATTTGCATATTGAATCTATTTTAGATGCAATGCGCAAATGATTTATAACCATGTTAAACATTTACCGGGGGTCGCTGAGGCGTTCATCGAGGAGATGCTTGTAAAAGGGATTGTTTCTTTTTCGATGGACGAACTTACCAATCAAACGGGACTTTCGGTAAGTGCAGCAAAACAGCAGCTTGCCCATTTAGGGGGATTGATACGCAGGGTTTCCCCCAGGCAGCAATATTTTCTCATTGTGCAACCTGAACACCGGACTGTTGGTGTGCCACCCATAGAGTGGTGGCTTGACGATTATTTCAGGTGGCTTGGCCGCCCTTACTACGTTGCATTACAGTCTGCAGCCGGGTTGTACGGTTCCTCTCATCAGGCAATTCAAGAAACACAGGTCATCACCAATGTCCCTCGGCGTGAAATAATAGTAGGTAGGATCAGGTTGCGCTTCTTTACTAAGGCCAATACCAACAGGACTATTTCGCAAGAGCTTCCAGGTGCCTACGCCCCTCTTTTGGTGAGCACACCAGAATCAACTGTCTTTGATCTTATCCGTTACGCGAATGAAGTTGGCGGTATTGAGCGAGTTGTTGAAACAATCACATTGATTTAGTGATTATTGGCGATCGCCCCGAGGAACACATCAGTAGAGCCATAAAACGGGTATTGAAGGGGGTCCTTGGGAAACCGTCGGCTTCCGTTTGGGATGTGGTAAAATTGGCAGTGCGAAATGTGGGTAAGTTTGACTAAAACCGCGATGGGTCAAGTTTCGGCCATAACTAACTGTTATTAAAGAAATAAGGATGTATTGTCTGTTACAATTTCAGGTTCCGTATGATTTCCATCTGTTCTTTAGCACAGGCTGGACACATGCCGTGACTGAATAGAGCTTCTGAATGGTCGCTGATGTATGTCTCCAACTGATGCCAGGTTTGCTGGTCATCCCTGATCTTTTTGCAGTAGGAGCAGATCGGAATGATTCCTTCCAGCTGTTTGACCCGGGCAAGTGCAGCTTCAAGCTGATCTCTCTGCTCTCTTATAAGATCATTTCGCCGTTTCAATTCAATATGGTTACGTACCCGGAGTTCGAGTAGATCCAGGTTCACCGGTTTTTTAAGATAATCGATACCACCCAGATCCAGACCGATTATTTCAGCTTCTATGGTATCCTTTGCAGTCAGAAAAAGAATCGGGATATCGGCATACGCTTCTTCTGCCTTGATGATTTTACAGACATCGAAGCCACTCAAGTCCGGCATCATCACATCCAGAATAAGCAAATCAGGAGAGGTCTCTTTAACCTGACTGATCGCATCAAAACCATTGGTTGCTGTGCAAATATCGTATGTTCTCTGCAGTGCCTTCGTCAGCAAACGAACATTAATCGGATCGTCATCTACGATCAATATACGGGGTTTATCATGCATCACAGTTCTCCTCATGGCTACATTCAAGCTAAATTCATAACCCTTTTCATTTCAGCAACCAACTCCTTCTGTTCCAGCGGTTTTGACAGATATCCGTCAAATCCCTCACTTAGAAAGCGTTCCTTTTCATCGCGCAACGCATAGGCGGTAAGAGCAATTACCTTTTGGTGGGAACAGGTACCCTCTTCTTTTGCGCGGATTTCCCGAAGTGCCTCTTCACCGTTCATGACCGGCATATCAATATCCATGAGGACCAGATCGAATTCTCCTTTATCAAGTGCTTCCAGACTCTCTCTACCATTCTCAGCCGTTACAACTTCATGGCCATGCTTTTTGCCAAGCAGCACTGTTCCAAATAACAGATTGACCGGGTGATCTTCCACTAACAAGATCCGCAAGGAAGGGCCATCCCAGACTGGTACGGTTGGAAATTCTATAATGCCAGTTGTATTTTGTATGGTCGGGATTGTGAACGGAAGTTTCAGTATGAAGCTGCTGCCGGCACCATGGGTACTTTCCACAGAGATATCGCCACCCATAAGTTCTGCCAGGCGGCGGCTGATAGTCAGGCCGAGCCCGGTGCCGCCAAACTGGCGGGTCGTTGAGCCATCTTCCTGAACAAACGGGTTAAAGATTTTTTCGAGGGCCTCAGGCGAAATACCAATTCCGGTATCGGTAACCGAGATCTGAATGATACAACTGCCATAATGCCACTCACGCACCTCTGCAGCAATAGTAATGCTCCCCTGTTTAGTGAACTTCGCAGCATTGCCAAGCAGATTGTGGATGATCTGCTTGACCCGCAGTTGATCGCCCAGTATCACGCGGGGTATTTCCTCATCAATAGTGATATTAAAGGCGAGCTTCCTGGCGAATATGGCGGACTTTTGCATAAGATATACTTCATCTAAGGCATGCCGCAGACTGAATTCAGCCGTTTCTATCGTTATCTTTCCCGCTTCAATTTTTGAGAGATCAAGTATGTCGTTGACCAGCGACACCAGGTTGTTGCCGGACAGTTTGAGGGCAACCACATACTCCTGCTGTTCCTCCGAAAGCTCCGTCATACCCAGAAGCTGGGTCATGCCGAGCAGGCCGTTCATCGGGGTGCGGATTTCATGACTCATGTTGGACAGAAACTCGCTCTTGGCACGGTTGGCGGATTCGGCCTGAAGTTTGGCCAGTTGCAGTTTCTCTTCCATCTGCTTGCGAATAGTTACTTCCGTGGCAATTCCTTCGATTCTGGTCGCCTTAACCTCTGTTTTACTCAAATCAGTTGAGCGATCGTTAAGCCATATCCAGCGACCATCAGCGTGGTGAAAACGGTATTCCAGATTAAAAGGCACTCCTGCTTTGAAGTTTTCAATGGCTGATTCTACTTTTTGCAAGTCATCCGGGTGAATTGAATCATGCCAGCACATAGGGTGTTCCATCAGGTATTCTGACGAATAGCCCAGCACCGACTCCACTGCCGGTGAGTAATATGCTCCGCCCCGCTTCAGGTCAAAAGAATAGACTATGTCTGGCAGTACGCTGATAAGGTGACGGTACTTTTCCTCGCTGGTACACAAAGCCGCTTCCAACTGCTTGCGACCAGTTATATCCCTGTTACTGGCACGTTGCCCCAGATATTTTCCCTTGCTGCTATAAACCGGCTGACAGACATGTGCAAACCAGCGGACTTCGCCGCTGCGGGTAATAATCCGGAAGTCGTTTTCGTGCTTACGAACACCTTCTACTAATCCGCTCTGGTCAGGAGGCAGGTGGCAGTCAAACAGTTCCCGGTCATCGGGATGAGTGATTTTACCCATCAGTTCCGGTTCTTTCCTGAATTCATCAGCTCTATATCCGGTATGAAGCTGGCACGATGGAGATGTATAGCGCATGCTGCCGTCCGGTGTTATCCAGTATTCCCAATCGCAGGTAAAATCAGCCACGGTTCGGTAAGCCTCTTCACTCTCTCGCAGCGCCTCCTCATACCGTATCTGCGCGGATATGTCGCGGGCTGCGGCAAAAACACCGGCGACGTTGCCATCTGAATCCCGGAACTGGGTGGCATTGTAATGCACCGGTATCAACCGGCCGTCCCGGTGGGCAACCTCCAGCGGATAGTCCCGTACGGTCCCTTCCAGAAAAACCTTCCGATACCCTGCTGTTGCTGTATCCGGATCACTGAAATAGTCGGAAAATATACTGCCGACGAGTTCCTCGCGCGAGGCACCGGTAATCGCCATCGTGGCCTGGTTCGTATCAGTGATCCTGCCATCCGGGCCAATGGTCACTAAAGGATCTAAAGCGGCTTCAATCAGGCGCCTGTTATAGGTACTTGCCTGATGCAACGCTTCTTCGGCCTGCTTGCGTTCAGTTATGTCAGTAAAGATTATCCAGAAGTCGTCTCTGTCATCCGACGCGGTACACTTCATATGTGCCCAGAATATCGAGCCGCCGGCCCGCATCAGCCGGATATCCCAGGCCTGTAACTCTCGTGTTTTAATAAGCTGCTTGCAACGCAGGTAATAGTTGCCCGCATCTTCGGGATGGATGAATTTCGACAGCACTTTCTGGAGTAGAATACCTCGGCCCACCCCCAGCATAGTGGCTGCAGTAAGGTTGGCGTCCTGGATAATACCTCCCTCAGTTACCGTCAGATAGCCGATCGGTGCCAGATTATACAGGTCAAAGTAGCGGGCTTTTGCGGAGATCAGCTCTTGCTGCGCGAGACGCAATTCCTCGTTCTGCATCTCTAATTCGATCTGATGCACTAACAGTTCGTGAATGATTTGCGGCGAATTTTCGGGATATTGCTCTTCTAAAATTTTCAGATCATCAAGACGAGTTTTTTTCTCCGCACTTCGTCGCAGTTCCTGGGCTGATTCTGGTGGTGTGGTTGTCATTAGTTGTCTCTCCCTTGTCTGAACCGTGATTCATCGGATTATCGGATTACCACGATTAAAATCAGGTCAATCCTTTAATCCTGAAAATCGTGGTTCAGACACTATTTTTACTCTATCCCGCTGGTCCGCTCCGATGTCGCCACCGCATACACGTCTCCCGCTTCATTCAACAGCGCGGTCGCGGTCAGCCACACCTCCACAACCACGCCATCTTTGGCAACCCGCTGCGTGCGGTA
>DUZS01000001.1 GCA_013349405.1 Desulfuromonadales bacterium | reverse complement strand
CCATGGCGAGGGCTTTTTTGATCGCTTCGACGACGCGGTCGGGGCCGATGGAAAGTACGGTCAGTTCGCAGCCGTCACCCAGTTTCTCGCGCAGCTGTACGGCCTGCTCCACCGCGTATTCGTCATATTCGTTCATGCGGAAGGCAAGGTCGGTTTCGTTGTACCAGACCCCTTCGGCGTTGGCTTTGAAGCGCGATTCGAGGTCCGGGACCTGTTTGATGCAGACAAGCAGTTTCATGAGTAGTACCTCCAGTAAATGTCAGCGTTGTCCGGTTAGCTTTTTGCTTTTTGTCCCCCTCCTTCCTTTCAAGGAGGGGTTAGGGGTGGTTGCCTTTGATTCTGATCAATCTTAAGAATAAAAACGAAGTCAAAAGCCAAAACCTGACCACCCCCAACCCCTCCTTAAATACAGGAGGGGGGCTAAAATCATACTTGCCATCGCTTGCAAGTATCTAACCGGACATAGCTGAGTAAATGTAATTATGCCGTTATACGTTCAGCGACTATTTCCGCCAGATCTCTAACCTGCAGTTGTCCTTCCGCACCACCGGTTTTGATGCCGTCTTCGAACATCGTGAGACAGAAGGGGCAGTTGGAGACGAGCAGCGGCGCACCGGTGTCCGTGGCCATCTTGACCCTGACTTCGCTGATTTTGCTGCCAAGCTTTTCTTCGGCAATTATACGACCGCCACCGGCGCTGCAGCAGAAGCTGTCGTAGCCGTTTTTGTCCATTTCGCTGATTGACCCGCCTGCCTGGTTGAGAATAGCTCGTGGCTGATCAATGATATCCATGTAGCGACCGAGATAACAGGAGTCGTGATAGGTGAAGTCGAATTTCGACTTTGTCAGCTTGAGCCGGTCACTTTCCAGCAGGGTGTTGATGTAGGTGCTGTAGTGTTCGACCGGTACATCCAGTCCAAGGTCCTTGTAATCACGGGCCAGCGTGTTGAAGCAGTGCGGGCAGGTGGTGACTATTTTTTTGACGTTGTAGGCTTTGATCAGTTCAATGTTTTCAGCGGCGGTCATCTGGTAGAGATATTCGTTGCCCAGCTTCCTGACCGGTTCGCCGCAGCACTTTTCTTCTTTGCCGAGGATGCCGACTTTGATGCCGGCAGCATTGCAGATGGTGATGAAGTTCCGGGCTACCGACTGGTTGCGGCGGTCGAATGAGGCGTAGCAGCCGACAAAATAGAGAACGTCAACATCGCTGTCCTGTTCCATGGTTGTGAGCTCAAGCCCCTCTGCCCAGTCACCGCGTGCGGCATAGGCGAGTCCGAACGGATTGCCGTTGACTTCGATGTTGTTGACCGCAGTTTTTACTTCATCACCGGGAAAGGCGCCCTCCATGAGGGTGAGGTTACGGCGCATCTCAAGGATTTTATTGACGTGTTCGATGTTGGCCGGACAGACATCCTGACAGGCACGGCAGGTGGTGCAGGACCAGAGGGCGTCCTGGCTCACGGTTTCAATGAGGTTGCCGGTCGGGTTCCCTTCGGCCAGTTCGCCGATCTGCTTGACGATTTTCATCGGTGACAGCGGCTTGTCGGTTGCGTACGCCGGACAGCGGTCCTGACAGCGTTTGCAGGAGGTACAGGCGTCGGCATCGAAGAGGTCTTTCCAGGTCAGGTCGGTTATGGCTGCGGCACCGAACTGTTCAACAGTGTCATCTTCCATGTTGATGGTGGCGATGGCACCTTTCGGCTCAAACGGCGCGAGGAAGGCGTTGGCACTGGTGGTAAGGATATGACGCAGTTTGGTGTAGGGGATGGCGCAGAAAAAGCCGAGCACCAGGGCAAAGTGGAGCCACCAGAGGATTCTATGAGCAACAAGCTGGGAACCGACTGGCATAGTGGCAAAAAGCTGCCCTGCGAGCAGACCGCCGGGTGAAAAAGCCGCCAGAGCGCGGTTCTGCTGCATCTCAGTGGCGGCCATGCGGGCCCCTTCAATCAGGAAACCGGTGATCAGGATGGCGAAAAGCAGCTGCAGGACGATGTAGTCATCACGGACGATTTCCAGACCTTTCGGCTTGATGATAAACCGCCGGATGAAGAGCCCGGCAAGCATAACAATTGCGAGGATGCCGGCAATATCAAGGGTCAGGGAGAATCCTTTGTAAAATTCTCCGGAGAGGAGGTTTACCTGTAACACCGGGGTCAGAAAGTCGGCCTGGACCATGACCAACATGGTTCCGACAAAGAGAACAAGAAAGCTCCAGAAAAAGATGGAGTGGAAGATGCCGCCCTCGGTGACCCGGAATATTTTAGACTGGCTGAACACTTCCGACAGCATCCGCTTGACCCGTTCGTCGTAGCGGTCAAATCGGTTCAATGCTTTACCCTGACGCCAGATCGGCAGACGCTGCCAGAAGCCCCAACCCATGACACCGAAGGCGGCAAAGGCCAGAATATACATCGGGATGACAACTCCGTGGCCGATGTTCCAATATATTTGACGAGTAACTTCCACAGCGACACCTCTCCACAATTGAAATCTACAGCGGCGGTTATAATTTTACGAAACGTGCATATCAAGCATTAAATGACGTGCGGCACTACGAAAGCAACAGTTTTGATATTACCACCCGCTGCACTTCGTTGGTTCCTTCATAGATCTCGGTGATCTTGGCATCGCGGTACATCCGCTCGACTTCATAATCGGCGATATAACCATAGCCGCCATGGATCTGCATCGCTTCCTTGGTGACGAAGGTCGCGGTTTCGGATGCGTGCATTTTGCACATGGCAGACTCCATGGTGTAGCTCTTTTTGGCATCTTTGAGGCAGGCGGCGCGGTAGGTGAGGAGCTTGCTCGTTTCGATGCTGGTCCACATATCGGCAAGTTTGAACTGGATGGCCTGAAACTCACAGATGGCCTGGTCAAACTGCTTGCGTTCCTTGGAATAGGCGAGTGCCCGTTCAAAGGCGCCTTCAGCAATGCCGAGCGCCTGTGAGGCGATGCCGATACGGCCGCCGTTCAAGGTATCCATGGCGACGTTAAAGCCTTTCCCCTCCTGGCCGAGCAGGTTTTCCACCGGCACGCGCAGGTTATCAAAGGCGAAGGCGGTGGTGTAGCTGCCGCGAATACCCATCTTGTTTTCGTTTTTGAGGATGGTGACGCCGGGGGATTGCAGATCAACGATGAAGGCGCTGATCCCTTTATGTTTCTTGCTCCGGTCAAAGGAGGCGAGCAGCACACCGGTGCCAAGGTAGCCGCCGTTGGTGATGAAGGTTTTACTGCCGTTGATGACGAAGTGGTCTCCGTCACGGGTGTAGGTGGTGGCGGTACCGCCGGCGTCACTGCCGGCATTTGGCTCGGTCAGGAGGAAACAGCCGATTTTCTCTCCTGTGTTGAGTGCCGGCAACCATTTTTTCTTCTGTTCCTCGGTGCCGAAGGTATAGATCGGACCGGAGCAGAGCGAAGTGTGTGCCGATATCAGCACGCCGCTGGAGCCGCACGCTTTTGAGACCTCTTCGACGACGATGGCGTACGAGAGCATATCAAGCCCGGCTCCGCCATACTCCTCCGGGAGGTAACTGCCGAGAAAACCCATTGCCCCCATCTTGGCAACAAGGGCATCAGGAATCGCGTGATCTTCGTCGATTTTCATCGCGATCGGCTTGATTTCTTTCTCGACGAAGTCGCGTACCGCAGACTGCAATACTTTGTGGTCCTGGCTCAGTTCGAAATTCATTGCCGGCTCCTTCTATAGTGGTATTTATTTCCCTTTGAATTCCGCTGGACGTTTTTCGATAAAAGCTCCCATCCCCTCGCGTTGATCAGCTGTGGCAAACAGTACGCCAAACAGGGAGGCCTCATAGCGGAAGCCATCCTCCTTTGTCATATTCATGCCGTTAACAATGGCATCTTTGGCATACGCCACGCCGAGAGGGCTTTTGCCGGTAATTTCCCGCGCAGTGGCAAGCGCCTTCGGCAGCAGTTCTTCCGGTGCGAATACTTCATTGACGATACCCCAGTCCAGTGCTTTTGCAGCAGTGATAATGCGCCCGGAAAAAATCAGCTCATTGGCTCTGCCGGGACCGATCAGGCGAGGCAGGTTCTGAGTGCCGCCGAAACCGGGAATAATGCCGAGGCCAACTTCAGGAAAACCGAATTTGGCTTTTTCGGAAGCATAGATAAAATCGCAGGCCAGTGCCAATTCCAAACCACCCCCAAGCGCAAAACCGTTGACAGCTGCGATGACCGGCTTACGCATCTTGCGCATCAGCAACATCAGGCGCTGTCCCCGCATGGCAAAGTCATGCGCTTGGAACGCTGATATTTCAGACATCTCCTTGATATCAGCCCCGGCAACAAAAGCTTTTTCGCCCGCACCGGTCAAAACCACCGCCTTGACCGTGCCATCAAGATCAAGTCCATACAGAGCACATTCGAGTTCTTGCACAACCTCACTGGTAAGTGAGTTCAGCACCTGCGGACGATTAATCGTCAGGGTCGTAATGCCGTCCGTCGTTTCAATAAGCAGATTTTTGAATTCCATGTTTATTCTCCTGTATGGGTAAAATCCTGAGGGTACCTTTAAAAAGTGGGGGACTTAAAACCTCCCCCTTTTTAAAGGGGGATTGAGGGGGATTTGCTTTTAGATTTCAGTACGTATAAAAGCCTCTTCCCGATTTACGCCCCATATATCCGGCATTTACCATTTTAACGAGTAACGGGCAGGGACGATATTTCGGATCCTTGAAACCTTCATAGAGGACATTGGCGATCGCCAGCACCGTATCGAGGCCGATAAAGTCGGCCAGTGTCAACGGCCCCATCGGCTGATTAGTGCCGAGTTTCATGCCTTTATCGATATCTTCGGCGCTTGCGATCCCTTCGTAGAGGGCAAACGCCGCCTCGTTGATCATCGGAATCAGGATGCGGTTTACGATGAAGCCGGGGTAATCCTGCGACACAGCCATCTCTTTTTCGAGTTTCGCAACAAGTTCTGAGGTCAAAGCGAACGTTTCATCACTGGTGGCATGGCCCCTGATGATCTCAACCAGCTTCATTACCGGCACCGGATTCATAAAATGCATGCCGATGACCTTGTCGGGTCGACCGGTAACGGAGGCAATTTTAGTAATCGGAATGGATGATGTGTTCGAGGCAAGGATTGACCCCGCTTTTACGATCCCGTCGAGTTTCCGGAAAATTTCCAGCTTGAGCGGCTCATGCTCGGTCACCGCCTCTACGGCAAAATCGACATTCGCCAGGCCGTTCATGTCCTGGGTGACCGTTATCCGACCAAGCGTTTCACCAACCAGCGATTCCGGTAATGCACCTTTTTTTACCTGCCGTTCCAGATTCTGTTGTATCGTTACAAGCGCCCTGTCCAACTGATTCTGGGCAATATCAAACAGTACTACCTGATAGCCCTGCTGGGCAAAAACATGAGCGATGCCGTTGCCCATCTGTCCTGCACCGAGAACTCCAATTGACGTGATCATTTATTCCCCCTATACCCTTTCAAAAATTACCGCTACCGCTTCACCGCCGCCGATACAGAGGGTAGCCAGGCCGTAACGCAGTTGGCGACGATGCAGTTCGCGAATGATTGTCGCTGCCAGACGGGCTCCACTGGCACCCAGAGGATGGCCGATTGAACATGCGCCACCATTGACGTTTACCTTCTCAATCGGGATATTCAGATTTTTGATGGCCAGCAAAGGCACCGAGGCAAAAGCCTCGTTAATTTCAAACAGATCGATGTCGCCAAGAGAAAGTCCCGCTCTGGCACAGACATTTTCAATAGCACTCATCGGAGCCTCAGGGAAATAATCCGGATGGCGGCTGGCCGTGGCGGAAGCGACCATACGGGCTTTCGCCTTGAATCCGTATTTTTTGAGGCCGGCCTCGTTGGTCAACAGACCAAGAGCAGCCCCATCGTTGATGGTCGACGCGTTTCCGGCGGTGATCGTACCATCCTTCTTAAATGCTGCCCTGAGCTGCCCGAACTTGCTGGAATCACCTCTGAACGGCTCTTCGTCACTATCAACTATTTCATCACCTTTCTTCCCTTTTTTTACAACGGGAACAATCTCATCGGCAAAAATACCACCCGTAACAGCCGCCTGTGAGCGTTCATATGAACGTACCGCAAAAGCATCCTGTTCCTCACGGGTCAGAGCGGCACGCCCGGCACTCTCCTCGCCGATTTCACCCATATGACGCCCCGTATAGGGGTCCTGCAAACCGTCGTAGACCAGAAGATCTAGTAGTGAGCCATGTCCCATGCGATAGCCGTTGCGACCTTTCGTGAGCATGTACGGCGCCAGACTCATATTCTCCATACCACCGGCGATGACCACCTCGGATTCACCAAGTTTTATGCTGTCGCTGGCAAGCATAAACGCCTTCAACCCGCTCCCGCAGACTTTATTGATGGTCATGGCATGGGTGGAGTCAGGAAGCCCTGCAGCGCGCATTGCCTGACGCGCCGGCGCCTGCCCGCAACCACTGGAAAGAACCTGACCGATAATAACTTCACTGACAGCCTCGACCGGCAGACCGGTTTTTTCCAACAGGCTCTTTATAACTGTGGCCGCGAGTTGTGGTGCTTCAATATCGGATAACACACCGCCAAATGAGCCAAAGGGCGTTCGCAATGCTTCTACTACATACACCTCATCCATGAAATGCTCCTCTACCTGAGAAAATTTACTGAAATATACTTTCAGTTTACGTACATGTCAAGCGTCTATAAAACAACTTTATATCTTATGAGAATTCATTCGCATTGAACGCATACATTGTTTACATATCGCTTGAATTAAGAAAAAACCCTATTAGAGTAAATAAGTACCACTATACCGATTTATATGTCAAGCGGAGATAGGCGAACAATCCATAAATAATAATTATTTTATTTGCACTTATTTTCTTGACATTTATTTATTTTTTGTTTAAATATTGTTTATTGCCCTCGGGAGAGTGCTCCAATCTTACAAAAAAACAAAAAAAAGGAGACAGAAAATGACAAAACAGAATGTTGCCCAGGAAATTTTAGACTTCAACAAAAAAACCGTAAAAGAGAGTTTTGAAGCCCTCAGCACAATTTCAAGCCAGGCCGCAAAAACAGCAAATCAGATTCTTGATGCGACTGCAAATGTTCCTGAAGAAGGGAAAAAGGTCGTTGATCTTTTCTTCAAAGAAAATGAGAAGGGCCTCACCAGCCAGAAAAAATTTGTTGAATCCGGCCTGGAAATCGATTGGACCAGCCCTAATGCTTCAGTTAAAGGCCTTGAGGCTATCGAAAGCCTCTACAACAGTGCCTTCAATCAGGTAGACGCGTTACAGAAAGAGACCAACGAACTGCTCAAAAAAGCAAGCGAGCAACTCCCGAAAGAAGCCAGACCGGTTGTCGATTTCTGGAACGGAACACTGAACAGCAACTACCAGGGTTTCCAGAATTTAGTAACCCAGAATTTTGCGCTGGCTCGTAAAGTCATGGGTGAATTAGCTGCTGAAGCTCCTAAGAGTGAAAAGAAAGCTGCAAAATAAGTCCTCTTTTTAAAAAAACAAGCAACGGCAGCAGTGCGATCAAGGTTGGTACCAGGACGCAGTGACTGCCGTTGTCATTTGAAAAAGAGAACAATATTATGAAAATGAGAAAATGATGCTTTACTACTGCTTGATGAGTTGCTAGAATCTGCGAAAAATAATTATATTTTCCGGAGGAAACAACTATGAAATTAGTAAAGGATGTTCAGCAGACGAAAGAAGAAGTGAGTGTTTTTTCGATTGCTCCTGACGCGACAGTGTTAGAAGCTATTACTTTTATGGCAGAAAAAAATGTCGGAGCACTCCCTGTAATGGACGGAGAAACTCTGGTAGGCATACTCTCAGAGCGCGATTACGCCCGTAAAGTATTATTGATGGGCAGATCGTCCAATGAGACACTGGTCAGAGATATTATGACCGACAAAGTCATCACGGTAACGCTCAACAGCTCTGCAAAAGAGTGTATTGACCTGATGACGGAGAAGCAGGTGCGCCATCTACCGGTCGTCGAGAATGGGCGTGTCACCGGAGTGGTATCAATCGGTGATGTGGTGAAGCTGATCATCGCAGAACAGACTATAAAAATAAATTCTCTTCAATCGATACTTGATGATGTCCAGTCGGACAAGAATCTCAGGAATCTTCTCCATAGAGAATTAAATAAAATTTAATTTTTTTATTGTTTATCACTACATTGAAAAAGACCTGATCGTTACCAGTAAATTGATCTGCCATCTCTATTAAAAACAGCTGAAAAATAACCCTCCGGCTTCCAGAGGGTTATTTTTTTGCTCAATACGACGAAAAGCCCGGCGCTTCATTTTCTTGACAGCACAGACATTCTTCTGCATAACACATCCACGTCTTCTTAAAGATTACCGCTATAAAATCAGCCGGTTGAACTGCCGTCTGTAAGGAACAGTGCCGATGCGTATCGCCGGGCAGCAGCTGGAAAACGTGATACACGCTATTTTACTCCGGAGCGGCAGTGACGACGCAGAAGCACACCTCGTCGCCGAGCATCTTGTCAGGGCCAACCTGACCGGCCATGACAGCCATGGCGTCGGCATGCTCCCTACCTATGTCAGAAATGTGCAGAGAGGAATTTTGCGCCCCGGCACGGCGGCCACTCTGATCCGCGATGACGGCGCGATCCTGGTGTTCGACGGCCAAAGAGGCTACGGCCAGAGAGTCGCCGCCGAGGCGATGACAGCCGCCATTCAACGCTGCCGTGAAACCGGCCTGGTAGTCATGGCGCTCCGTAACGCCCATCATATCGGCAGAGTCGGCACCTATGGCGAGCAGAGCATTGCGGCAGGAGTCGTTTCACTTCATTTTGTCAATGTCATCGATCATGATCCGGTCGTTGCCCCTTTCGGCGGCAGAGACGCCCGCTATTCAACCAATCCGGTCTGCATGGCAATGCCGGAAACCGCATCCACCCCGTCGATCCTGCTTGACATGGCCACCAGCAGGATACCCATCGGCAAAGCCAGAGTTGCCATGAACCGCGGCGAATCTGTCGCGGCGGGACAACTCCTCGACGCCGGAGGAGAACCGACTACCGATCCACGGGTGATATTCCAGCAGCCACGGGGGGCACTGCTCCCGTTCGGGGAACACAAGGGGTTCGGCCTCGCCCTCTTCTGTGAACTTCTCGCCGGCGTACTGACAGGAGGCGGCACCATTCAGCCCGGCAATCCACGGCTTGGCGGTATCGTCAACAACATGCTGACCTTTGTCGTTGACCCTCGCCGCCTGGTTGACCATGCCTGGATGCAGGCGGAAATAGACGCCGTCGTCAATTATGTAAAAGCGTCGCCTCCGTCTGTTCCTGGCGGGGCGGTAATGGTGGCCGGTGATCCGGAGCGACAGAAGTTTGCCGAGCGGTCGGCAACAGGAATTCAAATCGAAGAGGTCACGTGGGAAGAAATTCTGCGGGCAGGAGAAGAGGTCGGTCTCAGCCGCTCATTTCTGGAAACAGCTGCCTGCGGAGAATAGTCTTCACCGCATGCTCTCTTGAACTATGCAACAGCATACCTATACCATCACAGGAGGGGATTCGATGAAACAAAGAATCAGCATGGTACTGTCATTTTTTTTGGTTTCTTTTTCATTTCTTGCAGCAACAGCGGCAGCATCATCGCCGGAGAAGCCGCTCATCGGCATTTCCCAGGTTGTATCACACCCCGCGCTGAATGCGATCGTGAAAGGCATCCAGGATGAACTCGCCGATCTGAAAGTTCCCGTTGAGTATGACCTGCAAAATGCCAACGGCGACATCACGACCGCCGCAGCCATAGCGAAAAAATTCCAGTCGGAAAAGGTTACCCTGGCTGTCGGCGTTGCCACTCCGACGGCCCAGGCGCTGGTTAAAACCCTGAAAGACACGCCGGTCGTTTTTTCCGGTATTACCGATCCGGTAAGGGCGGGTCTGGTCGCTTCCCTGGACAAAGGCGAGATGTTCGTTACCGGGTATTCCAACATGACACCGGTCAAAAAACAGATCGAACTGCTGCTTAAGGTCAAAAAAATTAAACGGCTCGGCCACATCTACACCGGCTCCGAGGTAAATGGCGCCGTTATCGCCGGCGTTGTCAAACAGTCCTGCAAGGAGCTTGGAATCGAGTACGTGGAAACTACCGTTACGAAGTCTGCTGAAGTGAAGCAGGCAGCCCAGTCGATCATCGGGCGCGTCGATGCGCTCTATATAAGCACCGATAACACGGTTGTTTCCGCCATGAGTTCCGTAACTGAAGTCGCGTTGAAACACAGGGTGCCGATCATGTCGGCAGACACTACTTCAGCAGAACCGCACCCAGTCATGATGGCGTGGGGATTCGACTACTACAAGATGGGGCGGGCCACCGGGAAATTGATTGATGAAATCCTCAAGGGGAAAAAGGGGGAGCGGATTCCAACCCGTTTTATGACAAAAACGTTGGATACGGACCTTCTCGTTAATCTCGATGTGGCCAGGCAGCTCGGCTTGACCATCCCGCAGGACATTATTACCAGCGCTAACAAGGTCATAAAAAATGGGATCCTGACTAAAAAATAGTCGGCACCAACGCAAAAACAAAAACGCCCCGCTTTTTTTGTCGAAGCAGGGCGTTTTGTTTTTTCTGGCAAGACAATACGCAATCACATATCCATGCCGCCATTCACTCCCCAGACCTGCCCGGTAATGTAGGAGGACGCATCGGCAGCGAGGAAATGAACAACGCGCGCCACCTCTTCCGGCTTGCCAAGTCTACCAAGCGGAATCTGGGACAGAATCTTCTGCATCACCTTTTCGGGAATATGCTCGAGCATTTCCGTTGATACAAATCCGGGAGTGATCGTGTTGATGGTAAGGCCAATCCCATCAGGGTCGGTCAGTTTCCCCGACCGGGCAAGCAATGAGGCAGCTTCCCGGGCGAGCGTCTTGGTCAAACCGAACAGTCCCGACTTTGATGCGGCGTAGTTCGCCTGACCGATATTGCCCATCTCCCCGATAACGCTTGAAACGTTGACAATGCGTCCGCTGCCGCGCTCGGCCATGTGACGCAGAGCCGCCTGGGAGAGGAAGAACACGCCGGACAGATTCACATTGAGCACGCTGAACCAATCGTCATCCATCATCTTGAGCACGGTTTTATCACAGGTGATGCCGGCATTATTGACGAGGATGTCGAGCCGGCCATGCATCTCAATCACCTCATCGATGGTGCGGCGGCAGTCGGCCGGCTCCCCCAGATTTCCCTTATGCACGCTGACTGACGTGTCGTATGTCGCGGTGAAAGTATCACGAAACTCGCCCGCTGCCTTTTCATTTCCGGTGTATCCGGCGGCGATTATCGCTCCCTGGCTGGCAAGGCTGCGACATATCGACGCACCGATGCCCCGGGTGCCTCCCGTGACGTACGCGACGCGCCCTGCGAGCTTGTTGCCGGTTCGTTTTGAAACATTGTCGTCTTGAGTAAGATCCATAACTCCCATGTCGTTCTCCTTAATAAATTATAATTTCTCTTTTATGAGCAGCGTTGCAAAATGTGACTGACAACGGTTGCGCCGGTTCCCCCGATATTCTGGACAAGGGCGAACTCCGGATCCGGCACCTGATTTTCGCCGGCAGTGCCGGTCAGCTGCATATACGTTTCCACCAACTGATACACCCCGGTTGCTCCGACAGGATGCCCACGGGACTTGAGTCCGCCGAACGTCGATATGGGCAGTTTGCCCGTACGAGAGATTTCACCATCCTTGCCGAAGTGTACTCCCTTACCTTTTTCTGCGAAACCGGCCGCTTCAAGACTTAAGGTCGTAATGATCGTGTAGGCGTCATGCAGTTCAAAGATGTCGATATCCTCATGCCGGACTCCGGCATCAGCCATGGCTCTGCGCGTAGACAGCGCCGCACCGTCAAGTACCATCATATCACGACGTGCATCAAGGGCAAGCGAGTCTGTGCCAATGGCGGAGCCGGCTATCTTTATCATCGGCAGACCCTGGCGATGCGCCGCCCGGGCGACTTCCTTGGTTGCGAGAACAATCGATGCGGCGCCATCACAAATCGGGGGAGCATCAAGCAGCTTGACCGGATCCACCAGCATACGGGAGTGAAGGTACATCTCCATATCTATTTTTTTATGGAGGAATCCATGCGGATTGGTAAAGCCGTTGTCGTGGGCGGTAATCGCAAAGTGTCCGAAGTCTTGTGCTGTAACGCCATAGGTCTGCATATACTGTTTCATAAGGCGGGCATTCAAAGAAACGAACGATTCGCCATTGATGCCTTCAAGTTCCCAGTCTGCTGCCGTTGCCAGAGCGGCGGTCGTATCTTCGAGAGGTGCCTGAGTCATCCGCTCACTGCCGCAAACAAGGGCTACATCGTGAAAACCACCTCCGACGGCCATCACTCCCCAGCGTGTTGCAGCAGCTCCCGAACCACAGGCCGCTTCTACCGTTGCCGCCTCAATGCCGCGCAGACCGACCACATCCGCATGCAAAGCCCCTAACTGCTGTTGATGTGTCAGTCTGCCGGCGGTCATATTGCCGGTAACAAGGATACCGATCTGCTTCCAGTCGATTCCTGCGTGTGCAACCGCTTTTTCCATGGCCTCCTCAGCCATATACCGCCCACGAATTCCGGCATTTTTCGTCATCTTTGTCTGGCCGATGCCAATCAGATACACATCTCTCATTATTGATCTCCTTTCAAAGAATTTGTGGCGAAGCTCAAGCCGCTTCCCGGACGACGAAGAGAAGATCCCCTTTGTTGACCGCCTGCCCGGGAGAGGGAATAATTCGAACAATTTCATACAGTTTATCGGCATCATAGAAGACACCGCCAGGGTTACAGGTATTCAGAGATACCGGCGCAAAAAGCTTCATGGCTTCCAGCAGGGCGATTGTATCGCGCAGCTTTACCGACTTGCCGACCGGAGCAAATGGCGGTTCGGTGGGTGATGAGGAGTCGTAGAAAACTCCGGTAGAAGGGGAGAGGACTTTGAGTTCCCGGCTTCCCTCTATTTCGATTGCGGAGCGGTCGAGTGTAACCTGCGCGGAGCCGGAGGCGACCTCACCTTCTGCAATCATCTCCTCAACATTGATACGCTCAAGGAAGCCGGGGAGGTACTGGGTGTTGTATATCCCTTTACGGAAAATTTCGTCTTTGAGGACCCGTTTAAGCAGCGGGATATTGGTGTGAACCCCTTGTATGACGGTGTCTTCGAGGGCGGCAAGCAGTTTTTCGGCGGCGTCGTCCCGGTTTTTACCGGTAACAATTACCTGTGCCATTAATGAGTCGTAGTAAGGGGTTATCGGCTTGCCGGCTTCAATCATCTTGATGACTTTGATGTGGTCGGCTGCGGGGATGCTGAACAGGGTGACGTTCCCGGGGGTTGGGATGAAGGAGATTGCTCCCCCTTCAACAGCTGTCCGCTCTGCAGTGATACGGGCTTCAATGGCATAGCCGTGAGGTTTGTAGACAATGTCTGCAATCGAACCGCCACCGGCTATCCGGAATTGGTTGGCAACTATGTCCACGCCGGTTACCTGTTCTGTCACCGGATGCTCAACCTGCAGTCGCGTGTTCATCTCCATGAAGTAGATGGCCATTTCGTCGAGGTTGAAGATAAATTCGACGGTTCCGGCACCGACGTAGTCTACCTGATGCGCGATACGTTCGGCGTAGCCGTAGACGTCCTGTTCGAGGTTTTTCGGCAGCATGGTCGAGCCGGACTCTTCGAAGATTTTCTGGTTGTTACGCTGCACGGAGCAGTCACGCAGGCCGAGAATGCGGCAGTTGCCATGCGCATCACGGAGGATCTGGACCTCAATATGACGCAGGTTGGTGACGTATTTTTCCAGGTAGATGTCGCCTGAACCAAAGGCGGCCCGTGCTTCCGATGAGATGGTGAAGAATGTTTCGCGGAAATCTTCCGGTTTTTCGACGACTTTGATGCCTTTGCCGCCGCCGCCGTGAACGGCTTTGAGCAGGACCGGGTAACCGATGGTGTCAGCGACCTCCATGCCGGTTTCCACGCTGCCGATGATGCCATGGCTGCCCGGTACGACAGGTACACCGGCTTTGGTGGCGGTGTCGATGGCGTTGGTTTTATTGCCCATCAGCTCCATGCTGGAGAACCAGGGACCGACGAAGTTTATACCGCGATTGCGGCACATGAGGGCAAAGTCGGCGTTTTCCGAGAGGAAGCCGATGCCGGGGTGGAGTGAATCGACTTTCTGCTGTTCGGCAATGCGCAGTACCGATTTTGCGTTGAGGTATGACTCGTCGGGGGTGTTGCCGCCGATGCAGACCAAGGTGTCCTTATCGGTGAGCTGCGCGGCGACCGCCGAATCCATATCAGCATCCGATTGCACCAGTACGACTTCAATGCCTTCACGCTGGGCGACCAGGATCAGTTTGGCGGCCGTACAGCCGCGGGCGTGAATCAGGGTGCGTTTAACCGGCCTTAGCAGCGAGCGTTCGTCCACCAGTGAGTTATTTTCAGGTGAGGCACCATCGGCATCAGGACGATAAAGCCCTTTGAAGACACGATGGCAGACATCCATGACGCTTTCCACCGGCGTCGGTATGGCTGGATCGATGGCGCGGAGCTGTTTATCAAGATCATGATTAAACGGGTGTTTGACCAATCCCTGCATGGCGCCGGGCACACAGCTGAGATAGTTGGACAGCGTTACGGTTGAAGGGAGATAGGAGGGGACGACGATCTGCCCGGCAAACGGCATGCCGCAGCCGGAGAAATAGTAGGTCTGTACCAGCGGATGCGTGACAAAAGATGCCTGGGCGCCGCCGGTACAGTCACCGAAACCGAAGCAGATGATCGGCAGCTCGTTGTCCCTGATGAAGCGGGTAATGCGGTCATTGACAATCGACATGGAGAAGAGTGAGCCGGCTCCCTCCTTGGTATTCATACCGCCTGAAGAGACAAAGGCAATGACCGGGAGTTTGCGGCGGGCGCATTGGAGCAGAAGATTGCAGAATTTCTCCGCCGACGGCATATCAAACGCCCCCGCCTGGAAATCGAGATTCGATATCACTACCCCGACCCTCGTAGCAGGATGATCTCCATCCTTTTTCAGTTTGGCAAGACCGGTCAGTATGCCGCACGGTTTAATGCCGGCATCAAGAGCCTTCTCGATGGAGAGGCGGAAACCGGGGAAATGTGCCGGATCAGCAGTCATCAAATCGCTGTCGAGTTCGCGGAAATCGGTGAAAAACTCGGCAACTATCGTTTCAAAGCGGGCTTTTTTTGAGCGCTTGTCCTGCAGCAGCACATCCTGAATCAACAGGTCGTTATAGGCGGTGGTCAAGCGGTTCCAGAAATCTTTCATGCCGAGGTCGCGCAGCTTGATGCGGCCGTCATAGTCGCGCCCTTCGCGTTCTGATTCAACGTATTCAAGCAGCAGTTTTTCAAAGAGGAAGGTGACGATGGCAAAGAGCGGTTCGGAAATACGGGGATACTGAATCTTTTTCCACTCCTGCACGGGGCGGATAAAGTCTTTCATCTGCGGATGCTGCAGGAGTGTATTCAGCCAACTGTAAAAGTTGTCTTCGAGGCTGGCTTCATCAACGGCTCCCTCGCCGAACATTTTCTTGAGTTTGGTCGTTGCGGCGTTAATTGACGACTCCAGCAGGGTGCGGAACGATTTTTTCGAGAAGGTATTGGTATCCTTGGCTTCAGCGGCAATCGGGCGCAGATCGGAGATGATCTGATCGTAGACGAGGTCGAAGATGATACAGTTCTGACATTCAAGGATCATCCCCTCACGGAAATCAGAGAGGGTGATGACGTCAAGAACCGTCATTTCTGCAGCACTTGAAGGAGGGATCGTGGTTGTTGACGAACCGAGATATTTAATCAGTGCGACAAAGTTATTCTGGCTCCACGACTTCCAGAGATTGTACAAGTGGAAACCGTAGGTCAGGTAGGTTGTCTGCTGCGCTCTGCCAAAATTAACGCCCGGATCACCAAGGATAAGCTTTGAGAGGCGGCCACGCTCATCACAGAGCTTCTGCTTGCGGTCGAGATAGGTTTTGTAACTGGCTGACAAGTGGTCATCATATCGAATATGGAGAGGTTTTTCCAGCCAGCCGGCAAAGGCATTGGCCTGTTCTTCCTGGACACGCAACGACAGGTCACCCCTCGGTGTGGCCAGGTTGGTGGAGCGGCTGTAGCTGGCTGAAGAGGTTGATTTGATACGGCCGCGCAAACTGAGATAGCGCATGTAGCGATACGTGATGCCGAAAACACTGCAATACTCGGTCGCAAAATGGGTGCGGGAAAGTGCCGAAAGACTGTTAAGCGCTTTAAGCTTTTCCGAAGGGTTGATATAGCGGAGCAGATTTTCCCGATAGTGGTCCATAACCCCGTCGGTCTCTTTGACAAAGGTAACGGCGCGATTCTCTACAGCTGAGACAGCCGATATAATAGCATTGCGTAAATTCTCCAGTTGGGGGCCTTTTTCGCCAGGCACGTAGTCAATGATGCCGTCGACAAAGTCCTGCTGGTACAGTTCATAGGCACTGACACCGACATACTTGGCACACTCCTGCCAGCTGAGATCAAGGCTGCGGGCGATAGCAGCCAGTCCCTTGGGCTGAATGGTGTTAAGTACTCCGTCGCGCACCGAGAGCAGAATGTTGGTGGTAGCGAGCGGGATGGCACCGCCCGAATAGCCGTTACCGAGAATGATGCCGACTGAAGGAACATTGAGGTTTGCCATCTCGGCAATAAAGTGAGAGATGGAATGGGCCTGGTTGTTGGCATTGGCCGCTTCACCGGCGTCAGCACCCGGAGTGTCGATGAAAGTGATTACCGGCACTGAATACCGTTCATATTTACGCACTATTTCAATGGCCTTGTGGTGATGCTCCGGCCCCCACACGCCATTGTTGGTATTGCGGTCCTGACCCAGTAGACAGAGACGCCGCTGGTAGCCTTTAAAATCAAACTCGGCCTCAACGCAGTAAAGTGGCCCGAAAGAGATTTCTTCAACGATTTTTAGTTTCAGCTGTTTCAGGACAGCCTTGAAACCGATGCGCCCCTTCTGCTCCGAGGGTTCGACGGTTTCCCTGATATAGGCATCAACATCGAGACTTTTGAGTCGTTTGGTTGTCTTCTCAACGGTGCGGTGGTCAACAAGGCCGGTCAGGGCGAGTTCTACCTCCTGTTTCTGACGGGCACGGTTCGAGCGACTGACCCCCTTGAGCAGTGAAAAATCGGAAGCGAGTTGTTCGGCTAGTTCGAAGAAGCGGTCGGTTGATGGTGCAGTTGGCATAAGTGGCTCCTTCTCGGTAAAATGGTGAATCAAGAATACGAATCAAGGATTAATCAAGGGGCATTTGATTATCTCTGAAAGCGGTACGAGAGTACCGATTAAACTGTGATTTATCGCTGATTTAAATACGTACCATTGATATTATAAAACAGAGTTAGATTCAAGAACAAAATACAAGTAGTAAGTAACTTTTTAATTTTTCTATGAAATAATCGGAACAGATAACTTATTGATTTACAGAACAGACAACATTTCCAAAGTGTGTCAGTTTGCACTGTGACACTTGTTTTTGTTGCAATAAACGTTTGATATACATATTATGCAAACATGTTCACTTGGTCCGGCGCGGATCAGGATATTTAATTAAGGGTAATTTCAAAAAGGGAGCGAATCATGAAAAAAGATTTAAAAAAAGTAATGGTGGTAATTTCAGCCTTCATGCTCAGTATGGCCTCCAGCAGTTTTGCTGCAACTACTGTGGGCGGAGATCTCGATGACGGGACGACTCAGACAGTCACGGCACCAACATATACGGTCGGACTTGGATTAGCGGCTCTACCCCAATATGAGGGGTCCAAAGACTACAATGGTGCCCTTGTACCTTTCTTTCGTGCCCAGATGGCGACCGGGCAGTACCTGCAGCTTATGGGAGGAACGCTGACAGTCAATATAGTCGAAGATAAAACATGGCAGGCAGGCCCCCTGCTCCGCTACCGTGGTGAAAGGAAGCCATCTGACATCGATAATAGCTATTTCAAAAATCATCCCATTAAAGTAGTAGATGCAGCTGTCGAATTAGGCGGTTTTGTCGGCTTCCAGGCCAACGAATGGAACGCACGTTTTGAGATGGCTCAGGACGTAGCCGATGCACACAAAGGCTTATTGGCGACACTGTCAGGCGGTTACACCTACGCTATCACTAAAGACGCTTCGCTGGGTCTTAATCTCTCCACGACGTATGCGAGCAGTAATTACATGGAGACATACTTCAGCGGTCCTATCTTCAACGGGAATACCCAGATCGGCTATCATACTGCTGAGGCAGGAATCAAGGACGTGGCAGCCGCAGTAATTGGCCGGTATCGTATTGATCCACATTGGGGATTAATCGGGGCGGTGCGGCTTACGGAGCTCGTCGGCGATGGCGCCTCGAACAGCCCTGTTGTGAAGGACGGGGGAAGTTCAACCCAGATGACGGCCGGAGTCCTTGCAACGTACAAGTTCTAGTGCAAAAGCTTCACAGAAACATACGCTGCTAAACACGCTTCAAAACGTTATTCAGCACCACAAAAAAAGCCCCTTTCTCACTGAGAAAGGGGCTTTTTCACTATGTGGTACCTGCCCACAGGAACGCTTAAAGGCGGAAACCACCATCCACGCTTATGGTTCGGCTGGAGAAGTAGTCGTTTTCAATGATATAGCGAGCCGTGTGAGCGATCTCCGACGGTTCGGCCAAACGTCCCAGCGGCACCAGTGCCGTGATTTTCCCTAATACATCAGGACGGATCTGCGACACCATTTCCGTGTTGACGTAACCGGGGGCGATCGCGCCGACCCGTATGCCATAGCGGCACAGCTCCTTGCCCCATGTGGAAGTCAGCGCGGCAACACCGTTCTTCGTCGCCGAATAGTTGCTCTGGCCGATATTGCCGTTTCTGCAGATGCTGCTGATGTTGACTATTACACCCTTGCGATTTCCTCTAACCATATGTGCTGCGGCTTCACGGCCGCAGAGAAAGGTACCGGTAAGATTGACGTCGACTACCTGCTGCCAGTCTTTTAATGACATCGTAACAATATCGTCATCTTTGGTGCGCTTTACCAGCATGGCATCACGGGTAATGCCGGCATTATTGATGAGACCGTCGATCTGGCCAAAATCCTTCTGCACGTTATTAAAAAGAGCGACAACCTCTTCTTCAGAAGCGACGTTTGCGGAATAGCAGCGCACCTCTACTCCCTGTTCACGCAGTACAGATGCAGCTTTTTCCAACCCCTCCAAGTCCAGATCAACCAGCGCCAATCTGCCGCCAAAATCTGCCAGATCTTTGGCAAAAGCCAGGCCCAGCCCACGTGCAGCACCAGTAACTACAAAAACATTACCTTTAATTACCATTTCATCTCCTAAAATATGTGATAGTTTGCTGCCTGGTGAAACGTATACCATCTACACTCGCGCGTTCAGCCACTCGGAAATTCTGGGGGCCAGAGTTTTCTGCGTTTTTCCCGACACAAACATACCGACATGGCCGACCGGGTATGTCATCTCCTGCGCATCTTTGCTGCCAATGTGGTCAAGTAACGCCTTTGACGAAACGGGCGGTACCAGTGTGTCGAATTCAGCGTAGATATTGAGTACCGGCATGGTGATGTTTTTCAGATCAACTTTACGCCCCCCCATCATCAATTCCCCTTTTACCAGTTTGTTGCCCTGGTAAAAATCTTTGAGGAACTTACGCAGAGTTTCACCCGGCTGATCGGGGCTATCAAAAATCCAGTTTTCCATGCGGAGGAAGTCGGCCATCTTATCCGGATCCCCCATAATGTTCACCATATTGATATACTTGTTTATGTTCAGTGAGAACGGCTGCAACATCGTATATGCCTGATTCATCATGTCACCCGGAACGTTACCATATGCATCCACCAGCAGATCGGCATCGAATTCTGCAGCCCACACATTCAGCAGGCCGTCTTTCGTATCGAAGTCGATCGGTGTGACGATTGGGATGAAATTTTTAACTTTTTCCGGGTACAGTGCGGCATAAACCGCCGAGAAGGTGCCCCCCTGGCAAATCCCCATCAAATTAATGGCGTCGAGTTTGTGCTTCTCACGAATAACGTCGACACAGTCGTTGATGAACCCGTCGATGTAATCCTCCATTGTCATGAAGCGATCCATTCTATCGGTATAGCCCCAGTCGATTATGTACAGATCCTGCCCTTCATCAAGCAGGTTGCGTATCATGGAACGATTTGGCTGAAGGTCGAGCATCGTGTAGCGATTGACCATGGCATACACCATCAGAATCGGCGCGGCGTTACCCCTTTTTACCCGCTGCTTGTAGCGGTAAAGCGTGCGCTTGCCATCCTGAAACACCACCTCTTTCAGAGAACAGCATCTGCGGCAGCTTTTACAGCTTCCGCAACTGTCATGGTCATCGGCAAAACCGGAGTCGTTTTTATTAAGGGAGGAAAGATTTTCCACCCCTTTTTTAAGATTGGCGGCGAACGAGGTGAATTCGTCCAGAGATTCTTTGAATTTATTTGGAAACGTTTGCATCGTGTCCTCCCCTAAACGTTCTTGGACTTGGTTTTAGTGGTTGTCTTAGGTGCAGCCTTAGGTACAGCTATAACGGTTTTATTGTCGGTCTGTACCTGTTTTGACAATGCCGCCACCGCAGCCTCGGCAGCCTTCGCTTTTTTTGCTTCATCCTGTGCGGAAGTTTCAGCTGCTTTTACAGCCTCTTTCGCTTTTTTCAGCTCTTCCTGTGCTGTAACTTCGGCAGCCTTTACAACCGCTTTTGCCTTTTTCAATTCATCCTGCGCAGCAATCTCGGCAGCTTTCGCGGCGACCCTTATATTTTTGGCCTCTTCTTCCGCTGCAGCCTGCGCCCCCCGTGCAGCCAGCGCCTCTTTTTGTACTGTCTGAAATTCGCGACGGAATGCTTTCATGTCCCGTTTTAATTGATGAATCTCGCCGATTGCAAGGTCGAGGTCGCGTTTAAGAGCAATCGGAGTAGGCTCCAGCGCCTTTTCGGCAAGCCTGTTCCACTGAATCTTCAATCGATGGCCGGCATCAGTAAAATCACCCTGCAGCCGGGCAAACTCCTGTGTACCCATGACCTCAAGAAAAACCGCTTCATTTTCACCAGCCCAGAGCGTACAAAAATCGGTAAATTTATCCACCGGTTTATTTTTCAGAGCGGCTTCGCTCAGTTTCATCTGGAAGCGGATGTTACCCTTGCGGGAGGTCTCCTCAACAAGCTTCGTCATTTTCGAATGCGCCTTGAAGTATTCTTGAGACAGCAACAATGCCTGGGACATGTCTTGAGCCTGTTCCCTGTTGATTCCTACTTTTGGCGCTGCAAGCTGTTTTCCAACTTCTGTCACCCAGGCGTCAAAAGCATCGGACAATTTTTCGGTACCCTGCGCTGTGGAGGACTCAAACAATTTACCGAACTGATTCTGATAGCTCGTAAACATATCGGTGAAGGCACTCCCTTCATTCCCCATCGCCCCCTTGAACATGCCAAAGACACTGCTCATCTGGTCGTTCATTTTGTTGCTGTTGAAAGACGAGAATAATGGATTTTCCTTCTCCATAAACGAGCGGAGAAAGTTGGCTGTCTGCTGCCAGCCTCCATCAAGACCCATCGGGTTTTTAATCCCGCCCGGGAGCTCGATATTGGCAAGCCAGTTTTTGTAGTACTGCTCTATGAAACTTGTATTCATGTACTTCATCATGTCAGCAGGAATTTTGTTGCTCCAGACATTGCTCATCATTTCGTTCATGCGTGTGCCAAATTCCTTGAACTGTTGTTCCAGATCGCCTTGCGACTTGAACCAGCCATCAAAAAATTCAGGCTCCTTTTTCTGGCCGCCGGGTATAATTTTCGCCCACTCTCCACTCAACCCTGCAAACTGCTTTGTCAACGTCTCCTGGCTCTCTTGCCAGCTCTTCAGCCAATCCGGCTCCTGTTTAAAAAAATCCTGCATACATATCCCCTCTCATCGGAACGTAGTTTTTGAATTTAAAATCCCACCGAAGGCAAACAGAGGGATAAACAAAACTTAAACAAAGATATACCCGCTCATTTTGTTTTATGCAAGCAAAAAGTGAGTAAAAAATAAACAATAGCAGCATCTGTTGTGAAAACATAAAAACAATTTCAATTTTTCCCGCCTTTCAACCGCTCCATCAACACTTTTTCGATCTCCTGATACGCCGCAACCGGTTCAATTCTCAACGTGACGAGCATCTCCGAAAGCTTGTCTTCATCACCTTCGCAGAGAGTGTCCAACATATCCAGTCGCTCGAAGATGGTAAGTGTCACCTCTTTTTTCTGAACCCGGCAGAGCCTCATGATGCGAATGACATCCTGATACGAATCATCCTGGGTGTCGCTTGCAACATCCTCGGTACTGTCTTCATCGGCAAGCGCCTGCTTCATCATGCTGGCCTCGCTGGCCTCCATGAAATCGACCATAACGTTGCTCCACGGGGCCGCCGGCGAGCTGAGAAAACCGCTGGCGGCGATGAAATTCTTCACCGATTTTGAGCCGACAAGGCCAAAGTCTTTATTCGTGATATTGAGAATTTCCAGCAGCTTTTCGATCTTCGCTTTCGGAACGCCCGCACGACCTGACTCAAAACGGGCAACGATCTGTATCGCACTGTTACCTTCATAACCGAGCGCCACTCCTAATTCCTTGCGGTTCAACCCTTTTTCCAGACGCCGTTTCTCAAGAAGTTTGCCTACCGATTTCCGGAAGAGGTCTTTCTGTTCTTTGGTGATCATTTTGGGTATTCACTCTCTTTATATTTGATTTAGCCGCAATAAATGGATACAAACGGTTTATATGGTATATATTTATTTATAACAAAAAGCAATATTCAAACATATTTTAAATTTTTATCTTGACTTTTATTTAAAATGCGTATAAATATTGTTTATAGATAAATTAATCGTAGTCAAACCACACAGAAATGGAGATACACATGGAAACCACAAATTTCGCCAAAGAGACAGCCGCCTTTAACAAAACCGCACTTAACACCAGCTTTGACGCTCTGAATACAATTTCCGGTCAGGCATTAGCAGCAACCGACGTCCTTCTGACTGCAGTACCTTCTTTCCCAGAAGAAGGAAAGAAAGCTGTCACCACCTGCCTCAAAGAAAATCAGAAAGCTCTTGACAACCTGAAGAAGCACATTGGTAATGGCCTTGAGTTGGATCTTACTGCAGCTACCGCGCCGGTAAAGAGCCTTGAAGCTATTGAAAGCTTCTACAACGATGCTTTCAGCCAGGTTGTGGTAATCAAGAATGAAACGAAGACTCTTGTTGATGCCGCTACCAAGCAGTTCCCCAAGGAAGCAAAATCGATCGTTACCTTCTGGAATGACTCTTTCAATTTCGGTTTTGATTCTTTCCAGAATTATGTCGTTAACAATTTTGCCCTGGCTAAAAAAGTTGCGACAGACGTTTTTGCTGTTGCTCCTGCTGTTCAGGCAAAAGCTGCCAAGTAAACAGTATCGTTTCATCATTGGGACGCAAAAAGGGTAGCCGCTGTGGCTGCCCTTTTTTTTGTGCGGTGAAAGTGCGTTGACACCACCCTGCTCCGAGTGTATTTTCTTCGGATGACACCATCCACACCACATCGGGACAGCTACGGAGTGATTGCTGCACCCATCCTCTTTGTCATGCTCTGGAGCACCGGCTTCATTGGTGGGAAATTCGGGCTCCCCTATGCGGAGCCTTTTACCTTTCTCCTTTGGCGCTATGGGTTTGTAACACTGCTGCTCCTGACCGTAACGATCGCAATGCGCGCTCCCTGGCCAGCCAGCCTCGCTCAGACTGCCCATATCGCGTTTGCCGGCATCATGGTCAATGCGCTCTATATAGGCGGTGTGTTTTCCGCCATCAATCAGGGTGTGCCATCAGGAATTGTGTCACTGATCGTCGGCTTGCAGCCTCTGTTTACCGCAGTTGTTGCAGGCAGACTGCTCGGCGAAAAAGTCAGTGGTAAACAGTGGCTCGGCTTTGGTCTTGGTCTGGTGGGAGTAGTGATGGTCCTGCTGGATAAAATTTCGTTTGCCGGTGGTAACCCGCAGGGTGTTCTGATGTCGATACTGGCCCTCTTCGGCATCACGGTCGGCACCATCTACCAGAAACGCTACTGCGCTGCCATGGACATGCGGAGCGGCGGTGTCATCCAGTTCAGTGCGTCAACACTGGTAATGGCGCTTGCAGCTCCACTGTTTGAAACAATGCGGGTACAGTGGACCGCCAATTTTATCTTTGCGTTAGCCTGGCTCGTGCTGGTGCTCTCTCTCGGTGCCATCAGCCTGTTGCACATGCTTATCCGGCGCGGTGAGGCGTCACGGGTGGCAAGTCTGTTTTATCTGGTGCCACCGGTAACCTCCCTGCTCGCCTTCTTTGTTTTCGGGGAACGCCTCGGCATACTGGCACTGGCAGGCATGGTGGTAACCGTCGTCGGAGTTGCGCTCGCCGTCAGGAAATAAACTAACCACCGCCCGCACTATCTTCATAATCATCCTTTTTTTCCTCATCCGTACCAGAAACTATTCAATTCCCTCAACCACACGGTTTACCACTCTATTATCTGACTTTCAACGCCCCAAACCGCAACACCTCAGATCCATGCAATATCTTGATAATCCGCAGGAGTGCTCCCTTCTTAACGTACACAGCAATGTACGAAGTCCGTAGAATGACAAGCTCCATTGTGCCGGCCACCCTCCCCCTTTTCCCTCGACGGGAAACAGGGGCTAACATCATTGAAACTTGCTGATATATTTCATTTGTCACATATATAGCAGCTTCGATGTTATCTTTTGCAATATATTCAAGAATCGAATCTAAATCTGCTTCGGCCTCTGGCTCCCAAACGACATCCACGCCAGGCACGTTAGGCCGCCTTTTTAAGAAGAGCTGCCTGCTTGGCTTTTAGTCGCGTACCAACGTCCTCATGAGAAGTCGATACCCTACCCGGCTGATTCATTTTTGCAAGTACCGATTCAACGTGCTCTCTAAACCAGCGATCATGTTCAATAGCGGCAGTGGCGTTAAGCTTCAGTTCAAAAGGCAAACCCTTCACTGTATTGACCTGACGGATAAAGAGCCGGACCGCCTCGCTCATAGTGAGGCCCAGGTTTTTAAAAATCGACTCACACTCAAGTTTTTCCAGTTCGTCAACGCGAGCTCTAATGATGGTTTCTGACATGAGTATCACCTCCATGATATTGTAGCCTATTGTAGCCACAATAAATCAACTTTGCAACTCATTTGGTCTCAGATCAAACAGGTGCATTTTCCTACAAATACACCACCTCATCCGGAATATCAGTCAGCTTGAGACCGCCATCGGGGGTGACGGCAAAGGTATTTTCAATGCCGACCGCTCCTTTGCCCGGGATATTAAATTTCGGTTCGACGGCAATAGTCTGTCCCGATTGGAGCGGCATCTTGAAACCCTGGGCTAGCACCGGAAACTCATCGAGTTCAAGGCCGATACCGTGGCCGACAAAACGCGCCTGCTCTCCCGGCATCCCCATGAAACTGCTCCCAAAACCACCCTTCTCCGCCATTTCCAGTGCTTTAAAGAAAACCTCTTCACAAATGACACCCGGTTTCAGCTCGCTCTGAACAAAGTTCTGAATTTCCAGCGCCAGATTAAAGGCACGAACCAGTTCGGGATCAAGCGTACCGATGACAAAAATCCTCGTCATATCGCTGATGTAGCCGTTAAAGGTGCCGGTATAATCGAGCAGCACCGGCACATTCCTGACGATAACATCCCGTGATGCCCCTTGTGGTGAAGCGGTGGAGAGTCCTTTTCCGGTAACCGGGCCATCAAGGAAGCCGTAGCTTGCGCCGCCGGCCGATACCGCCAGTCCACCACCAGAGAGCTCCTGACTGTAGGCGCGCATGCGGGTAATCCCTTCGTGACCCGCCCTGCGGAGACGGTATTCAAATTCGGCAGATAGATCAAGCTCACGCATCCCCTCATTCAAGAATTCCGGAACCTGCAGGTAGACCGACGAAAGCGCATCTCCACACGCCTTGATCTGCTGCAGCTCATATAACGACTTGATTGACCGGACTTCCCGCAGTACCGACGAAACGTCAATAAACTCCCGCCCCGGCAGCAATTTTGAGTAGAAATTAAGCTGCTGCACCGGAACGGCATCGAAAGTAAAGCCGATCTTCAGCTGCTGCTCTCCGAACAGCGCCGGGAATTCCTTGCTGGACGGAAATGGCCGGATATCGTTCAGGACGCTCTCGGCTCTGGCACGGGAGAAGCTCTTGCGTACCAGCAGCACCGGCTCACCAACCATCGGCAGCCAGAGAGTGGCGTTCTGGCGGGTTCCGGAGAAGTAAAAGACATCTATCGGGAAGACAAACAACGCTCCGTCCATCCCTTTGGCCTGGAGCTGTGCCTGCATCATGGTTACTCTGTGCATTATTTCCGTGCGTGTCAGCATGGCATCTCCCATTCATTAAAAAATGCGATCTCTTTCAACTCTTTTCGCGGTCGCTGCTTCGGTTCCTGGTCCGGATACCCGAGCGGCGTGACGCCGACAACCCGCATGGTGTCGGGAATACCGAGCTTTGCCTTCATATCATCTTCATCAAACAGCCCCATCCAGCAGGTACCGAGCCCTACGGCATGGGCGGCTAGACAGATATGTTCAAAAGCGATGGCCGCATCGGCAATAAAATAATCAATACCGTGGCTTACGTCCGATTCAACCGGATCGGCGCAGATCACTATGGCAACCGGAGCCTGGATGAACGCCTTTCTCCCCGGGTTGTCCTCCGCGAAGGCCGAGAGTAATGCCTCTTTTCTCAACGGTTCAGTCAAGACCAGAAAACGCCAGCACTGAAGATTCTTCCACGATGGTGCCAAACGAGCCGCATCAAGAATCTGCTCGATCTTGTCGGGCTCAACCGGTGTATCCTTGTATTTGCGGATGCTGCGCCGATCTCGAAATACTTGAAAAATGTCCATGCTTTGCTCCAATCAATTTTCTCAAAACTTATAAACCACCCCCCCTTAGTCCCCCCTTATCAGGGGGGAGACTGTAAGCCTCCCCTGATAAGGGGAGGTTTGGAGGGGTTTGCATTCCCCCTACATATTCCTGCGATACTTCCCGCCAACCTCATACAGAGCATGCGAAATCTGCCCCAGCGACGCCACTTTGGTTGTCTCCATCAATTCGGCAAATATATTACCCCCCGCAACGGCCGTTTCCTGCAGACGCTTCAAAGCGGCCGGCGCCGTATCTTTATGGCTCTGCTGGAAGGCCCGCAGATTGAGGATCTGCTGTTCCTTCTCCTCTTTGGAAGCGCGTGCCAGTTCACCCGGCGCGTTGAAACCCTCTTCATCGGCACGCGGATTGATGAAGGTATTAACCCCGACAATCGGCAGTTCACCGCAATGCTTCTTATGTTCATACAGCATCGATTCATCCTGGATTTTCGAGCGCTGATACTGCGTCTCCATGGCGCCGAGCACCCCGCCCCGCTGGTCAATCCGTTCAAATTCGGCCATGACCGCCTCCTCAACCAGATCGGTCAACTCCTCGATAATGAATGACCCTTGCAGTGAATTCTCATTTTTGGCCAGGCCGAACTCTTTGCTGATGATCATCTGAATCGCCATCGCCCGCCGCACGGAGTCTTCGGTCGGCGTTGTCACCGCTTCATCGTAGGCATTGGTATGGAGCGAATTGCAGTTGTCGTAGATCGCTATCAACGCCTGCAGCGTCGTGCGGATGTCGTTGAAATTCATCTCCTGGGCATGCAACGAGCGACCCGAAGTTTGAATATGGTACTTGAGCTTCTGGCTACGATCATTGGCGCCGTATTTCTCACGCATAGCGACCGACCAGATGCGGCGGGCCACCCTGCCGATGACCGTATATTCCGGGTCGAGACCGTTGCTGAAAAAATAGGAGAGATTGGCGGCAAAGTCATCGATGTGCATGCCGCGCGCCAGGTAGTATTCGACAAAGGTAAAACCGTTGGAGAGGGTGAACGCGAGCTGGCTGATCGGGTTGGCGCCCGCTTCGGCGATATGATAGCCGCTGATCGAAACCGAGTAGTAGTTGCGTACCTTCTGCTCGATGAAGTACTGCTGCATGTCCCCCATCATCTTCAGGGCGAACTCGGTGGAGAAGATACAGGTATTCTGCCCCTGATCCTCCTTGAGGATGTCCGCCTGAACTGTGCCGCGCACCGTCTGCAGCGTACAGACCCGGATTTCACGGTATTCATCAGGGGACGGTTCCCTGCCGTTTTTCTCCCGAAACAGATCTACCTGCTGTTCAATGGCGGCATTGAAGAAAAATGCCAGCATCATCGGCGCCGGTCCATTAATGGTTATCGAAACGCTCGTATTGGGGGCGCAGAGGTCAAAGCCGGCGAACAGTTTCTGCATATCGGTAACGGTACAGATGGAAACACCGCTCTCGCCGATCTTGCCATAGATATCAGGCGGATAGTCCGGGTCTTCACCGTAGAGGGTCAAGCCGTCAAAGGCGGTGGAGAGGCGTTTGGCGTCATCGTCCTTACAGAGGTAGTGGAAACGCCGGTTAGTCCGCTCCGGTGTTCCTTCGCCAGCAAACTGACGCTTGGGATCCTCTTCGGCCCGTTTGAACGGGAAAACCCCGGCGGTGTAGGGGAAGTACCCCGGAGCATTCTCAAGCATGCACCAACGTAGAATTTCACCCCAGTCGGCAAACTCGGGGAGACATACTTTGGCAATACGGGTACCGGAAATGGTTGTTGTGTAAAGATCACTCCTGATCTCTTTGTCCCTGACTTTGGTGACGAGTTGGTCGCGACGATAGGACGCCTTCAACTCCGGCCACTCTTTCAGGATTTTCTTCGGCTCCTCAAGCAGCCGCGAATCAAAAATCGTCACCTGCCTGTCCAGTTCAGCCAGAGTCCCGGCTTCTGACAAAACCTCACGGGCTCCGTTCAGCTGAAAAAGTCTGCGCGCAATCTCAGCCTGATCTTTGACCTGCCTGCGGTAGCCGCGCACCGCCTGAACGATCTCACCGAGATAGTGAACCCGATCCGGCGGTATGATATATTTCTTCAGACTTTCCGTTTCAGTGATCTGGAGAGATGAATGCCACGCCGTTCCTTTTTTGCCGTTGATGATCTCCAGCAGTTCCCGATAGAGGACATTGGTGCCGGGGTCGTTGAACTGCGAGGCGATAGTGCCGAACACCGGCAGCGCATCATCGGTGACATCGAAAAGATTACGGTTACGGCGGTACTGTTTGCGCACGTTGCGGAGGGCATCTTCGGCCCCCTTGCGCTCGAACTTGTTGATGGCGACAACATCGGCAAAATCGAGCATGTCGATTTTTTCCAGCTGGGTCGGCGCACCGAACTCGCACGTCATGACATAGAGCGAGACATCACAGATCCCGACGACACCGGCATTCCCCTGGCCGATACCGCTGGTCTCGACGAAAATCAGGTCAAATCCGGCCGCCCGCACAACATCAATGGCATCCTGAATCGCCGCCGAAAGTTCGGTCTGGGAGTCACGGGTTGCAAGCGAGCGCATGTAAATCCGGTTTGAGTTGATGGAATTCATCCTGATGCGGTCGCCGAGCAGAGCACCGCCGGTGCGCTGACGGGAGGGGTCTACTGCCAGAATTGCAACACTTTTATCAGGAAAGTCACGGGAGAAGCGCAGGACAAGTTCATCAGTGATAGAACTTTTACCCGCCCCGCCGGTTCCGGTGATGCCGACAACCGGCACATCCTGCGCCATCTCCCTGATAGAGCCACGGAGAGTTGAGTAGCCTGAGGCGTGATCATGGACCGCCTGCTCAGCCAGCGTGATCAGGGTATTAACGGCACGGATATCCCGCTGCGCCAGCCGGGACGTCTCTGCCGCCACATCCCGCTCCTGGGCGAAATCACATTCTTGAAGGATCAGGTTGATCATCCCCTGCAGTCCCATGCGGCGGCCATCTTCCGGAGAGAATATTTTGCGGACGCCGTATCCTTCAATTTCGGCAATTTCATCCGGCACGATCACCCCGCCGCCACCGCCATAGACCTTGATATGACTTTCACCACGCTCCCGTAACAGGTCGATGATGTACCGGAAAAATTCGACATGCCCCCCCTGGTAGCAGCTGACCGCAATACCCTGGGCATCCTCCTGGATGGCAGCGGTCACGATCTCATCCACCGAGCGGTTGTGCCCCAGATGGATTACCTCGGCTCCCGAAGCTTGCAGAATGCGGCGGATAACATTAATCGTCGCGTCATGCCCGTCAAAAAGACTGGTTGCAGTGACAATCCTGACTTTGTGGGTAGTTTTGAGTGGCTCAACTGCGGCAGTGGTCATAGTCTCCTCCGATAATTTTAAGCTCCCCCCTGACAAGGGGGGATTGAGGGGGTTGGTTATTCCAGCGTAAACTCCCAGGCGCACCAGAACTCTTCAGGGTGCGGATCGGGGGGGCAGGCAAGGCACCTGGTCTGGATACGGGGATCGATCGCTTTGGCAAATTCACTGTATTCAACAATACCGACCGATTTACAGGGATGGTCGGCCAGCCCTTTGCGCTTGCGGGCCGACTGCACGCGGCAGTCAAGCATCCGGAAGACGACGCGGGTATCGCTCTGCTCAACAACATCCTGCAAGTTGATGCGGGCATAAAAACGATGTTTCAAACACTCGACCAGCGCCGCTATGCCGCCCCCCGGTTTCATTCCGAGGCGCTCCATGATCCGTTTGGCTTCAATCACAGTAAAGGAGCGCCAGGCTTCGGTATCAACGGCAACAGCAGCGTCCATACCGTACTGTTTCTCAACCGCCTGAAACCACACCCCGTCATGGGCCAGCCAGTTTTTGGCATCATCTATGATTATTTTAATCAACTCTTCTCTGCTTAACTGTGAGAGCAGTGTAACCCCCTCATTTCCAGCGTGTGCGGCAGTTGACATATTTTCTCCCGAGCATCATTCTGAATGTGGTCAAGTGTGGCAGACACTATAATATTCCGTTTACGTGCAAGTCAAGCAATAATAAAACAATTTTATATCAATACTAAATGTCACACTGAAATGTAACCTGATCGCTAAAAAGAAATAAAAAAGGCGACCCAATCCGGTCGCCTTTTGTAAACAGCACATAACACCTCAGCAGCATCACCCCTCCGTCAGAACACGCTCATCATAAATGGCTTCCAAACGGCGTCGGTGCCCCAACTCGACATCGGCAAAATTCATCAGTACCTTTTGCAGTTTTGGATCGTCGGTCATGCCGGCAGCGGTTTTATAAAGCTGGTAGGCGTTTTCCTCTGTTTTGAGGGCGCTGGCTATGATCTGGCTGTAGCTCATATCCGGCTTGAACGGTACGTCTGCCAGATATTTGGCAACGCTTGATTCCGGAAGAGTGCAGAGCTTGTGATGGTCCGCCTTGTCTTCGTCAATTTTCACGAAAACATCCTTGTGGGTAGACTCTTCCTGAGCCAGCTCTTCAAACATTTTTCGGGAGGAGATGCTGGTGGAAAGCTCTGCTGCCCGCGTATAAAGCTTAAAGGCGGTCTCTTCGCGCTCAACGGCAAATTTAACGATTTCATCCAGGGTAACAAATCTCTCCATCTGCAGTGTGCCTCCGTAGTAAAAAAATCGTGCTGCATGCTACTGTGTATCAAGGTGCGCATCAATAGAAATTTACTTCATAGAAATTACCGTAATCCCCGAAGGTAGGTCAGCACCTCATCCGGTTGTTGTTCAGCTTTGGCAATTTTTGACCACTGTTTTTTAACTATTCCATCCGGTCCGACGACCACAGTTGAGCGAATCGTACCGAGCGTTTTCTTCCCGCACATAACCTTCTCACCATACGCTTCGTATGCCTGCATCATGGAGCAGTCCGGGTCACTCAACAAGACAAACGGCAGTGCGTAATTGGTAATAAATTTACTGTGCGAGGCAACACTATCCTTACTCACGCCAAGCACAACGACACCTTTATCCGTCAGTTCAGTATAGTTGTCACGAAAACCACATGCTTCCTTGGTGCAGCCGGGAGTATTGTCCTTCGGGTAAAAATAAATAACCATCGTTTTTCCTGCATACTGTTTCACTGAGTGCTGCTTAGCATCGCTCCCCTCCAGCAAAAAATCAGGAGCTTTCATTCCTTCCAGTGGCATCGATATCCCCCTCTATTCAAACAAGATAAATTTTATCCACTTTACCACTCTACGCTGAAAGGTCAAGAACAAAGTCGTACCACCTGATCGATTGGCGGGGGCGGTTATTTCAAGCTGATGATGTAGCTGCGGACTCCGTCGAATATACCTTCGGCAGCCATAACCCGATAGGCAGGGTCATTAAGACGGGATTCTTCCGTCACATTTGAAAGGAAGGCTGTTTCAACCAGGATGCTTGGCATGGACGCTCCTACGAGGACGTAGAAAGGGCCCTGCTTGACCCCCAGATTTTTTACATCGCTGTAACTGGTGCGGATTTTTTTATAGAGGGATTTTTGTACTTCATCGGCCAGATGGGCTGAGTCGTTCAATTTATAGTTTGCCATCAGGTCAAACAGAATGGCCTGCAGCACACTGACATTTTCGAGTGAGGTACCGTTCTCCTTGGCAGCCAGCTGCGCAACTTTTTCAGTTTTGGCCAGATTGAGATAATAGGTCTCTATCCCGGCAGCGGTACGATTAGGTGCGGCATTGGCGTGAACAGACAGGAACAGGTCGGCACCCACCTTGTTGGCAATGGCGGTACGCTCCTCCAGCGGGATAAAGATATCGGTCGAACGTGTCATGACAACATCCAGTCCCAACTCCTCCTTGAACAGATCCCGTAACTTGAGCCCTATCTCCAGTACGACATCTTTCTCCTGAAGACCACTCGGGCCGACAGCTCCCGGATCGTGCCCGCCATGACCAGGATCCACCACAATCCGCCTGATTTTCGAAATGACCGGTTTTTTCGGATTTTTTTGAGTTTTATCGGCACTGACAAACTGTTCATCACGTTTTGACACTGCAACCCGTTCCGGCACGGCACTGACGACCGGCTCCAGACGTGATATCTCTGCCGGTCGTTCGCCACGGACATCAATCACCAATCGTGCCGGATCTGAGAGAGGAAAGACCTTAAAGTCTTTAATGTTTTCCGTATCCAGCACTACTCGAACCACGTCTGGTCTGTACTGACCGACCCGGGCGCCTTTCAGCAACCCGTCACCGATGGTGATGTCCTTGACACTTTTCCCCAGCCTTGTTCGCTTCAGATCGAGATACACCCGGCCTGGTTTACCGGGTGCGCCCGTACCGAGCTCATGCGCCTCCCAGGTGACGTCCCGGTCAAGCTCCAGTGAAATCCGCGTATAATCGGGGTTAGACCAATGCTTCATCCCGTTAAGAAGAGCCGGGGGACGTGTCGTTGCCGAGGTTTGTTCACTGAAGGTAACTATTTTCTTTTTGGACGCCAGCGCTGGAAACGGCATGAGCAGGCAGAAAAGCAGCAGGGAGGATATTGTGAGCAGAGATCGTTTCATGAAGTCCGTTTTTAATAATTCTATGGGAAGAAAGTAGCTGTTCTTGTAGCAGAAAGCCGGTCAGAATTCAACCGGCAGAGAGGAATGCGGCGCTAATGCCCCTTTTTCCTGAAAGTTTTCGGCGGAGCATGTTTTACCACGATCTGGCGATCACCGAGCCTGGCACCGTTCAAGAGATCGATAGCCTCTCTGGCTTCTTCCTCGCTTGACATTCTCACATACCCGCAGCCGCGGGACTCCCCTGAAACCGGATCAATTACCAGATGAACAGAGCTCACCGTACCGACAACTGAAAATAACTTACGCATTTCATCCTCAGAAACCATGCCGGAAATCTGCCCGACATATACCTCGATCCCCATAATCAATACCTTCTTACGGTAAAATACTCCCCGACATTTGTGCATGACAGCGTTTGCAGTCATTCATCGGGAAGGCAACCCGCATATGACAGACACCGCAATAATTACCGAAGATATTATTTTCCATGGTAAAGGCCTTGGTGCCCTTCATTTTGATATTGAATATATCCGGATGACAGGCGGAACAGTCCAACTCTAAATAATGCTCTTCATGGGAAAAGGCCACATCGCTGCGAGGCGCCGCAGTACCAAGCTTCATCGGCACTTTCAGTTTTTCCGGAAGCGGCAGGATCTCTTTTTCTCCTGACAGCGCATTCTGGGGACGGATTCCGTCGGCTCTGAGCGCCGCTGCCCAATCAATACCGTTACCGAATTTGGCAAACGGCATCTTCTCGGCAAATGCATCAAACTGTTTCTCCAATGCTGCGGTGTCTTTCATATGACATCTGTCACAATGGCGCACCGCCCCTTCCTGAACGGTAAAAGCGGTGACACCGTTATGACACGCTCCGCAGTACTTGCCGGAGACGTACTGTGCTCTCGAGATTCCGGTATCACCGGCGCGCATACTGAAGCCAAGCTCCTCATGGCAGACACGACAGGTATAGCGGGCCCTGTGGCTCCAGTGGGGGAAAACAGCCGCAGCCATGCCCGCCTTTTTGGTTTTCCGGCGCATTTCCAACGTTCCGTATTTCCAGAACGGCCCGTTCGGCGGTATGGTCTTAATGACGTTTACGAGTTCAGACCGGTCAGCAGCGTGGCTGAAGCAAACCCGCACTAATACCGTTATCACAAGCGACAGCGCCATAATGCCGTTTTTCCCGAACCGATAGTCTTTCATTGTGCCGCGCCCTCAACGGCTCTTTTTTTTGTATCAAGTACAAATTGATACAGGTTTTTGCACATAAGCACTCTTTTCAGGAACACTTTTCGCGTTGATTCATCCAGTTGTTCCACGGCTTTTTGCAGTTTTTCGCATCTTGTGATCAGCGTCTGAAGTTGCGCCTGAGAAAAATCCATGGCCGAAGCAGTATTCGCACATGTTTCATCAAACTCAATCCGCCAGGGAGGATCAGCGCAGACTCCACGCCGCGGTGCAGCAGAGAGCAACAGAGCGACAATCAGGATGCTGAGAGAATAAACCATGCCCGGCTTTCTTTTCATATCAGCTCCTACGGTTGCTTGCTATGGCAGCGCGTGCAGTCTGATTGCGGGAATGCGACCTTGTCATGGCATACACCACAGTATTTTCCTTCAAAGATCTCAACCATGGAATATTTCGTCGCCCCCTTTTTAATACCGACAAAGATATCCGGATGACAGACTTCACAGCCATTCCAGACCGTATGTTTTTTGTGAGAGAAGATGATGTCCGGCATCCCGTCAACCTTCGCCTTGAGTGAAAAGTCCGGCTGCACTTTAAGCTTCTGTTTTACAGCCGAAACACCTTCCAGTTGGTCGACAGGCGCTACCAATCCCTGTGCCTCTGCCTTTTCCCAGTTTATACCGTTACCGAGTCGATCTTTGGGCATCTTTTCTGCGAAGCGCTCAAAGTCATCTTCTCTGGCGCTGCTCCTTTCGAGAACATGGCAGATAGTGCAGCGCTTGTATTCGTCTCTGTTATACTCCTTGGCACACGACTCAAATACCTTCTTTTTAAAAACGGCGCTCTGCTTGCCGTTATGGCATGTGCCGCAGTAATAGCCTTTCATGTTATCGACCGCCCGAATCTTTGTCGAGCCGGCGGTCATGCCAAAACCGATATCAACATGACACAGTCTGCACGTCGCATACTGGCGGTGCGACCAGTGATCAAACAGTACCGGCGGCATCCCTGCCTGCTGGGAGAAACTGTTTATTGAAACGCTTCCATACTCGTAAGGCTGCAGCTTTTTCTTCTTCATGCCGCTTGCCCAGCCAAGACTAACACCAACCAACAATATGCACAAAACAAAGGCAATCTTTTTCACGCACCCTCCCAGGCAGTCCAGGTAAGCTATAGAATGGGCTTGAATGTACCATACTTCCAAATAAAGTCATCATCAATCATCTCAGCCACCCTGTTCAGCGGATCATCCCGATGAATCGCCACCACGGAATCGCGCTGATGATCGCCAGCAGTACCGCACCTGCCTGCATATAAGCAAGCGGGCGCGCCTGCTTATGGGTGAAGAGCTTCCCTTCGGTACTTTCCAGCATATTGAGATAGATACTGTTCTGATACGGAACGATCCAGGGATTAACCGAAACCAGCAGCACCAGGGCGATAACAAAAGGGTGAATACCAATGGTTGAGCTGAGCGGAACAATTGAGAGGATACCGACCAGCAGTGCTGCCGGCAGCGGCAGCGCAAAGCGGATCAGCTGAGTGGCAAGAGAGACCACGGGTAGAAAAAAAAATGGTGAGCCGGAAGCTCCGAGCAGCCAGGGGCGGATCTTTGCGGCAGCGACATCGGTGAGGCCGCTGGTGGATATAAGCGCACCGAAACCTACCAGAGCGCCGAATGAGATCAGAAAATTCCAGTCAATGTCAGTACGGACTGATTTTTCATTCAGCACCCCGCTGGCAAAAAGGATCAGAAAACTCAACATGGCAATCCAGGCACCGTTGATCTGGTGCAGCGACTGACTGGCAAAGGCGACGAGTGACACGACAACGGTTACCAGTGACACCTTTTCCTGACGGGTCATCGGCCCCAGAGCTTTCAGTTGGGCGGTGATAACCTGCGCACGATTTTGTCTCTCTAGCTTCGGGCGATAGAGAAACATGATCATGACGAAACTGATCAGGAAATAGGCAAGGGCAAGCGGGAGCGAACTCACCAGCCAGGAAGTCCAGGTGACCCTGCTGATAACATCTGGAGGGAGGAGGCCAAGCGCGAGAAAACAGGTTGCGGTGCCATTCATGAACATAAATGACATATGGCCGAAGCCGAGCAGGCAGGAGAGGGAAATTCCTATGGCTCCGCGGCTCCCCTTGCGGAAGCGCAGTGTTTCACAGATGGTCGCCGCAAGCGGCCCGGCAAGCGCGGCCCGGCCGTTTGACGATGGGATAACCGGCGTCAGGAGCAGCCCGGAAAGTGCCAGAGCAAACGTCTGCATGCCATAATGTGGCGGAAAACGCCGGACAATGAGCAGCACCAGGCGGTACATAAGACCGGTGCGGGAGATGGCCGCTGTAATGGCAAAGACCCCCAGCACCAGAAACCATGACGGCGACGAAAAACCGGAAAATGCTTTTTCCGGAGCGGCAACGCCGAAGAGAACGGCAATCAGCGGCAGCGCGATGGTAACAACGTGATAGGAGAAGACGTCCAGACTCCAGAGAATGGTCGCCCCGAACAGCAGGGTAGTCAGAACTGCATGGGCTTTGCTGAGCCCCTGATGTGAAAGCAGGGTATACGAAAAGGCGCAGATGAGAAGAGTGCCCAGCAGTGATATGACAGCGCTGTTGGCAAATAGCCCGCGAATCGCCACACCACCTTTTGATATCAGCGAACCGGGATGATGAGCCGCTTCAATGGTCAGATCCGGTATGTGGTTTTTGCTTGTATCTGCACCGTTTTCTGACCCGGTAGGGTCTTCACCGAATCGCCGTGCCAGAAGAGTGGCCAGATGATAACTCACAGTAGGATTACTCTGGAGAAGCTTTTCAAAGTTATTTCGTGAGAGTCGCAACAATGACACCGCTGTCTTTGCCTCCACGCTGGCAGAACGCGGTAAACCGGCAAGCAGTGACATTTCACCAAAACATTCGCCCGGGCCTAGTGTTGCGACAGCCTGTTTTTCCCTGCAGGAATCGAACCTGCTGACACCAACCGTTCCGGCCAGTACGATATAGAGGGCTTCTCCACGATCCCCCTGATTGACGATGATTTCACCGATGCTTCGTTCTTCCCGGACCAGACGGGGCACCAGACCGGCACGTTCAAGGCGGTTAAGGTTTTTCAAGAGGGGAATATTGTCAAAGTCGATATTCTGCATGGCACCTTTTTCCGGGAATGCTGCTGTAGTGAGTCAGACCATCCGTTTCAATTCATCCAACAGGTTAAGTGCTTCAAGAGGGGTCAGGGTGGCGATAGAAAGCTTTTTCAGCCTCTGACGCAACAGATCTTCGCTGGTTTCAAACAGTGAAAACTGGGGTGACGGCTCACGTTGCGGCTTCCTGCTGCTCTTGGCCAGGCGTGGGGCGCCTTCCTCAAACTCACCGTTTTCAAGATTGCGCAGAACTTCCTTGGCACGCTCAATGACATCAGACGGCATGCCGGCGAGACGGGCCACCTGAATCCCGTAAGAATGGGACGCGCCGCCGGGGATGATCGTACGTAGAAAAATAATCTGGTCATTCCACTCCCGCACCGCCACGGTGAAGTTTTTGATCCGCTCACGGGTCACAGCCAGTTCCGTCAACTCATGGTAGTGAGTGGCAAAGAGCGTCCGACTGCGACAGGTGGGGGTGTCGTGGATATACTCCGCAACGGCCCAGGCGATGGAAACACCGTCAAAGGTCGAGGTGCCGCGACCGATTTCGTCCATAATTATCAGGCTCTGCGGGGTGGCATTACGAAGAATTCCGGCCGCCTCCATCATCTCCAGCATGAAGGTCGACTGGCCGCGAGCCAGGTTGTCGCCCGCACCGACCCGGGTGAAAATGCGGTCGGCAATGCCGATGTGCGCCTCAGAGGCCGGAACAAAACTGCCCGCCTGAGCCATCAGGGTGATCAGCGCCACCTGTCGCATATAGGTTGATTTACCCGCCATATTCGGGCCGGTGATCATCAACAGCTGATTCGTTTCAGCATCCAGCAGCGTATCGTTCGGCACGAAGCGTTCACCGAGCTTCATCGCTTCGATCACCGGATGGCGACCGTCGCGGATGTCGATGACAGCCGAATTATCAACAAGCGGCTTGCAGTAATTGCGCTCGCCGGCAACCGTTGCCAGAGAAATCAATACATCGAGAATCGCGACGCAATCGGCAGTCCGGGAGATCCGCTCAGCCTGACCGGCCACCAGTTCGCGAATTTCCTGAAACAGCGTGAATTCGAGCGTGCAGATCCGCTCTTCAGCTCCCAATACCTTCTCTTCGTAGTTCTTCAACTCCTCAGTGATGTAGCGTTCGGCATTGGCAAGCGTCTGGCGCCGGACGTAATCAGCCGGAACCGCGGCAAGATTGCTTTTGGTGATCTCGATAGAGTAGCCGAAGACCCGGTTGTAACGGATTTTGAGGGTTGAGATGCCGGTGCGGGCCCGCTCCTGAGCTTCAAGGCGGGCAATAAAACCCTTCCCTTCACTGCTGATGGCGCGCAGCTCGTCAAGCTCGGCATGGTATCCGGGCGCAATGATTCCCCCCTCACGCAGTGAAAATGGCGGGTTTTCGATAATACCGCGCTCTACCAGGCGGCAGATATCATCAAGAGGATCAAGAGCCACCAGCAGCGACTGCAGCAGTGAGCTCTCCGTGCCCGCGAGCAGTTCCAGCAACGCCGGCAGATGAACCAGTGAATCATGCAGTGCCCGCAGGTCACGGCCGCCGGCACTGGCCATGCCGATGCGGCCGTTCAGCCGTTCCAGATCGGCAACATGTTTCAGGCGCGCGGCAAGCTTTTCCCGCACGTCCGGCAGTTCCAGCAGCTCTGCGACGGCATCAAGCCGCTGCCTGATCGGCGCAAGCTCAATCAACGGATAGCTGAGCCACTGCTTCAAACGTCGGGCACCCATAGCCGTGCCGGTGCGGTCAAGACAGCCGAGCAGTGAGCCGGTCCGTTTCCCTTCCGCCATACTGGCGGTGATCTCCAGGTTGCGGCGGGTGGCCGGGTCAAGCGCGAGATGCTGACTGCGCCGGGAGACGATAATATCCCGGATATGCGGCAGCGCCGCCTTGCGGTTTTCACGCAGATAATAGAGTGCGGCAGCAGCGGCCAGCAGCGCCGCCGGAGCCCCGTCAAGTCCGAGCGCCTCAACAGATACTGCTCCAAAGTGATCGCAAAGAAGTTTGGTCGCATAGTCACGATCATAGATCCAGCCGGGAGCCCGGGAGATAATCCGCTCGCTCAGGAAAGCGCGGAGATCTGCCGGAAGACCATCACGATCAAGGGAATCGGAGAGCAGAATCTCACGCGGGTTGATCCCGACCGCTTCTGCCAGGGCGGCCGCCGCACCAGCCTGCTCGGTTGCGCGGAATTCGCCGGTGGAGACATCCAGCCAGGCACACCCCCAGCTGCCGCCGGAAATTTCGCAGAGTGCCAGCAGATAATTGTTTTCATCCGGGACGAGGCTCTCCGACTCGATCAGAAGACCGGGGGTAACGACCCTGACAACCTCGCGCCGAACAATGCCTTTGGCCTGCTTTGGATCTTCGACCTGCTCACAGATTGCCACCTTGTGGCCGGTTTCAATCAGTTTGGCAATATAGGGAGCAACAGAGTGGTACGGGACGCCGCAGAAGGGAATTTCGTCACCGCTCCCTTTATTGCGCGATGTCAGGGCAATATCAAGAACCCTGGAAGCCAGCAGCGCGTCATCGAGGAACATTTCATAGAAATCCCCCATGCGGAAAAACAGGATCGCGTCCGGGTAGCCCGACTTGATCTCAAGATATTGCCGCATCATGGGTGTCTGCTCTGCCATCAGTTCGTGCCTTTCGCCTGGTGGAGTTGCTGCCTGTTATTTCAACCCGTACAACTGGCGATAGGTGGCCGCAGAGGCGTACACCTTTTTCACATAATTACGGGTTTCTTCATAGGGAATATTCTCAATAAACTCATCCATATTCAGCCCCCGGTATTTTTTCTTCCATCGCTCCAGCGCCGCCGAGCCGGCATTATATGCCGCAGCCACTGAAACCACATCGCCATTGTACTCTTTCATCAGGTCACGGAGGTGCTTCGTACCGAGACGGATATTGTACTCGGGGACAATCAGCTGTTGCGGATTGAATTCCCCTTTTTCACGCGCAGTCATCTTTGCGGTGGCAGGCATCATCTGCATCAGGCCGATCGCTCCGGCGCTCGATTTTATTGCCGGGGCAAAGCCGCTTTCAGCACGGATCAGGGCATACACCATCCCCTCTGAAAGCCCATTCAGACGGGCGTGTTGACTGACAAGCTCTGTATAGGCCAAGGGATAACCGGCCGTCCAGAGAGGCAGTGTCCCCTTTTCCCAGGCAACCGGGCGGTTCTGCATAAACAGCGCAATTGCCGAGCCATAGTCATGCATTTCGAGTAACAACCGGGCAAGTGCCGGGAATTGCCCTTTTTTTTCACCGGTTTTTTTCCGGATGGCGGCTGCCTCTGAGCGGGCTTCTTCAAGCAGACCGAGTGATGCCAGCAGGCGCGGTTTGTCAAATCCGGCCAGGAACGGGAGTTCCGCGAGAACATCACGACCGCCGAGCGCTTCACGATTGTCTTTGAGCCCTTTTTGATCTCGATACCAGGTGGCATAGAAACCGGCAGGGAATTCTTCCAGCAGAGTACGGAAATAGGGAGCTGCCGCCGCCGCTTCACCCTTCTTGTCCAAGGCCCGGGCGAGCCAGTACAGCGCCTTTTCACGCTGTGTTTCGTCGTTTAACAGTCTCTTGAAAATCTCCGCCGCCGCCGGATATTCACCCCCCAGATAGCGGCACCACCCCGAATCCCAGGTCAGCCGGGCAATCGTTTTTGATTCAGAAGAGACTTTGAGCGCCTGATCGTACAGCCGGACCGCTTCACCATACTGTCCGAGGCCGCGCTGTAATTCGGCCGCCTCAATCAGGGCATCGTCAGCAAATTCCTGCTTTTTCCCTTCGCCGGCCAATTCCAGATACATCGCCAGAGCGCGCTCTTTCAGCTCCTGACGATCAAGCGACTTGGCCAGCCAGAAACGGGCTTCCGAGCGTGTTCCGGTGAGAGGACTGGCGGTCGCTTTGGCAAACTCTTTTTCAGCCTGCTTATACTGGCGCAGTCGATAGCGGGCCATGCCGGTGCGAAGATCGATCCGGTTGGCAACGGCCAAAGGCTGAGCCTCCGCCGTGATCATTTCCAGGGTTTTCAGGGAGGCGGTGAACTCATTCTGGGCATAGAGCGTGGAAGCGCGCTTCAAAAGTTCTTCAGCCGAATAAGGAGCAACCTTGAGTGACCCTTTCTCCAGTAGCTTAAGGCGCTCCTGCGACTTTGCCGCAAGAGGTGACGCAGGATTATTAAGCCAGATACTCCGGTAGACCGACAGCGCACCGCTGAGGTCAGCGAGCTCTTCCCGACATCGTGCCGAGGAGAAGCTCGCATCAACAGCATCACCGCCCGAAGCATATTTCTCGATGTATAACTGGTATGCCTTGAGGGCACCCTTGTAATCGCCCGCTTCGTAGAGAATATCGGCGCCCAGTTTTTCTGCCCGGCGGATCAGTTTTGATGCGGGAAAGGCCGATGGGATGGCAGCCGCTTTCGCAGAAGCCGCAGGGTACCGTTTCAATTTAAAGAGCGCCTCCGCCTGATAAAAAGCGGCATAATCGGCTACCAGCGGCAATTTCTGTTCTGCTTCAGCCAGAAAAGTCACCGCCTCTTCAAATTTGTCCAGGCGAAGGGCAGCCATGCCGCGCAGAAATGAGCGCTGTGTCAAATCGGCGGATTTTCCGGCCAGCGTATAGGCGTCTCCGAAATCTTTTTCCCGATACTGTTCTGCTGCGCGACTCAAATAGTCATCAGCAGGCAGTGCAAGAGCCGGGAAGGTTAAAAAGATGACACTGATACAGGCCAGAAAAATCGGCCTGATGTTTTGCACCATTATGTTCCACCTTTTTGTGAAAAGGGCCGTGAGCATGTGCCCATGGCCGTAAAGTCTAAAAATAATCCGTAGGGGCGCAGCGCTCGCGCCCTGCCGGAATAATCGGCACTATTGGTTTTGTCATCCGCCACAACAGGGCGCACATCGGTGCGCCCCTACAGCTTTCTCCGGGCCATTTCATCATGGTAGAATTTTTGATAGAGGACGTCATAATCCCGGCTGCCGGGAGCCTTGTTGCGGAGTTTCGCCTTGACCGCTTCCTCAATCTCATCCACGGCACCGAAAAAAGCTTCCAGTGACTGTTTGACCCGTCGCAGCGCCCTGCTGTCATCAGACACATCTGCAAGATCATCCCGCCAGATGCAGCTGATTATTTCATGGGCCATTGTGGAAATACGGTCTTCTGATAATGACATGTCAGCTCCTTAAAGAACTATCTTGCGCTCTTTCGCCAGCTTATCCTTGACCATCTTCAGCATGCGGCGGCGGTCAATCTGGGCGGCGCCGCTCCCCATGGCATCAAGCGTTTCATCGAGCAATTTCTCCGCATCGCGCTCCAGCTTCTGCTCGGCGGCAAAGTTTTTGGCAATGGCACCGGCAATCCCGGCAACAACAGCCCCCCGTTCGCCCCGCGGCGTTATCAGGTTTTCAGCCACCAGATCGCTGTAAACTTTTTCCGCCAGTCCGCGGATCTGTTCTTCTTTCAGTCGCATATCGCCTCAATTGAAAAAGGCCTGCAATCCGGCAGACCTCATCGTTAGGATGATTATTTTCCCCGGCGGAGACCCATGAGAAAAGTGGAGGTATTGTACTCAATATGCGTAGAATTGCAATTCATAATCCAGACATTCAGACTTTCAGAAGGACAAACTACTGTTTACCGGCACTATTTAAAGGCGTTGGCCGACTTCAAGCGTAAACCCTTCTTTTTCTGCAGCCTCATTCAACTTCCGGTCAGCAGAGGAAAAAACTATATCCAGCGAAGCGTCACAACGAACCAGTTGCGTTGCCGACGCAAGATGAATGGCGTCGGCTCCGCGCAGTCCATGCTTACAAACCAGCTTGCCCGCTTCAATTTCATCAAAATCAAGCGCATACATCTGCTGCCAGTCAGCAGAAAAGGCAGCACAGAGAAGCTCGTAATTTTTTCTGGTAATTTCCTTACTGTTCAGGCGTCGCGTTGCCGCTGAATAAAACTCCGGACAAGTGATACGGCTTGTTACTACTGATGCTGCTTCCGCAACCAGAGTTTTTATCATATCCGCATCCGGCTCCGGCACATACAGCTTTACAAGGCTGCTGGTATCCAGATACAGAATCACTGGCGTTCCTCAAGCACAGTCTCTGAAAGTGGTTTTCCTATCAGTTCGATTCCTGAAACACCCCTTGGCTTACCGCTTCCATAACGAGCCCTCCCCTCCCTGACAAGACCAGCCAAGGCACGCCTTTCAGGAGTAATAGGAATAATGAGCGCAACTTCACGACCACGTTCAGTGACAACAACCTCCTCGCCCTGCTCGACCGAATCAATATAACTGCTCAACCTGGTCTTTAACTCCTTGATTCCCACTGAAAGCATAATAACCCCCTCTACCTGGTAACCACATTATTAGCATATTAGTAGTCACTTTACTAATAAAAAAGTTACGAACTATGTATTTGCGCTGTCAATTGTGATACATAGGATACGCACCGTGTGATGCATTCTAAAAACCAGGGAGACACCTCTCATGCAACGAAAAGCGGTAGTACTATACAGCAGCGGCCTTGATTCCACCACCTGCATGGCAATCGCCAGAGCAGACGGTTTTATCCCTTATGCCATCAGTTTTTCCTACGGGCAGCGCCACAGCGTTGAACTGTCAGTCGCACGGCAGAACGCCAAACGAATTGGAGCGGAGGAACATCTGGTGGTTGAATTTGATCTGCGCCTGATGGGGGGGAGTGCCCTGACGGCGGATATTGACGTGCCGAAAGAGGGGGTCGGCGATGATATTCCGGTAACATACGTACCGGCGCGTAACACCATTTTTCTCTCGTTTGCCCTCGGCTGGGCCGAGGTTCTGGGGGCATCGGATATCTATATCGGTGTCAACGCCCTCGATTATTCCGGTTATCCGGACTGTCGCCCGGAATACATAGAAGCGTATGAGAAAATGGCCAATCTGGCCACCAGGGCTGGCGTCGAAGGTGCTGTGCCACTGAAAATTCACGCACCGCTGATCAACCTGAGCAAGGCAGATATCATCCGGCGCGGGGTGGCGCTTGGTGTTGATTATGCCTTGACTCATTCCTGTTACGATCCGACCGAAGAAGGGTTTTCCTGCGGAAGGTGTGATTCCTGTCGCCTGCGCCTGAAGGGTTTTGCTGAAGCGGGGTTGAGCGATCCGCTCCGGTATGTGTGAAATTTGAATTGAAGCCAATAATGAAATGAGATAAGCTGTAAGTAAGGAGGTAAGGAATATGCTTGCACGAAAAACATCTAAGAACCAGTTGACCCTGCCAAAAGAAGTTGTCGGGAACTTTCCAGGTATTGATCTGTTTGATGCCAGTGTCGATAATAACCGGATTATCCTCACGCCGGTAAAAATAGTGCCGATAGACCCGTCACTGGAAAAAATACGGAAAAAAATGGAACGTCTTGGGATTGTCGAAAATGATGTGACCGAGGCGATACAATGGGCAAGAAACTAGCTCCTTCGCTGGTAGTTATCGATACGAACGTCCTTGTTTCCTGCTTTCTGTTCGGTGGACGTCTTGAGCGCCTGCGCACCCTTTGGAAAACCAAAACCATTATTCCGCTTGTTTCCAGAGAAACTTTTGACGAGTTACAGCGTGTTCTTGAGTATCCCAAATTTTCTCTCACTCCCGGTGAACTGCGAACAATCGTAACAGCAGAAATCCTTCCCTACTTTGAGGTCATTGAAATTGTAAATGGAATCAAAGGCACCTGTCGTGACCCGCATGATGATAAATTCCTCGCTGTTGCTGCGAATGGCCAGGCTTCGTGGCTTATTACCGGTGACAAAGATCTGCTGGTTCTTCAGTTTTTCCAGCAAACAAAAATAATCACTCCGGCAAATTTTTTGAATCAGATTGGGGAGAGTGGTGATGTTTAAATAATGGGTCGGGACATGTTTTGGAAAGAGCATTTCGATTCGTCCTCCGATAAGCTTCAGGAGGCGGTTGCACAGTTTGTAAATTCAATTGACAAATTGTGCAACGCTGATAGAATCCGGCTATGATCAAGCGTACCGCTCATGACACTATTATGCGTCTTGCCAAAGGATTCCCGGTTATTGCGATTACCGGCCCTCGGCAGTCAGGCAAAACAACCCTTGCAAGAAGTGCCTTCCCCGATAAACCGTATCTGACTCTGGAAGATCCTGATACACGGTTGCTGGCAGAAAGTGATCCACGTGGACTCCTCTCCAATTACCCTGACGGCCTGATCCTCGACGAGGTTCAGCGCTCCCCGCACATTTTTTCCTATCTACAAAATTTTGTTGATGCCCACCCGGTTCCAGGGAAGTATATTCTGACCGGCTCACAGCAGTTCGGTCTCATGTCTGGAATAACACAGTCTCTGGCCGGTAGAGTAGGTATGATCCAATTGCTCCCCTTTGCCATGGATGAACTGGAAAGGGGCAACAAGCTCCCGGAAAGCGTCAACCAGGTAATGTCGTCAGGAATGTACCCACCCCTCTATGATCGTGACCTCAGCCCAATGGACTGGTTTCCCGCATACATTAATACCTATATTGAACGGGATGTCCGCCAACTTATTAACGTCCGCGACCTTTCCGCCTTTCAGCGATTCATCAGGATGTGCGCGGCGCGCACAGGTCAATTACTTAATCTCTCTTCTCTTGCCTCAGACTGCGGCATCACGCATAACACGGCAGCGGCCTGGATTTCGGTGCTTGAAGCAAGCTACATTGTGTTTTTACTGCGTCCGCATTTCAACAACTATAACAAGCGTATGGTTAAGGCTCCGAAGCTTTATTTCATTGATACCGGGATAGCCGCCTGGTTGCTGGGTATTCGGACGGAGGAACAATTGAGCTTCCACGCCCAGCGGGGAGCTTTATTTGAAAATCTGGTGGTAACAGAGTTTCTAAAGAGTAGGTTAAATGAGGGAAGACAGGCGGACATCTATTTCTGGCGGGATAGCAAAGGACTGGAGATCGATCTATTGCTTGAAGATGGCGGCAATTTAACGCCCGTTGAGATAAAGTCCGGCCAGACAGTTGCTTCAGATTTTATGACATCTTTACGCAAGTGGTGCGAACTGTCAGGAATTCCGGATCGACCGGCTCTGTTGGTGTATGGAGGCACTACGTCGTTTGCCAACGGGAATATTTCTATTGTTCCGTGGAGAAAATTGGCAGCGTTGGTGGGGATACATTCCTTGTAATGTGTATGCTCAAGGAGTCATTTCTTTCTGGTAACTCAAAGGCTCACTAAAATCAATTATTGAAAAAGTCAGCAAGAGCCTTGAAATGTAAAGAGTGTCGGTTTGTTACCATATGGTTGTTTCAAAGCATCCGGGGGATTATTGAAAAGTGGGGTAACGGCAAAATAAAAACAAAACCTTCTAAACCTCCCTTTACTAAGGGTGGAGCTTTTAAAAGTCCCCCTTCAGAAAGGGTGATTTAGGGGGATTTGCATTAACAAGCAGCAGCACATGTATCACTCTCAAGAAGAATTTCCCCGCCGGAGAGCCATAATGAACATCGAACAGATGAAAGTCGTCATCAAGGAAATCATCACCAAAACCGACCTGACCCCGTGCGTGGTCGGTCATCGCGGCGTCGGCAAGAGTGCCGGCATTATTCAGGCGTGCCGGGAGATCGAACGACAGTATGTGTCACTTCGCCTCGGGCAGATGGAGGTGGGCGATCTGGTCGGCATCCCCTTTCGCGATGGCGAGGTCATGCGCTGGTCACGGCCGTCGTGGTGGCCGGGCGATGATGCCGCGCCGACCGTGGTGCACTGCGATGAGCTGAACCGGGCGCAGCAGGAGGATACCCTGCAGGCGATCTTTCAATTTGTGGAGCCGCCCGCCGAGGGGTTGTCCCGCTCGCTCCATACCCATCACCTTTCCAAACGCCATAAGGTTGTGGTCAGCATCAATCCCCCGGACGGCACGTATCAGGTGGCGACGCTCGACCGCGCTCTGATCGACCGTATGGTGATGCTGTTCGTTGAGACCGATTATCAATGCTGGGCCACATATGCCGCACGGCGGGAACTATCCGGTGACGTGCGCCGGTTCCTGGCGGGCAACTCCGGGATGCTGGCCCGTCAGGGGGCGCCGATGGAGCTGCAGGTTGAACCGACCGAGCGCGGCTGGGAAATGGTCAGCATCCTGCGCCAGCAGTGCCGCTTTCCCGGCGAGCTCGAAATGGAGGTCTACGCCGGCATTATCGGCACAGAGGCCGCCATCACTTTTATGCGCTGGCTGGCTGACAGTAAGGGGCGGCCTCTTGCTGCTGCCCAGATTCTCAACGACTGGCCGCTCGTTGCCGGGCAGGCCGAACAACAGCGTGATGATGTCCAGGCAGCGACAATCAACGATCTTGTCGCAACGCTGCAGGCAGCGCCGATACTCAGCGATGAGCAGGAAGCCAATCTGGTTGCCTACATCGCCGTACTGCCGCGCGATCTCCGCTTCGGCTTCGTCAAGTCGCTGCTCAAAATCCCCGAGGTCGCCCTCGGCATTGCCAAAGACCGGTACGATACTGTTATTTTCGACGCCATCCAGACCATTTCCCGCGAGGCATGAACGGCAGCCCGCTTGAAAACGCCGTCGTGCGCCTGCTGCGGGAACGCCCGTTCTATGGGCATTTCATTCTTAATCTCCGCCGTGAACTATGCCCGCTGCAGGGCAAAGAGGCCGGGGTAACGCTGCGTAACGGCATCCCTGTCCTGACGGTTGATCCCACCCCGTTTGCCATCCTGACTCCACCACAGCAGCAGGCACTGCTCGAGCACCTCGTCAAACATCTGCTGCACCTCCATCCGCTCCGCCGCAAAGGTCGTAACCAGCATGACTGGGATATTTCCTGTGATCTGGCGATCAATCCGGGCATCGCCGCTCTTCCTCCCGGCGCGCTCCTCCCTGAGCATTTCGCCTGTGCCGAAGGACTGGCAGCCGAAGAATATTATCAGCAGCTTGTCCGCCCCTTTGATACTGGCAATCTTGACGGCGGCGGATTTGGCGATGCGGAACAGTCGGAGCGCGGGGCAGCGGGTGAGGGACGCGGCAGCGATACGGCGACGACACTTGACAGTCACGAACAGTGGCACGATGCCGACAGCACGCCGCTGGCACTGGCGGAGGAGACCATTCGGGCGATTACCCGGGAGAGCCTGCGGGGGAGCGATGGAGAAACTCCGGCAGAACTCCGGAGCGTTGTGGACGCGCTGCTGCGCCCCTCTCCCCTCCCCTGGCGCCAGATTCTCCGTCAATTCATTGCCACCGCCGGCCGCACCGGACGGAGAAGCTCCTGGATGCGCGAACATCGCCGTTTTGAACACACAACACCGGGAATCAGAAAGCGGCGACGCCTCAACCTGCTGGTAGGAATTGATGTCAGTGATTCGACCAATTCAGTCGAGCTGCGGGAATCATTTGCCCGGGAGCTGCTCCACATCGCCCAGGGTCGCGATGCCGCAATCACCGTGCTGTACGCCAACAGCCGCATCCAGAAAATACAATCGTTCAGCGGCACACCCGCGGTTGTCGAGCGCTACGACGGTGGCGGATTCACCGATCTCAGGCCGGTATTCGCCTACGCTAAAACTATGCAGCCGCTCCCGGCGGCAGTAATATACCTTACCGACGGAATCGGGCCGACACCGGAGGCAATGGAGTTTCCAACCCTCTGGGTGCTGACCGCCGCTGGCGAAAAGCCGGCTCCCTGGGGCGTCGCATTACGCATGGAGAAATAACTATGGAGACATACAGTGCCATGACCGCAGAGTCGGTCGGGAAAATACTGCAGGAAGCCGGAGCAGAGGTGATGGTCCGCTCCGGACGAAGTGACAGTTATAGTGCCCCGCGGGAATTTTCCTTTGAAGTCAAAGCACTTTTCCCGAACGGCATGGGGATGAGCGTCATAGCCCGCCAGTTTAATTATCGCGATCCGTGGGAAGCGCAGGGGCGGGTAAACGACATGGTGGATGTGCTGCTACTCCGCGATGGCACTCTGACACCCCTCCCCAAAGGATTCCCCTGGTTTCAAGGGGTTGATGAGGAGTGCGGGCTTGATGAGGAAAAGCTGCGGGAGCTCGTAGAGTGCGTCCGCACGGTCAACCCCAAACTCTACCTGCTGCAGGAGATGACCGGGGATCTGTAGGTAGCGGGGTGCGCGTTTTTGTGTACCCCGCTCTCGCTATTGCGCAGCTGGAAATAAACTACCTCGCAGCAAGCTACACGATAATCCGCGTTGCATCAGTTTCTTTTCTCTCGTAAATGGATGTTTTCACTGCCGCCACAGTATGCACCGCAAAAGAGCCAAGCTCTGTGGAGAACTTGGCTCTTTTTGCACACACATGATTCGTTCTTATTTCCCGCGAACTTCTTATGCCATTGCTATCAGCTGCCAGAAACAGGCATTGCCCGCGGGCATCCCGGAGCGGCCCCGGGAAAACGGTCTCGCTTTTTATCTGCTCATACCTACTGCCGTGTAACACTTATAAATTCGTGCATTTCCGCAATTAACCCCTCTAAATCTCCCCTTATCTAAGGGGAGACTTCAAAGCTTCCCCCCTTAGGTAAGGGGGGACTGAGGGGGGTTAGATTTAAATATTCCAGTGTACTACGGTGCTGTGGTGAACGTGTACTGGTATGCCTTTGAAGGGGCTGGATCGAGGGCTCCACTACTGGAAGTACCACCAAGATCAACAACGCTACCGGCCGGTATTGTAACAGTTATCAGAGCATGCCCCTTGAATGGAGTTTTGGGAGTAAGTTTCAGCACATTGTTCCTGAGACTTTTGCTCAGCGGTATCGTGGTAACGACCGGTTTTGTTCCGGAGTAATTAAGATACGTAGCGGTAATTTTGTCCCAGGCCGGACCTTGTACCACGTTTTCGCTGAAGTTTACTGTCAGCGGCTGCCTTGTTGATACTGCAGTTGCACCATTTGCCGGTACGGTTGCTGTCGCCGAGGCAGCGGAGAAGATTTGGCTGAAGCCTTTATTGATTTCCCAGTTTGCGCCGTCAGGCCACCCATAAGGAGCGTAACTGTAAGCTGCATATGACCAGGTTTCAGGATTTGAATCGGTTACTTTGTAGGTTCCCGGTCCGAGAAGCACGTTGGCAGTTGCCACCCACAGAACATTGGTCATGCCATAAGCACCGACTCTGCCGACTGCCGGCCATTTGCCCATTTCCACATTTGCAGCTCCCGCTACGATCTGCTCGATGCCGATCCAGCCGGCAACAAGATTCGGGTCCTGACCTTGGGAATAATTCCAGTGGTAGTTAACAATCGAGGAAATTGCAGTTGGTTTGGTAAGGGTAAAGATGGTGTCCACTGTCGGGCCGTTATCAACACCGGCTGCATTGAAGCTCTCAAAAAACATCTCAGAGGCAAGGACATTGCCCGCTGCCACTACCAGAACGAACAGTGCTACGAGAAGCATACGGGATACGGCGGAACGACTCTTTTTCATGTAATTCTCCTTGTGGGTTTATTGTCGTGCTCTCAGGCACTGACTGTTATTTTTTGCATCTGCCGTTTTTACCATCCAGATAGAGTGATTTGATTTCTTTTGCGCTGAGGGCGCGATTGTACATTTCTACTTCGTCAACAAGACCATTCAGGTTGTATGCCTCGGCGCTGCCGATAGTGAGTGGTGACGTCGGGTTGGGCAATGACACCGATACGTTGGTTTTTTTCACCGCCGCACCGTCAATGTACAGGGTAAAATCGTTGCCGCTGCGGGTAAGGGCCACGTGATACCATTTGCCCGGTGTCGGGTTCCACGGATAGGAAATGGGGTCAACGTTGCCGCCATCACCGTTGACATGGAGGCGCAGCGCGGGACCAGCAACATCCGTATTATGACCATAATCGGTTGCCAGCGCATCGTACCAGAAAATCCATTTATTGTAGTAACCGCCGCCGTCATCGTGGGCGATAAAGGGATCACGCCCCTGCAACTCGTTGAAGTTTACCCAGAGATCCATGGTGAACGGCTTGATGCCAAATGTGAAAAGTTCGCTGTCCGGAACGGTCACATTGCTGGTGCCGTTAAAGCTGAACGCCTGACCGGCAACTCCGGCAGCGTAGCTTACGCCGTTCGGCGTGCCGTTATTGCCCCCGGTGATATCCGCAGCGGAACCATCACCCGGCCACCAGGCGATCTGGCCTGTCGGAGGAAGGCATACTTTACCGCTGATTTTGGTGATTGTTGCGGCAATGCCGGTGGAATCGCATATATAGCCATTGCCGCCGTAGCCGACAGTAAAATCGACGGTTTGGCCTTTATGCACCGGCATGGTAGCGGTGAACGGGTAGGGGTTATTAAAACCGAAGACATTTTCAGAGAATATCTGAACGTTGCCACTGAGTACGGCAACATCGGTGGTAGTCCCGTTGATATCGCGCCCGGTAAATGCGCCGTCGATTTTGTAGGTCGCTGTTTCGGGAGCGGTCCAGCGGATCACGCTGTTGTCTCCGGCAGGTCCGGGGTGCATGGTAACCGTACCTGTTGGTGTAAAGACAGACCAATGTTGGTCAATAGCTTCCAGAGCCTTGACGATTGGCTGTTCTGCCCCGGCAAACGTTGGATCGCCATAAGGCAGCTGCCAGGCAATCATGTGTCCGCCATAGATCATCTGATCGAATGTTGTGTTGAAAAGCTTGAAAGCGGATCCGCGAGTCGCAGAGTAGCCATAACTCCATGGACCGTTCGGGTTTTTCTTGATGGCAAAATCTTTTGCCAGATCAAAGGACTGGGCCGCCTGTACAACTGCTGCTCCCCCGAAAAGCAGTGCTCCGACAAGACCTGCTCTGACTGTTCGAGTCATTTTGTTTGACATTTTTTCTCTCCTCTGTTCAGTGAAATGGTGCCTGATGGTGAACGATACGTCCGGACAAAAAGATGCCGGGGCCAATTATATGAGACTATTATCTATCGGCAACCCGGCTGTCTCGGTGAGACCCTGTAGGCTTTCCGTCCCATCCTCGCGGATGGTTTAGCATTATCGAGAACTGCGAATGTTTGAGCTGGGATGATCAGGCAAAAAAATAGCCGGGGCTGAATATCTTTTTGGACATTTCGTCATCCCGGCTGTCTCGGTGAGACCCTGTAGGCTTTCCGTCCCATCCTCGCGGATGGTTTAGCATTATCGATCATCTTCTCATTAAGTGTTGAGCGCTATGCGTTTACAACATTAAAATCAGTGTGTCAAGTTTTTTTTAGCAGTTTTTTTTAGCCGTATGTCGCGGACCATGGATGTCCCTATTTTGACATCGCGGGAGAAACAACAGTGGGTTGGAAGAACATCTGAAAGCAGGACGCGGGAAAATTGCATGTCCGGTTTGATGAGGGGAAGGGTGAAAGATGTTCTCTACTCTACCCTTGGACTCTCTCTTGGGCATGAGTAAAGCGGCCTCCAAATCCTTCAGATGATTCGGATGGGTATATCGAACATTGCATCAATTTTTCGAAAGTGATTGGTAGTCACGATTTTCCGACAGAGGAATAATGTTGACTCGTAGTCCATAATAAAGATTGCTGTGTCAAGAGCAAATAGACTTGTCCGGTTTTGTAGCAAATGAATTGTCCGCTTTTGGATGGTCAGGATCTCAACTTTCGCAGTTGCTAATTTTGCGGTAACACTCTGATATTTTTTATTTTTTACCGTTTGTAGTGGCTAAAAGTAGTAATCGTTCTCTGAAAACCGGTGGTAGCAGCTCAATAAACTGCTGCACAAAGCATTCTATCTGCTCTTTGGAAAACCCGACAACACGCTCTAATTTAACGTCATAGCCGATACTAACCAGGCATGTTGCCAACACGTTGGCACGACCGGGGCGTTTACCGAGTAAATGATTATGAAAGAACAAGTTGATCTGGTTTTCAACAGAGGTAGTTTCTGATACAGTCTGCTGCATAGCGTCTCCTTGTGTGTAAGTCGATTTGTTGGGGAACAAACCTACTTTACTACACTTTGATACGCTATACTATTAATGATATCGATATGTTATAATGTTTTATACAACTGCGAAAGTTGAGATGACAATATATTGTTAAGGAAAATTAGTTATTTTAATTAAAGTTGAAATACAGAAATCAACTATGATATGCCTGCCTCATTATTTTCTGCCATCGGCAGCATCAACCTGAACGTAAGGAGTAAATGAAATGAAAGAAAAATTTAAAACATTGGCAAAGAGTCTCGCTGTTTCCCTGATTCTGGCAATACCGGTTGTCGCAACAGCAGCTCCGACAGCACCGGTTATGGGCATGACGGTATCAACCACAAAAATCTTCGAAGGTAATTGTCGCTCTGCCGGGAGATCCCTGGTCACAGACGGGACAAACTATTATTCCGCATTCATAACCGACTCAACCGGGGCGGGACGTGACGCCATCAAGGTTGTCCAGAGTAATGATGGCGGCTTGACGTGGGGGGGATCGATTGACATCACCAAAACAGCGCCGGGCACGCTTGGTCAGGGTGTTGCCATTGCCATCAGTGGCGATGCCGCATTCCCGACGAAAAAAGTCGTTCATGTGACCTGGGAACAAAATGACGGCGTGACGGACGGAATCTATTATTCTTCTGCCGATGCCTCCGATCTTACCGTCTGGAGTGCTCCGCTGAGAATTAACGGCTCTGCTCTGACCAAATCTCTTCCAGAAGTTGTTTCAATCCTTGCCAACTCAACCGGAACCATTCATGTCGTTTTCGAGGGGGCAGACAACAAGCTGTATTACACAACCGCAAGCCGCTTTGATTCTGCCTTCAATGAACCGGTTGCACTGCCGTTTCCTGCCTGGAATGATGCCAACGGATGGGAACCTATTCCCGCCACCGCCATCGACAGTAAGGGAAAAGTGCATGTTGCCGCCGGTTATTCGATAACCCCCGGAGCAGCTGGATACCAGTACATAAAGCAGACCGCAACCGGCTGGACAACTCCAGTTGTCGCCATCGCCCCGACAACGCCATACGGTCAGGGGAGCATTACAACTTTTGATACAAACACCATATACATGGTACGGGCATCAGACTCGACGACCCTGAATTTTTTCAAGAGCAGCAATGGCGGGTCATCATGGAGCAAAAAAACAATTGCAACCGCTCCTGCTACCGATATGTTTTCCGGTCGTTTGAGTATTGTTGTTGACAAGTTAAAAAAGCTGACGGCGGCTGCAAGCTACTGGACTGCTAACGGTGGCGAAAGTACAAAAATGTACCGGAGTACGGATCTTGGCGTTACCTGGAGTGCTGCGACCACGTTCAATAATCAGTTGACCAGGCCAAGTCTGACTGTTGACGCCGACGGGAAGGTCGGGATGGAACTCCGCACTTCTGTCGGCCTCAATCCGCCGCATTATTTCACCAAAGAAAAATAGTGACGTTCGACTACCTTCTTAACTGCTATGATGAATATTTTGTGTCAATGCTTTAATTATTACATCTAAATTACTGATATGATACCCCGTAGCTTCTGCGGGGTATCATATTTGCCATGTGATATGCGAAAAGCTGAACTGCCCGTGAGGGCAGGAGAGAAAGCCAAGGTTTTCATTGAGACAGGCGGGATGCCGAAATGTCATTTGTTGATATGAAGCCCGGTTTTTTTGCGTCTCAGATTCAAGGGACAAAATAGAGATTATTGCTTTATCAGCAGGGCGGGCTTTACTTTTCTCAAGTTTCGTCCGGTCAGGTCAGACATCTTTGCGATAAACGCATCATCTCCGGCAGGGCGGCCTGTTTGCGTTGCCATGCGCAGTTGACCAAGTGCCAGTGATATGCCGCCCGAAAGATACTCTTCCCAGTCTGTTTCAACCCGTAAATGTGTGCGATCTTTTACCAGCGGATCAGATTTTGGCCGGTTCGTGTGATAAGCAGCACTCGACCATGGGTAGTCCCATGCACAGGGCACCATGGCAGCCCGCACCTGATTTAATCCGACGTAAACTCACAGCGGCAAGCAGATGGATTTCATCGAGGACGCTGGAGTTGAACCTCCCTTGAAACAGGTAACCACCACCCCTTGGGTAAAGTTCTTCATGAGTGTATATTCCCCTGAATACTCCGAATATTCCTGGATGTAGCAAAGCGGGATAAAAAGTTACGAGGAAGTGAAATCCTGCAATGATAATATATTGTTAAGGTAAATTAGTTATATTAATTAAAGTTGAAACGCGGAAATCAACTATGATAGATGAGCCGTATGGCAATCCAGATTTAATGTATTTGGTAATAGATGTTCTGTTTCGGTACGACCACTGATCGGAGCCATGCATACCCGATTTACTTCGCCAGTGAGAAATAAGTCCTGAACTGACCCAGACACAACCATCTGAAATCATTTTTATTTTAAGGTTTCCGGTGGTTGTGTTTCATGTAACAGAGAGATCATCAATGCGCTACGCGATTGTTTTAACATTACTGCTGACAGTGGTGAGAGTCTCCATCTGCCAAGCGATTGATCCGCTACGGCTTGTTCCTCTTCCGGCAGACATAAAAGAGCGACAGGAACGGCAGCGTCGGGACAACACTTCCTCAGCGCAGGGTGGGGCAACGCAAAGCCTGCAGCAGGCCCAATCGGTGAGTATCGATCGTCTTAAAGTACAGTTCGATACTCCGGTGGAATATCAGTTTGAACCGCTGCAGACGCTGATTGTTCAGGATCGTGAATCTTCGCCGGTTGAAGAGGAAAAGAAGCCGGATCAGGGTGAGGCAGTTACAGAAGAGCTGGAACAGCAGCAGGAACAGTCATCGTCTATTGCCGAAACTGAGCCGGTTCCTGAAGAGCCGGAGTCCGAAGCGACTGAAGAGGTGAGCATTATCTTGCCTGGTGATGGAAAAACTTCATTCAGAATCGTAGAAGAAAACGATCGGTTTATCGTTCTTCAGGTTTACAGCAGCACTGGAAAATAATTCCGCAACATACGCTTTGGCGTATAACACACCAAACAAAGGAGAACATGTCGGAAGGGTCTGCCCTTGACATGAGACAAAGTTAAAAAGACGAAGTTTCAACCAGGCAGTTCGACACCGGTCGGGCAAAAAAGACTGTCCGAACGCGTCAACTGCGCGAACCTTTAGGCAGGATTATGATTCTACTTCAATAGCTTGGATTTATTTGTTGCTTGTGGAGGGGGTAAAGTTAGACCAGATTTAGGAATGGAAGTCCGCCCTCGAGGTGGAAAATAGTGTGTTATCTTCCCTGCAACTCAGCAACTCCGAATCCCCTTACCTTTTCCCAAAACTTCCGGTCGGCAGTAAAAAAATGGCAGCCAAGTCGGCTGGCGAGCAGATGATAGCAGGCATCATAGACACTGACCTTCTGTTTCATGGCGAGGGTCATTGCCTCCATATATTCGGAAACGTCGAGTTCGTGAACGTTGAATTCAAAGGCGCTGATAAGCTCGAATGCTTCCAGCGCCTCATCTGTGGAGATTTTGACCTTGGTGGCAAGAACGTTAGCAATTTCGTAGAAAAACAGACTTGGAACGGCAATTTCATTTTTACCCGAGATATGCTCATTGCGGATACGCTCTGCATGCTCCGCTCCGTCTTCATCGGCAAAGATCCATTTCAGTGCAACAGAAGAATCAAGCACTATCATCGGGAATCCCTGCTCTCTCGCACCGCCTGCACAGCATCCACCTGCTTTGTGACCGACCGGTTACGCTCACGCCAGTCATCCATGGCTCCGGACAGTGTTTCAAGTCTCTGCCCCCTGTTTTTTTTCTGAACCTTCTCCTCATATTCGGCAATGGAAAGAATTACTGCCAGCGGTTTGTTGGCGCGGGAGATGGTCACGGACTCGTTCTTTTCCGCCACCATATCAAGGATTTGCCCCAGGTTCTTTCTCAAATCCATAGTTGTCATTGACTGCATATGTTACCTCCTCCTTCTGATTCTGGCTATACCATAGACTATGATAGTTACTATGTCAATCAACCCACCTGAAATTTTTAGCCGTATAATAAAATAGTACCGTGCACATTGGCACGAAAGCTCTTAACACTTTTCACTGTTAATCTGTAATAATTCCTTTTATTATTCGATCACATCACGCTGATTTACCCGTATATTTAGACATACTCGTCAAACGGCGGGTAACTTCATGCCTGTGGAAAATTGCAACACAAAAGGAGACCAACATATGTATTTACGAACGATGATAATTGTAATGGCGTTAATGCTGATCTGCTCCCCCGCACTGTATGCTGCACAGAAGCCGGATGACCGCGAAGCACTTGCCGGACTCAAACTCGCCAAGGTTATTTTTGATGTGCGGGTTGCAGATGTTGATAAGCTGACGTTCAATTTGAAGCTCTTTGATGAGACCCTGGAAGGGATGGTAGCGCAGGGGGTCAAGCCTGACATGATAGTAGCTTTTCGCGGGCCCGGAGTGAAACTTCTGTCCGTCGCCGCACTTGACGATGAGGCTGTTGCTCTATTCCAATCTTTAAAGAAGAAGGGAGTACGCTTTGAAGCGTGTGCTGTGGCAATGCGGGTATTCAAAGCTGACCCCGCCGGACTTATCCAGGAAATCAAATTAGTTGCCAACGTCTTCAATTCATTTATTGGCTATCAGAACAAGGGGTATGCAATGATAGCCATCAATTAGGGTTGGTAAAACGCGAAGCCCTGCCTCACCCGATTATTTCGACCCGATCTCCACGCACCTCCACCTGCATCCGCGTCAATGAACGATCCGCAGGACCGGTAAGAACCTTGCCCTCCCTGTCAAAGCGACTCCCGTGGCAGGGACATGAGAGCGCATCCTCCGTAACAACCACTGTACAGCCAAGATGGGTGCAGATAAGACTCAGGGCGTAGAAGCCGGCGTCATTCTTCATGAGGACCACCCGTTCGGTGCGAAACACCAGAGCCCCCCCCGGCGGCACATCTGAGGCAGCAGCGCTGACCAGTACCCGGCGTTTTCCGGCCGTGCGCGGGGTAAGGTACCGTACCAGCAGACCTCCCGAAGCAAGCAGCAGGGTCAGGGTCGTGATGAATTTTCGACGCGATTGAGAAAGGTTTTCCATTTTTCCACATATGCCTTTGTGTATGCCGGGCTTTTGCTGCTCATGCGCAGGTAGCGGGCGGCTTCCATAAAAGTGCCGTTGCTGACACGCTGTCCATTCTGAAGCCAGAACGACTCCAATCCCATGCCGTCCTTTTGAAGATTGAAGATCCGCCGCGATTCCGGTTCAAGCATGAAGCGGGCCGGGTTGTCGTGGCACCCCTCACAGGGAACAGTGCCACGTTGAACGGTATGGGGAAAGTATGCCCGCCACTCGGCGGCCAGCAGCGTATTCTCCGGACCGCCGTTCCTGGCCCGCATAATGTCGGTATAGTAAGCAATGAACATCGGCCGGATCGGACTGACCCGCCCGGCGGCATTGATCCCGAGCGGCGGCGCATCCTGTTTTTTCAGATAGGCGCTGCGCAGGTACTCCGGGCTTGGCCCTGGCGAAAGGTCGAAATCATCTTTCATCTGCTGATCGCGGAAGCGCAGGAAGAAGGTGCCGTACTCCTGCGCTGCCCAGGCCGAATGGCAGGCGTAACATTCCAGTCGCTGCAAATGAGCAGTAATACGGTGCTCCACTATTTTCTGACTCGGCGTATGGCAATCCCGGCACCCTTTGGAAGACTTCTTTCCTTCAGCAAGACTGCTCATCGAATGGCAGGCGCCACAGGTTATGCCGGCACGATAATGCACATCAGGCAACATCTTCAGGAACGGAGCACCATTAACGGCAATGCCCCGCTGGTAGCGCATGTTGTCTTCACGGGGAGCCCGTCCCGAATAGTCCCATCCGGTGTAATAACCGTTGTGACAGCGCTGGCAGGCGGCAACTGACGGCTTAGATATACCCCGATCACCGTGGCAGTCGAGACACCCCTTCAGGTGGCAGGAGGTGCAGTTCTTATCCCAGAAATCGCCATCAAAGCGCCCGTAGCTCCGCTGTACAAACTGTTTCTCGCCACTCCGCTGCCCCATGGCGTGATCGAAAATCCGCTCATGCCCCTGATGACAACCGACACAGCCATGCGCCCGGCCATCACGGGAGGCCGGATCACTGGCGCTTCCCCCCTGACGGTGGCATGAGCCGCACACCAATCCGACGTGAGCGGCTGTTGCCTCGAGACTATTGGCCAGACAAAAGCCGACGATGAAGAGCATCATCCAACGCACGATGGTTTATTCCTTTCCGGTAGATCGGATCACGCGCTTTATCGTGACACGGAAGACAGAGATTGACCGACAGTGCCTGCTTCACTTCTGCTCCGTTCAATGGCCGTGAATTTTCCCGGGTTACGGCCGAGTACGCACGTACTTTTCCGTTTTTCATGGTCAAGAAACCATCGAGCGGTTTGCTGTCCGAGCGTTCGCAGATGAGAGTCCCCGTAATGCTGCTTCCCGCAATGATATTCTGGCCGAAACCGAGAAAAGCCGGACTGCCGTGACATTCGCTGCAGCCAAGCGACTTTCTGCCGGTATTGTGTGAATAGAACGGTGCGAAGCGAAGCTGTTGCGACCCTTTGAATTGTGTAACATATTCCGACCTGGAAAGGGAGCCATCCGCTTCGGCCACGGTGACAAAAGTCTGGCAGCCGGGTGTCACCGGGGAGATACGGCCGCGCTGGTTAAGTGCCAGCGGGAAGGGATAAAGCATGCGGTAATCCTCCGTCTCGCTGAAAGCGCCCGGCGTTTCCTCCTGTTTGATGAAGTCCATCCCCGTCTTCCCCTTGTCATAGCGGGTGTGGCAGCCGTAACACTGCACCGAAGTGCGCGAATGGCAGGCATAGCATTCGAGACGCCCATGTCCGGCGATCGTATGTTCCGGCGTGCCGGTGATAACCTTGCTGCGGTGAAGCTTGCCGCTCCGTTTACCCTGCAGCCAGATTGTGCCGTCTTTGTAGAATACGTTTGAATAGTTGCGCCCCTTTGCGGTCTGAATCATGCGCATTCCGGAGGTAACCGGCTTTTTGTAGGAACGGGACTCCCTCAGCGCTTCATCGTTTTCGCGGGTGATCTCACGATAGCGCGGCAGCTCAACAGCGCCGCCGTGACAATCTTCGCAGGCGATCTCGGTCTGCAGATACATGTTGCGATAGGCAAAGCCGTCACCCATGACATCACGCGAAGTGTGGCAGTCGATGCACTCCATCCCGGCGGTAAAGTGCACATCCGGCGAAATATGGGTCAGATTGCGGGCACCGCTGGTCATCACAGGGCCGGCTTCGCCCCCCCTGGTCGGCACCAGGGCGTTGTTACCGTCGTACAGCCCCTGATAGGAAAAGGCGATGCGCCCACTCCGGTTGTGGCAGCGTGCGCAGACCTGGGTATCCGGCAGCGGGGTCATGGTGTGGCTGGCAGAATGGCCTGCCCTTCCTTTCATGGTCTTGTCAGAGCCCTCGTAGGTCCCTTCATTATTCCACGGGAAATGACAGGCCGCACAACCGGAGCCATGACTGGCAGCGTAGACACCGGTCGTTTGCGCGCCAACATGGCATCGGGAGCAGAATTTGCGATACAGTTCACCGGAAAGGTTGTCCAGTTCGGCAACCGGTTTGGGTGAAAACGGCTTGCCATCAGCATCATACTGTTTTTCACCATGGGCGGTATAGCTGTTGCCGTCTTCACCTTCCCAGGTAAGCTGAGTATTACGGATCATCCCGGCAGCGGTGTACATCAGGTTGCTCTTCATCCGCTCAAATTGATATTTATGGCAGGGAGCACAGCCGCTCTCCCAGCGGCCCATATATTCAGGATTGGCTATGCCAAATACACCCTGATGCGACTTTCCTTTCTCCTCTTCAAGCGGTTTGCCACCATGACACGATACACAGTCGCCGTGGCTTTTGGAAGCATGTTCCAAGTCTTTGTGGCATCGGACACAGGAGGATTGGGGCACCCCTCTCTGACAGCCGGACAGAAGCGTCAGGGTACAAAATAAAAGCAGGAGTAGCTTATTGCTTTTGCCGTGGGTGGCTGAAGTGGTCAACATTTCGGAAAGGAGCCTTTACTGTTTAAAAGTGCCCGACTATAGCACGTCACTTTACGTATTCTGAATAAAAAAGAGACCTGGCAGGTCGCAACCTGGCAGGTCTCTTTTACTAAAATTTTCACTATGCTGATTAGAAAATCAACTGTAACTGGGTAATGAATGTTGTGAAATCCTTACTCACCAATCCATTAACCGTGCCTTCCTTGTCGAAGGCGGTGCGTGACACTTCCATGGTTAATTTCAGGTTTTGGTCACGGAAAAAATAATTGGCGCCGCCACCATACCAGTCAATTTTCTGGTCGAAAATATTGTTGAGGCTGGCGAATTGCCACTTTTCGTAACGACCGAAGAACTGGAGCGGCACGGTTGGGAGCATGTAGCCCCCCTTAACGTACCAGCCGTTTTTCTGCCCGTTGAGACCAATTGTGCCCGGGTCCGGATTGGCGCCTTTATAAGCATCATCCAGATTAACATCTTCATAGGCAGCGGAAGCTGTCACCGTGCCGGCTCCTGCAAGCGGATACTCAAAGAAAGCGTCGACAGTCCAGGCGGTGTAATCTTTTTTGTCCGCCTTTGCAAGCATATCGCCATAGGCAATTTCAGGCTCGAATTGATAGGCGGCTCCAAAGGTCAAAACCTTCTTTTTCCCCAGGTAGGTTCCCTTGTAGCCATAATCGCTCTCAGGGTCGAGCAGCGTCACATGGCCGCGAAGGGAGTAGCGGAGGCTGGAACTGGGAGCGATGTCGCCGGAGACAGCTTTACGCCCCTCCATAATATCAGCACGGTACTGGAACACGTCATTGAACAGGTTGCCCCATACAGCGACCCCTTGATCACGCGTGGTGGTGTAGGCGGGGCGGATAAAGAGCGAACGATCGAGGGTCAGCGGCATCTCGCACGCTTCCAGGTTCTCGCGGGAAAGATTGTACTTAAACTTGCCGACGTTCACCTTGAAAGCGTTATCAACGTCGAAGCGCATGACTGCATCAAGCATCTGGAATTCAGTCTTCAGGTTGCTGCTGTTAGTTACACCGAGAGTAGTGATGTTCTGCTCTTCAGTGAACTCGGTCTGGACGTAGAGGCTCATCATGTCGCCATACATTCCCATCAAGGCGATCCTGTTACGGCGGAAATTGAAGTTGGCAGTGCTGTCTTCATTATTGGCTCCTGATCCGGAATCCCGTGCCGTCATCTGAAACTGGCCTTTGTAGTCCAGTTGCAACACACCCTTGTCTTCCGGGCCAAAAGTCATCTGAGGCCCCGCAAAAGCTGTGCCGGCAAAAAGCACGGCGCCCGTGAGCAGACCGCCAAGTATATTTTTTTTCATCTGTGAACTCCTTTCAAATAGGTCTGTTCTTATGCACATTTATAGTCAGATAATGAATCAGCAGCCACCACCGGAAGTGCTGCCACCGCTTGGTGTAGTTGAAGTGGGTGTGCTTGGAGCAGCAGCAGGCCTGATATAAACCCTATCTATATTTTCAATCTGGTTCATATCTACATGCGTCGGGCCGAGAACCGGCGAGAATATAGCCCAGATGCCGGCTAAAGCACTTGTCACGGTAGACGGGAAAGCACCTTGTGCTCTATTTTTGCTGATTGCAAGCGGATTGACAGGGCTGGTATATACATTGAATGACCATGCGTTTCTTTGAGCGACTGTAGCAATCGTATTAGGATATGCAGCAGTCAAACGTGCCGTGTTATAGTTATTCCATTGACTGGATGACCCGTCATACATGGCAATATCACCTTCCGGGACATTGAGAACGGCATCAAAAAGCACAAAAGTAGGAGATGCGCTGATTGAAGACCCACACATGCAGATGGTCTTTTTGGTTGCCGAGGCAACAACATTCGTGGCGCCATCTCTTACGGGAAAGTTAGTTAAGTCCGCAATTTTTGTCTCGAACGTCTGTTTGTCAGGGTACACATAGTTTCTCAGTGTGGGTGGTGTTGTCGTTGCATCGCTGTCCAACCGAGTCAAGTACATTGTCGGGCTTGAAAGTCGTAAGGCATTGGTCATGTAGGGGGTAGTCGCAAAACCCCGGACATCAATCATCTGCCATGTCTCTTTCAAAGCTGGATCGGCAAGTATGGCGTCAACCTTACCAATCATTTCGCTGAGTGAGTAGCGGACGACATCCTTCAGTGCGGCATTTTTGCTTACACTGTACGTTGAAGGAGTATACTTGTCAGTTTTATCTTTTGTCAGCGGAAGACCGGCAACATCCCATGCATCGTCGCCGCCGTTCAGAATTTTCAGACGCTCCCGCGCAAAGCCCCAATACCGGAAGTTCCAGAATGGCACTGATTGATCATATAGTGACGAGTTTTTAGGAAGCGAAAACACAACCGTCGTGTTCGCATCAATGCCCAATCTTTTGATAATAACGTCCATTGTCGGGCCATCAGGCATCATACTGGTGGCGAGAGCAAGACCTTCTATACGGGATTGACCTGTCTCCGTTGTGTCCAAACGTACCGCGCCCGGGATGTGCCCTTTCGAGCTGGTAGTCCAATTAGCAAACAGAGACGTTGAAACCACCACCACCCTGTCACTGCTCCCATAGGGGGCATTAAGCTTACCTTCATCGACCCAACCCTTGAGGGTTGCTGCATCAATAATGGCCGGTGCTTTCGTCGTTGTAACTGCAGCGGCCAAGGCCGCACTCCGTTGAGCAGCAACGTCATCATAGCCCTTTGTCCCGCAGCCCCACAGGGAAAGCAAAGCAACCATCGCTGTTCCGATTAGTGCTGTTCTTCTGTTCTTCTGCATTCTTTCCGACATAATTCCTCCCCATAAAATAGTGTGAGAATACAACCGTTACCATGGCGCTTCACCTTATGACTGTTTTATTTCCATTCACCTCCTTCGTGATTATTTGAACTGGTTCGGCATTATGCCCTCTGCCTGCAAGAGGGCATACCCACTTGATTCTATTGTCCAGCTATTGGCTCTGCCCATTTGAACCTGACAATCGGCTTGGCAGGCTCTTTCTGCTGCAGGGGCTGTTTTGTTTCACGCTGCGGAGGCAGCCCCACACTTTCTGCCTGTGGGACTGCCGGATTTTCATTAATGGAGGGAAGATATTGGACTGACGATATTGATTTTAAGGGGGAGTCGAGAATTACTGTTTGTTTTTTTCCATCTGAAAAGCTGAAAACAATGGAATCAGCCCAACTGATAGAGCTGTATGAAACGATGAAAAGTGTCGACATAACTATTTTGATAACAATCATTTGGTATTATTTCCTGTTTTTCAAACCTGGCGAATTATGTTAAAAGTGAATAAAAAATTTAACTTCAGACACGCCAGCCTTTGCAAAATCGAAATATCCTATGTAAATCAAAATTTTAAAAAATTTTAAACAAACTAGCATAATCATCTGCTATTGTTGAAATGAAACTTTGTCATAAAGCTATGCGCTTTGCGCAAAAATACCCGGGTTTATGGTGCAATGCATGAAAACTGAATATTTACAGACACTTATAGATTTAGTTGTTACTGGAAACTTCTCCAGAACGGCAGACAATCTTTTTATTACTCAATCCGCAGTATCCCGAAGAATCAAATTTTTAGAAGAACAGTACGGCTATTCACTTGTCGATCGTAGTGGGCCGATACTTATAGCAACTGACGCGGGGCGGATTGTGATAGAAAAAGCAGAGAAGATGCTACAGCTTGAAAGCGACCTGCTGGCCGATCTTCGCCTGCCTTCTCCCAAAGCAGGAATCATTTTCTGCTGTACACCTTCTTTTGGCGTTTCGTACCTGCCTGACATAATGAAGGGCTTCATGTTGCTCAAGCCGGATATGTCTGAATTGAAGTTCTTTTTTGAAACTCCGGATAAAGTTGTTGACGGGATGCGGAAGGGCTTGTACCAAGTGGGCGTGATTGAGCATAATGAAGATTATGAACTTGAAGAGTTTGAAACATTTGACCTGCCGGGAGATGAAGTTCTCTTTGTCAGTTCTCCGCAGTTGGCCCTTACGAGTGAGGAAATGACACTTGATCAGTTGACCTGTTTTGATCTTTACACCAGAAAGGAAGGTTGCTGTTCGAGCAAACTGTTTCACTACAATATGAAAAAACTGGGGAGGGATTGCGCTGAATTTAACAGGATAATTTATCATGACGATCTTCACATGATCATCTGTTCAGTACTTGAAGGCAACGGCCTCGCATTCATTTCCAGATCGGTCGTCGATAAATTAGTTAATGAAGGCGCCCTGCGCACCCATCGAGTCACCGGCTTCGGACACGCCTACAAACGCACTCTTATCATCAGCGGCGCCTCTCCATCATCACCGTTACTGGGCAATTTCATTGAGGAGATCAGGGGCGTTTTCAACAAAGCGCCGGCCCAGATAGACGCTTCATCGTGCAATATTGCCTTTGTTAATCAGCCTTTTGCGCCGTAGTCCCCGAAAATCGAATTTTTATTTCCGGTTATGTCACCCGGCACAAAAAAAGGAGGCATCAGCCGGTGGGCTTATGCCTCCACATTTTCAGCTATAATAGATAACTCAGCAGCCGGAAAGTTCTTTTTTACCCTTGACGGCAGGTTTGGCCTCATCTTTTTTCTTATCGTCATTTTTCTCTTTTTTAGCTTTTTTCTCTTTCTTTGTGTCTTTTTTCTCTGCTTTTTCACTCTTTTCAGTAGCCGGTGCGGCAGCTTCAGCTGATTTTCCTTCTGCTTTTTTCTCGTGTTCGGTGGCCATGGCTACAGAGGCAAACGAAACAGCAGTCAGTGCAACAACTAACAGGGTCAAAATTTTCTTCATGGTGGAGCTCCTTTGCAGTGGTTTTCCGGCGAACCGGTGTAAAAATTTAATTTAATCTTAGCATATCGATGTAAAATGTCCAGCAGCTTCATTGTCTGCACTCAGTCATAAATAAGCGTATCCGCCCCTTTTTTGGGATGACATCTGTTGCAGTGATGATCGACGCCGAACGCAATTTTTCCATTGTGGCACTTTCCACAGAGTTTACCCTGCTGAATGGCCTTCATGGTTATGACTGTTGCCCCCTTTTTCTTTGCCGGGAACATCTCCTTATTGTGGCAGTCGTTACATTTGAAACCTCTCTGCAAATGCTGATCGCCGTGGAATATTACCTCGTCTGAAGCGGTATCACCCTTATAGATGATATCTTGCATGGCTGCACCGTACGCGAGTCCGCTCAGCAAAACAGAAACTACTGTCATCATCCAGATTGATTTTGATTTCATGATTCCTCCCCCCAACTCACTGTAATACGGCAATTATGTCAGATAAAAAACCATCGGCTTTGTCCCGAACTCTTCCTTGTACTTCATAACATTGACTTTTGAAATCAACTTTGTAATGAGGGCCTTCGGATCATTAATATCTCCGAAGTACGTAGCACTCGACAGACACGTTGTCGTACAACGTGTCAGCTCGCCTTTTTCAACGCGGTGGATACAAAAATGGCATTTACGGGCATTCCCGATTGGTGAACGCCAGTGGCTGGTCCGTTTCGACCTTTTTCCATATTCTCCTGAATTCTCTACTTCATACGTCTTGTCGCGAAAGTCCCCGGTGAAATAGAGACCGACATCTGCCGAACGGGCACCGTAGGGACAGGCAACGAGACAGTAGCGACAGCCAATGCACTTTTCGTAGTCAATTGTGACCAGCCCGTCATCTCTTTTGTAGGTGGCCGTCACCGGGCATACCTGGGTACAGCTTGGTGCATCGCACTGCATACAGGGACGGGGTAAAAAACGCATGCCGGTATTGGGGAACGTGCCGAGCTCCTCTTCCTTTACCGGACGATAGTGGATTTCAGGTGGTGTCAGATTTTCTGACATGCACCCTGTGGTGCATGCATGGCAGCCGATACACTTTTTCAGGTCAATCGCCATGGCCCAGCGACGTTCTGCTCGTGGTTTTTTAAGCGCACGCTCCAGGTCAGACTGCATAATTTCAAGAATATCTCTGTTTTCAGTCAGGTTCATGTTAATGGCCTCCCTTTCCAGCAATTTCAAAAAGACCTGTTTTTTCGCTGATCAGATACACCAGAGCGACAAGCGATACAGAGGCAAGAACCACCAGAATCTCGAAAACAGACGGGAAATAGCTGATCCTCTCAGGCATATCATAGACCCTGAAAACAGGGACCCTGAAACCTTCTACCACAAGATCAAGACGGGCCATGAACTGGGTTAACAGCACCAGCAGACTCGAAAGTACCAGGCCTCCGAAGGTGCGTTTATACATCAGAATTATAAATGGAACCACCAGCGCTCCTCCTATACCAAATATCACATTCTGGAAAAACGTTTCGCGAAACACCTCGTAACCGGTCAAATTACTTGATAACCCGATAATGATACGACAGAAGGTAAGCACAAAGACTGATGCAAGGGCAATCTTCTGCATCCTGAAGAACGGCTTTAACAGCCGCATGTTTCCCGATGTTTTCGACTGAAAGGCGGCAATAATTGCACAAAGGGCATTACCGCTCAAAAAGCCACTGAACAGAAAATAGATCGGCAACAGGGAACTGTAATAATAGGGCATGGTTCCGACAGCCCCAAAAAGACTGCCCAGTGAACAATACGTTATAACCGGGATGATAAAAGACGTATAGAGCATGGCTTTCGAGTGTTTGTTTCGTTGAATGTTGATGTACTCCACCAGCAGGATACTGATATCGGCGGTATACCAGACAGACATCCAGAACATCGGCGAAGTGGGATTTGGCGATATCATGAACATATACATGCGCTCCACGTGCCCCAGTTCGGAGGCCAGCGAGGCAAATCCCGCGATGGCGGTGATCAATCCCATAAAAATAACGCGCGATGCCAGTGGCTTGTATTTTTCATGGAAAAACATATTGCCGATAAAATTTGTGAAGATACAGCCGCCGCTGACCAGGGCAAAATAGACATACGTCGATATTTGCAGCCCCCACGGCACCTGACTGGACGTGTTGATCGTATGCCCATGGCCGAGGATAAAGATACTGCCAAAGCCAAAACCGCCAAGAACAAGCCCGATAAGTGCAAGGTACACGATAAGCCCACCCTTGCCTTGCTTGAACTGACTGAAATAGCTGAGAAGCCTGTTTTTTTCCGGGATAAAAACTCCATATATCTGCATATCAGGCCCCCTTCACAATTTTGACAAAAGTTCCGCGCATGGCGGTGCCGCCCATGATCGGGTCTATGACATATTTCGTAATGAGATCATCATCCGCTATCCCCTGATTGTTGGCCCGTTTCATCCCTTTTGAATGAACGCCGAAGCCATGGTACATGTATACGGCATCATCGCGCATCCGCTCGGTCAGCTTGACTTTGATCCTGCCGGGCGCCGCGAAGCCGTCCTGATTGACGAGAGCGACATATTCCCCGTTTTTCAGGCCCAGCTCTTTACCTTTTTTCGCATTAATCCAGAGGGCATTTTCTTTCTGCAGATCGGTCAGCATAAAGTTGTTGGTTGTCCGGGAGAAGGTGTGCAGCGCTGCCCGCCCGAACAGCAGGCGGAAGTGCCCGGCCGGCGGCTCGGGGTGTTTGGTGTATTTCGGCACCGGATCAAAGCCCTTCTCCTCGAGCTGCTTCGAATACAGCTCAATTTTACCCGAAGGGGTCGCGAATTCCGGTTGGTTATCGGAAGTAATATACGGGGCCGACTTGTCAGTTTTGACAATTACCCCTTTTTTCTTCAGTTCCGCAAAATCAATACCGCCCGCCTCACAGCGTTTCGCCAGATACTCCTCCCCATCTTTCCAGGGAAAGTACGCGCTCAAACCAAGCTTGCCGGCCAGCTCTTTTGTTATCCACCATGAAGGCTTCGATTCCCACAGCGGCTCCACCGTCGGCTGGCGCAGGGATATCTCCAGATTCTTGAATTTCCCCACGTTTATATTGTCATAGCGCTCCATGTAGGTACACTCCGGCAGGACGATATCGGCCCAGTTGATGATGTCAGCCGGCAGCACATCAATGGCAACCACGAGGTCAAGGTTCTGGAGCGCCTTGATGGTTTCCTGCTTGTCCGGCATGGTCTTCATCAAATTACACCCGTAAATAAACCACGCTTTGATAGGATGCGGCGTGCCGGTGATCGTGGCATGCTTGATTGACGTTGTTGTCTGGAGTGCGGCAAACGGATACGCCGCATCCAGCTTGGGAACGTCTTCATGAGGCGGATACGCCGGCAGACCGGGATATTCCGGCACGCCGCCTTTTGCCGGGAAGAAATAGCCCCCCTCGCGGCCCCATGAGCCAAGCAGGGCGTTCAGTAGGGCAATTGCCCGGCTCCGCTGCGTATCGTCACCATACCAGACCGCATAACGGCCGGCACCAACGCAGACATGCGGGGCGTTCTTGCCCATCTCACGGGCAACGGCAACAATAGTGTCACTCGGGATTGTCGTTTCGGCCTCAGCCCATTGCGGGGTATACTGCTGTACAGCAGCGCGCAGTTCATCAAATCCGGAGGCATATTTCTCGATATACTCCCTGTCGTACAGCCCCTCTTCAATGATGATCCTGATCCATGCCAAAAGAAGTGCCATATCAGTCGCCGGCTTGATCGCCAGCCAGCGGTCGGCCTTGGACGCGATATTGGAGAGGCGCGGATCGACCACCGTCAGCTGTGCGCCATCAGCCAGGCCGCCAACGATATCCTGCACCTGGCTGTTATGAGCATTCTCACCGAGGTGTGAGCCAAGCAGGACGATGTACTTGCTTTTGCTGAAATCATAGTATTCCGGCGAGCCGACATCAGCTCCGTATGTCAGGTAGAACCCCATATCACGCGGCCCGCGACACTGGGCAAACGAGGGGGCGGTATAGTTGCTGCACCCATAGGACTTGAGCAGATGCTTCCAGAAGGCGCCGCCGGTACCGTGGGAGAAGAGCGCCATCGATTCCGCACCATGTTTTTCCTTGATCCCCTGCATTTTACCGGCTATCAGTCCCAGAGCCTCATCCCAGGTAGCCCGTTTCCAGACCGGTTCCCCCCGTTTGCCGGTATTGATCATCGGAAATTTCAAGCGGTCAGGGTCGTAGAGAGCCCCCAGAGCGGCATTGCCACGACCGCACAACCGGCCGCGACCGCGCAGACTCAACGGATTACCGTCAATTTTGACGACCTTGTTATTCTCAACTTTGGCAATAAGACCGCAATTCCAGAAACAGAGCTCGCAGAACGTGGGAATCTGCTTTACATCCTTCCGGGCGGCCTCTTCAGCCCAGGAAAGAAATTTCTTCGGTACGGTAGTGGCTGCGGTGATTCCCGCCGTAGCTGCACCAGCCGCTTTAAAAAAGGTTCTGCGTGAAAATTTCATCGTCACAATCGCCTCCTCCTGCGTTGTTAGTCATCCTCATCAATGCCGTTTTCTTCTGTTACATCAACCTATAGTCACCATTCCAATTATATGAATTTACATATTTTTGTACAAAAATAAAAAGGTTACTGTAAACCACTGAATGTTGACGGTTTATCCCCGCCATACAACGGGGATAAACCGGTTAAACAAGTTCTAATCTTTTGATATTTTATAGTTTCCGTTCTTTTCAAATTCCATCTTGACGTTGACAAACTTGATATTGGTGTACCCGAGTTCTTTAAGAGTGTGATACGCCATTTCAGCACGCACACCGGTCGTGCATTGGGTAACAATCAATTTATCTTTCGGAATTTCTGCCAACCGGTTCTTGATATCTTCTGCAGGGATCAGCTTGGCGGTTTTAAGCATGCCGGAATTACCTTCGTCGGTGTTGCGAACATCTATGATCATGACGTTGGCCGGCAGTTCGGCAGCATATTTTATAAATTCATCAATGTTTATTTCACCGGGACGCGGCTTGGGAACATAGACAGCCTTGGTGGCCGGTGCGCCGTTGGCAACTTCATATTTTGCGCTTTGCCATGCCTCAAAACCACCGTTCACCACTACGACTCTTTTGAATCCTGCTTTGACGAGTGCCGAAGCAACAGCTGTCGCCTCTTTACCGCCATTTCCGTCATACACCATAACCGGTGCTGTTTTCTTGATGGTGAGTTCCTTGATACGTTTCTCAGCCTGCTTTGCCGGAAACGCTACCGCACCCTTGATAAAACCCTTATCCGTCTCCGTGGCAGCACGGACATCCAGCAGAACGTGGGGAATATCCTTGTCGATCCACGCTTCTTTGAGAAACTGGGTGGAAAGAATGCCGTAGTTTTTCTCCTGCCAGGCAGGCATGCCATCCTTGTACACTTTCAGATTGGTATAGCCGAGCTTCTTCGCCTTATCAGCTGAACCGGGGCTCATGTTACAGGTCGGACCGGCGCAGTAGAAAATGATCAGAGCGTTTTTGTCCTTCGGCAGCAGTTTGTCAGCCAGTTTGTCAAAAGCAGGGTACGGGAAGTTTACCGCTGTAGGAATGAAGCCTTCCTGAAAACGCGGCAGCGGACGAGAGTCAAAGAGGACGTATTTGCCTTTCTCCGGTCCCTGGGCAACAAGTTTCTCGACATCCGCAGTTTTCATAAGCATATCTGCAGAAATCTTGACCGGCGGCTTTTCAATAAACTTGACCGCAGTTTTAACCCCGTCTTTCAGCACATACTCAACCTTGACTTCGTGGCCTTTTTTAACCTTGTTGTCTTTAAGAAATTCTCCATCACCGGTTTTTCCGTCTCCATTTGTGACCTTGATATCGTCTTCATCAAACTTTAACAATTCAACGGTATCATCGATTTTGACCTGGATGGTCTTGGCCTTGAAGGCAACATTGTCAAAATGGCCGAGAACCGCACCCGGCTCTGCCTTGTGACAGTTGGCGCAAATCTTGGCAATGGTCGGCTTGGCAGGCGAAACAGCGGGCGCGGCAGGTTCCGCTGCGAATGCTGTCGCAGTTGAGATACAGGCGGTCACGGTGAGAAGAAAGGTCTTGCTGATCATATTCTTGAATCCTCCTTAATGAGCCGACTTAGCAGCCTGCCGTTTTTTTAAACATCTTACTGGTATTTGTATCTCCGGATTTTTCATATTTTGTGCGGATTTCATCACCTTCGACGATGCGCTTGTCCTTGAACTTGTCGAGGGTAAGTTCATCAGTAACGGTAATGGTAACGGATGCTTCCGTTTTACTGTCCTTTAATACAGCTGTTGCCGATTTACCATCTGTAGCGAGCTCAATTTTTGAAATCACACCGGTCATTTTCAGTTCTTCTGCACTTGCTGTCGTAACGACGGCAAGCGAAGAAAAGATCATTAGTGCCAGAATTAAAAAGAATGAAAATATTTTTCTCATTGTCAAGTGCTCCTTTATTACATTTAGAAGTGTACTTCAAAGGTTCCGTAGATATTGTAAGCAGATTTCATCGGTGCCATCAGCATCAGGTCGGTCGACTTGATATCAGAAATCTTGACAGGAGCGCCGACCCAGTTATTGCTGCCGGTGTACTCAAAGTCGTAATACTGGTAACCGAGCTTGAAAAAGGCCTTGGCAAAGTAGCTGGAAATCGGTTTCAGGTTTAACTCCTGAATGACATACGGCTCATAGACATTGCCGCGTGTACCGACTTTACTGGTCCACATATCGTCGGCTGATGGAGCGAAGGTGATCCAATATTTCGAGCCATGATTAAATTCAAAGCCGAGCTTGGTTTTGGAAGGGAGATCATACCGCACACCGGCATATACCGCCCAGCCGGTGCGATCTTGTGGTGCAAAATCCTGCGCAAAAAACTCGCCACTCATCAAACCCTGAAATCCGGCATTATTGGAAACATTGCTGTTTGGGTGGGTAACGCTCATGCCGAGGTCGGTAAAGAGCTGTAACGTACCGGGACCGACTTTTTTGAGGGTACTCATGGCGCCGGCGCCATACCAGTCTATTTCGCCGAGATTAGTAGCCGGTGAGGTATTACCAAATACCGTGTTGTTCATTGTGGGGAAGTCAAAAATATTAAAGCCACGGTTCCACTGCAGCCAGACACGCAGAGGATCTGTGTCAATCGGAATCACTGAGACTCCAAGCATATCGGTATCTTTAATGCTGTTTGCGGCTGTTTGGAAACCGCTCTCAAAACCACGGCCGTAACATACCTTGGCATAAAAGCCGGGCAGAACATCGATATCAGGGGCATAACCGACTGTCATACCGTCAAAGGCGTAATCGACCAGCAGCGCCGGTGTACCGCCGTTGCCGGGTCGCTCTCCGTTCATACGCAGATTACTTGGTGCCCCGTTGGTTGAAGGACGACGACCGACAGAAAACCAGAGCGGTTCATCGGCAATATTGCTCCAGGTAGCATACGCACGATCAACATTAAGCTTGCTGTCAGTCGGAATATGTCCGATTGTTCCGTCAAAAGCGCCGACGCGATCGGCGAAGTAGTTGCCGACTGTCGGAGTTTCAGTTTGCGAACCGAACGTTTTGTACATACCAAGGCTTGCATGAACGGTAATGTCCTGAATCGGTTTGGCAGTGAGATCCAGACCGAATTTGTTGGTGTAGAGGGTTTCATTTTTTGGCTTGTAGGCTGGGACAGTGGCAAGATTGCCGCTACCTGCTCCGAGAAATGCCTGCAGCAAAAGATTATTCAATAATTTTGCTTGATCGGCACTGAAAGCACCGCTGTTAAATAGCTGACCGACGGTCATACCTGCTGCGCCAAAAGGAGCGGCACTCATTCCCATAACAGTAGGCATTACTTTTGCCGAGAGGGTAGTAAGAACGCGCTGCTGTTGTGCCGTGAGAGCTGTTACCTGTAAAACTGCAGCCGGCACCGCTGCTCCGGGAGCAAAGTATTGCTGCATCGGATTTGCTGTGAGAACTATTTGCTGCATGCCGGCATACATCGCCTGCGGCATGTACTGAGTAAGAATTGTATTAAATTGTGCAGGAGTAAAAAGAGAGCCAGCCTTACCCTGCATGATGAATTGGTCTGGAGTAGGACTATAAAAACCGCCAATGTTTGTTCCGGCAACTCCCGGTGGTGTTGCTGTTGGGGGCGCTGTAAAACCGCCCACCAGCTTCATCATCGTCCCGATTGCATCAGTATACCCCGCCGTCTCCCCACGCAAACTGTCAACCCTGAAACGATACTCGCCACCAATCGTCAGCCATTTGCCGAGGGACTTGTCCTCGACCTTCTTGACTGAGCCCTTAAGGTCGTTGACCTCTTTGGTCAGCTTGTCTACCTTCAACTGCAGATCCGCCTCCGAGGCCTGAGCCGCCAGTGGCACCAACAGCCCCAACGTAACTGCTACCGCAATTTTTCTGATGCTCTTCCTTTCCATACTGCCTCCCACTCCGAGTAAGATTGATAAGATTGAGTCTATATACCACCAAATTCTGCAAGGTCAATTCCATAATTCATATAATTCTATAGTAAAATACTATTTACATGTAAAGTATTTGATTTTACTCATAATTATAATTTAAAAAAAAATAACCATGGAAATATAAAATAATATTTTAAAATATTACAGGCGATTTAGCTGAAGTAATCCGGCTAAATAACCGCTGTTACAACCTCATCACTCAAGAATTCACGTATTCCATGGCTTCGGCAAAGTTTTACGCATTATGATTTTCTTCGCTAAAACAGTGCCTTGGATATATAAAATACGCAATAGTGATTTAGTAGCTGTTTAATAGTGATGAATTATGGCTATTTTGCAAGGGAGGGGGCGAATGGAATGTGACAAAGTGCAAGTAGTTCCCTCAATGGTCATGACCACAGTCATGTCGTTCCTGATGATTCAGCTCCTTGATCACCGTGCCGTTTACGCAGGCGGCGCACTCCATCTGGATGGTGGTGTGGGTGATATTAAAGCGTTTTGCCAGCAGATGCTCAATGTGGTGCAGAATGGTTGCCCTGCTGATCTCCTCCTCCACCTGACAGTCGATATGCACGGAAAGGGCGAGGATGTGTGAACAGACCGTCCAGATGTTCAGATAATGCAGATCCCTGACTCCCTCAACAGATCGGATGGCATCCGCCACGCCGTTGAAATCAATTCCCCGTGGCACCCCTTCCATCAGGATATGGGTTGACTCACGCAGGATGCGGCCGGCGCCGGTCAGAATCAGCAGCCCGATGGCTGCTGAAATCAGGCTGTCGAGCAGATACCAGCCGGTGTAGTACATAATAGCACCACCGATGATGACCCCTACCGAGGCAACCGCATCGCCGATAACATGGAGAAAGGCGCTTTTGACATTCAGATCATCGTGGGAGTGGCGGTGCAGCGCTCCGGCGGCGAGCAGATTCATGGCCAGACCGACTACGGCAATGAGCAGCATGGGGAGGCTCTTGACCGCCTCCGGATGAGAAAACCGTACGACCGCCTCGTACATGATGCCCACTCCCATCAGGAAGACGGTCAGTCCGTTGATAAAGGAGGCAAACACCTCGCTGCGGTGGTAGCCGAAGCTGTGACGATCGGACGGGGGCAGGCCGGCCAGTTTGATCGCCACCAGCGAGAGGATGAGGGCAAACAGATCGAGGAAGACGTGCGCCGCATCCGAGAGCAGCGCCAGGGAATTGGTCCAGAAGCCGCCTGCGATCTCGGCGAGCAACGTCACCGCCGTCAGTGTGATGGCAATCTTTAATTTCCCGGTTATGCCGGCATCAATAGCACTCATTGATTCGCCTCCGTGCTCGAACTGCAACTGCATGAGCAGTTTAGCCCGCGCGCCTTGGCGAATGCTTCCCGTCCCTCACGGAAGGTCAGCCATGAAATCAGGATTGCGCCGATCGAATCCAGCGAACCGATGCCGGTCGCCTGGTAGCCGATACTGGTAACCATCAGCACCAGCGAGAGCGACAGGCAGGCACGGGAACAGGCCGCGTCTGCCAGAATTGCCTGAGAGCCGAGGGCCTTTCCGACAATAGTTTTCTGGCGGATCAGGTACCACATGAACGACATGGAGGCGAGCGAGATGATGATCCCCCGGAGTGTGGTTTCCGGCCTGTGCCCTCCGTACAGATCAATTCCTGCAGTCAGCACCAGTCCTGCCGAGAGGAGATAGAACGCAGTCCCGGTTATTCTGAGAGCCCGCTGTTCGAATTCGTCCCGCGATTCACCGTCGTTTGCCGCTATCCTGCGCAGCATATGCCAGACACCGACCGCAGAAATTACTTCTATGAACGAGTCCACGCCGAAGCCGAACAGTGAGAGAGTTTCATCGGCAATTCCGAACCAGACGGAAACCAGTCCTTCTCCGATATTATAGAATATGGTGAACAGCGCCAGATAATTGGCGCGTGCGTGGAGTTTAGCGTTCATGCCTTTCCAGTATGACTAATTTCAGAAAATGCTCTTCAATGAACCGTGTCACCATTTCGGTATCATTCAGATCAAGGAGAGGCACGTCAAGATCGAGAGGTTCGTCACTCGCTACTGCCACAAGAGTCGGATCGTGTTCTTCTCCACGGCAGAGGAGAGTGGGGCTCCGTTCCCGGCGGTGCAGCTCGATTTTCGGCATTGAGCTTTTTTTGAATCCCTCGGTTAAAACAATATCGACGTCGCCGAAATACTCTTCCAGCATCTCTTCAATGGAAGGCGATACCGCATGCTTCTTTATCAGGGCACGCTTTTCCGGTGAACAGATCAGCGTGGTATCAGCCCCGGCAGCGGTGAGGCGGTGGCTGTCCTTACCCGGATAATCGATGTCGAAGCGGTGGGCGTCGTGCTTGACTACTCCTACTCTGTAGCCAAGTTCTTTAAGGCGGGCGATAACTTTTTCAAGCAGGGTTGTCTTCCCTTTCGCTGAATGCACCATTATATGCTTACCTAACCCTCCGTATGGCGAAGGCAAGCGAAGCGTCCGTTGATGCAGTGATGCAGCAATCTGAAGCAATGTTACGACCCTATATCAGTATTTCCCCCTTTATTCGGCCTCAGGCAATGTTTCTATATCTGTAAAGTTGCAAACACTGGCAGAACGGGAGCACAGAACCTGCGGCTTACGCGTGATTGTGATTTTTTCCAATGGGGAGACACAAGTAAACCGGAAAACAACATTCGAAAGCGACCAGGAGACACCAAAAAGTAACGCGTAACTCACTAATATTTAACCATTTCAAGCATCTATTTCACCGAGCAAAGTCCATGTCAGTCCAACAAAAAACATCAAAATCCGTCCTATTGGTGAAAGTCAGGTGAAAGTTTTGAGATAATCAAACTCCATCTAAATGTTCTCTATTCGTCAATATTTTTCAAAAAATCTCCAAATACAGTCAACTCTTCAGATGCAAGCCTAAACGTGGCTTCGAGATTACTCACGAGTATTTTCAGCTTCTCCGGCTTAAGATGATAGGTATACACGTTCCGCACTACATGTCGGAACCCTCTGTACTCCTCCAAAGATTCCCTCACCTGGGAAGAAATAACAGCAGGGCGAACTAATGGTATCTCTGTCTGCATTTGAGATAATAATTCCTGATGCCAGTTAGAAGCACTCGGTACCGTCCTGTCAATAGTTGATGCCAGTTTTTCAAACACCCTCTCCAAACCGGAATAGAATGCATGAAGATTCAATGCGACGCTATCTAGGTAAAAATCGTCTCCCTGCTTTGTCGCTTTGTCCCAAGCCTGCAATGTTCGTTCTACAACCTGCTTTAGTTCAGACAGTTCAGTATCTATTCTGGCCGACAGGATAGCTGCTTGTGGATTCATATTTCAATCCCATTGTCGGTAATATGCTGAAGCAACGACTGTGAACAATCCTCAGCATCCACAAGGTCAACCTTGAAAACACTGCTATAGCCACTTGCGAATGCAACTGCCTTATAATAATCAGACGCAGAGACACCCCAAACGGCCAGATCAATATCTGACCACTGGCCAAAGTCTGCTCGGGCCACCGATCCAAAAAGCATGACTTTTGATGCGTAAAAGCGCTCTTTCAGAGCCTTGGCCAAAGCACACGCAGTATCCTTTGCAGACTCTTGTCGAATGGCAGAACTAATTCCTAAAGATTGAGTCATCTTGAAAGGGTGGAATTGCTTTAATGCTTCCGGCGATAAGTTTCTGACAGTACGTGATGGCATTTGCTTCTCCTTGCTGATTTCCAGACTATGTTAGTTCAGAAAAAAAACCAAGAGAAAACATTCTTACAACGTCAACCATCTCACTGTGATGCTCATTCAAAAAGCTACTGTAAAAGATGATCTTTAGTGTGAAGTGCGAAACACAAACGCTATAGACGTGGAACATGTACCACGGTTTTAAAGTTTGTCCGGGATAAAGTAGCACCACTCAATCGATGGCAGAGACTGCTTTACCTGTCAGAAATCGCTGTTCAACAAAATCGGCAACCTCATTCATATCATTCAAATCCAAAACAGGAACATCTAAATCTAGAGGCTCATCACTTGCTACAGCGATAAGTGTTGGGTCATCGTTTTCGCCACGGCAAATAAGAGTTGGGCTTCTGTCTTTGCGGTGGAGTTCTATTTTGGGCAGAGTGCTCATTTTAAAGCCTTCTGCCAGAACGATATCCATATCCGCGAAATATGTCTCTACCAGATAAGTGAGAGAAGGTGAGGCTGCGTGGTTTTTTACCAAAGCAAGTTTTTCAGAAGAAGTAATGAGCATAGTGTCAGCACCAGCGGCTGTCAGTCGGTAAGAATCCTTCCCTGGATGATCAATGTCAAATTTATGAGCATCGTTCTTAATAACACCCACTAAATATCCCCGTTGCTTTAATTCACTAATTAATTTTTCTAAAAGAGTAGTTTTACCAGTATTCGATTTTGCTACAAAAGCCACCGTATTTACGCTCATTTTAATAGCTCCAAGCCATAATCATTTGAATTGACAGTTGTCAACTCGATTATAGTCAACAATACTTGACAATACAATAAACATGCAGTGAATTAACCATTGTTTTTTAGGGAGTTACATATAGTCATACATAAAATATACTCGCAATTGATAACATGGTGTATTCAGCGAACTTTTCCGGTGCCCGATTTTGCCACAAATGAAACTGCCGTTACTGCCATAATCGTGTCTCCTTCTCTCTGAAGTTACGGCAAAGCGAAAACGACCTTGAGCGCTTTGTGCATGGATGCTTGTAACTGGGTCGAAAGTGAGCCGCTTTTGCGGATCAGGCGTTCTTCCGACACGCATCGTACCTGAAACAGGTCCACAACGGATGGCTTTGTCAGGTTGTTTTCCGCATCCGGCTCAATAATAACCATCCAGGGGACAGCACGATAGCGTTCCTTAAAGTCGGTCAACGGGGCAATCACCTTGAGCGGCAGCACTCCAACCGCAATATTGCTGACGATAACGCACGGGCGTGTTTTGCGGATTTCTGCCCCAATAGTCGGGTCTAGATTGACCAGCCAGATATCATTCCGTGTCATGCGAAATCCTCGCCATCAAGATCGGTAAGGGCGGTCAGTACTCTGTTGCTCTTGTACTCCGCTACCATATCAGCAGCAATTATGGCAAGTCGAGAGTTGTTCTGCTCTTGAATGAAGCGCTCCAGAGCCAGGCGAAACAGTTCCGATCGGGAGATGTTAAGCTCATTCCGCACGGTTTCAGACAGAAGCGCAAGGGAATGGGGAATTGAAATGGTTACTCTGTCAACATCATTACGGTATTGCATAAAAACCTCCGCGTAATAATAATGCGAATAATCATACTTTGTTGCATACTATTGTCAACGGAAAAGTTATAGTTCTTTGCCAGCTCTTGACAAGCGGGGTGAACGAAGTACAATCCCCACACGATTGTCGGGATCAGCTGGCCATTCGGCGGAGGTGCACATGAAAGAAGCCATGTTTTACCAGCGGGAGGGTGATGGAAGGGTGCGCTGCGGGCTGTGTCGTTTTCGCTGTCTGATCGGTGACGGTGCCCGCGGCATCTGCGCCGTCCGTGAAAATCGTGGCGGCACGCTCTACAGCCTGGTCTACGGCAGAGTGTGTGCCGAAAGTGTCGATCCGATCGAAAAAAAACCGCTCTTCCATCTGCTGCCGGGAAGCAGCACGTATTCGATTGCCACGGTGGGCTGCAACTTCCACTGCCTGCACTGCCAGAACTACAGCATTTCCCAGGTAGCTCAACACGCCCCTGTCCGGGGCGCAGAGGTGAGCCCGCAAGAAATCGTGCAGCGGGCAGTGGCTGCCGGCTGCAGTTCCATCTCCTACACCTACACCGAGCCGACTATTTTTTTCGAGTTTGCCTACGACACGGCGCGTCTGGCCAGCGAAGCGGGACTAAAAAACATCTTCGTCACTAACGGCTATATCAGCAGAGAGGCGCTGGCGGCCATCGCCACTTTTCTTGATGCCGCCAATATCGACCTGAAGGGATTTTCCGAGAGCTTCTATCGGGAGGTCGTCCACGCCCGCCTCTCCGAAGTGCTCGATTCAATCATCGAGTATCGCCGGCAGGGGGTCTGGATCGAGATTACCACGCTGATCATCCCGGGGTTGAACGACTCGGACGCGGAGCTGCGTGGCATGGCAGAGTTTATCGCGGCCAATCTGGGGGTCGATACGCCGTGGCACGTATCCGGCTTCCATCCGACCTACCAATTGACGGAACGTCCCGGAACTCCGGTTGAAACCTTACGAAAAGCCCGTCAGATCGGCATTGCCGCCGGGTTGCACTACGTCTACGAGGGGAATAGGCCGGGTGAGGGAGGCGAAAGCACATACTGCCCGTCCTGTTCTGCTCTGCTGATCGAACGCAACGGGTACAGAATCAGCAGTAACAGTATACGGGAGGGATTTTGTCCGGCGTGCGGTACCGCCATAGCTGGTGTCCACTAGTACACTGGAACTTTTAAAGCTAACCCCCCTCAGTCCCCCCTTGTCATTGAAGTCTCCCCTGAAAAGGGGAGATTTAGAGGGGTTTGCTACGAAATTATAAGTGTTACACGCTACTGGTAAAAACGATTAATTCCCTTCGCTTTGCGCCTTCAGCGCTTCCATCTGATAATAGGCCCGCAGCGCATCGGTAATTTCAGCAATATCGCCGGTCATGATGGAATCAAGGCGGTACAGCGTCAGGCCGATGCGATGGTCGGTCATGCGCCCCTGCGGGAAGTTGTAGGTGCGGATACGCTCGCTCCGGTCGCCTGAACCGACCTGCTGTTTGCGGTCGGCGGCCATTTTTGAATCCTGCGCCTGCTGGATGGTGTCGAGAATGCGCGTTTTCAGAACCTTCATAGCGGTGGCGCGGTTCTTTATCTGGCTCCGTTCCTCCTGACAGGCAACTACCGTGCCGGTCGGCAGGTGGGTGATGCGCACCGCCGAGTCGGTGGTATTGACATGCTGGCCACCGGCGCCGGAGGAGCGATACACATCGATCTTCAAGTCATCCGGGCGGATGTCGATATCGACATCTTCAGCTTCCGCCATGATTGCCACCGTGCAGGCACTGGTGTGAATCCGCCCCTGCGCTTCGGTTTCGGGCACTCGCTGCACGCGGTGGGTGCCCGATTCGTATTTGAGTTTCGCGAACACACCGGTTCCCTCAACTGCGGCGATGATCTCCTTGTAACCGCCCCGTTCCGACTCCGACGCCGAGACAATTTCAACCTTCCAGCGGTTGGTGTCAGCGTAGCGCGAATACATGCGGAACAGGTCGCCGGCAAACAGGGCCGACTCGTCACCACCGGTGCCGGCGCGGATTTCCAGGATGACACTCTTGTCGTCATTTGGATCCTTGGGGAGCAGCAGCAGGCGGATATCGGCATCGAGCTGATCCTTTTCCGCCTCAAGAGCTTTCAGCTCATCTTCAGCCATCTCTTTCATGTCGGGATCAGCCAGTAATTCCTGGTTATCGGCAATATCGACCAGCACTTTCCGGTAGCGGCGGTACGCAGCCACCAGCTCACTCAGGTCGGAATGTTCGCGGGAGAGTTTGCGGAACTCCGGCTGGTTGGAAATAACGACCGGATCCGACAGCAGCGCTTCGAGTTCCTGATAGCGCCGCTCCAGTTCTTCTATCTTGTCCATCATCATACATTGTCGTCCATCGCCGGTTGGCGGTGTTTCTTGTGCCCTTATGTGGCCGGGCAGTATACCCCATTATATGCATCATCCCAAATAAAAAAAGTCGCTCATTCTTTTAACGGTTACGGAGACTCACTGTGAATTCCAGTTCAGGTATGGCACGCAGCATGAATTGATCGAATAGTGGCACGGTAAAAGCCATATCTCCGTGTGAGGGGCTGTAAATCATCCCCTTTTTGATGAGACTTGCCCGTACCGGACCAAGGGTTGTAATTTTCACGCCAAGAAAATCAGCTATATCAGAGGTCCGATACGGTCCACAACCCAATTCTGCCATAGCTCGCAGATACATTTTTTCTCGTGGGGTAAGGCGATTAAAGCGCACCCGGAAAAAATTTTCATCGAGGCGACGTGCCACAAGAGTTGTTGTTTCCTCAATAATCTTGAGGGTTATGGGAGAAGCCGCGGCATGGTTCCATGATTGATACCCCCACTCTTGAAGAAAGTAAGGGTATCCCTGCGTCAACCGGTAAATCTCCGTAATTGCCTCATCATCAAACAGTTCGCCAGCTGCAGCCACGGGATCTTTGAGCGCCTTGGCCGCTTCCGCTTCTGCAAGTGGGCCGATATCGGGAAAGCTGAAAAGACGTTCGGCATACGATTTAGAATCACCCGCCAAGCCGGGGAGAATCGGCAAGCCGGCTCCAATCAACGCCAGGGGAAGCTGGCGCTGTTGCATTTTATGCATGGCCATTATCAGGGCGCTCAATTCAGTGGCATTAAGATATTGAATCTCATCTATAAGAATAGCCACGGATGTGTGACGCTCTTCCGCAGCCTCTGCTACGGCGACAAATAGATTGGCAAGGTCAATCTCCAGGTCACCGCTATCAGCGGCACCCTTTTCCGGATCAGTATCCAGACCGAACTCGACATCACCGACCGTTATCTTAATGCCGCCAATGAAGCTTTTGAGCACCGCAAGACCGCGACGAGCCTTGTCTCCGGCACCGGCAATCCTGTCGAGGTCAAAGAGAATCCGGCGCACGTGCGGTACAAGCAGCAATGCGAGTGGCTTGTCCTCGTGGGCCTCTACAAGGATAGTCCGATACCCGTCGGCAATCGCCATCCGCTCCATCTCGTTAAGCAGTACCGTCTTGCCGACTCCACGCAACCCGGTCATCAATATGCTTTTCTCTGGCCGTTTCAGGCGGACACGACCGAGCAAAACATGCGCCTGCTCTAAAATGCCGTCACGACCTGCCAACTCTGGTGGTGGTGATCCTGCTCCCGGAGAAAAAGGGTTCTTGATTTTGTCCATGCAATCACCTGTTTATATAAAAGTATACTACTTTATGCGATAGTATACGACAGTATACTAATAAAGTCGAATAATTGTTTATAAATAGGTATGGATCTTATAAGGGACGTGGAAATTGTTGATATACTGTTTTTGATTGGAGGGGTAAAGCATGTTCATTCTTAATAATCCCTATTTCTTTGAAAGTCTTCGAACAACACTGGTTGCTAACAGTCTGTCAGATCGCGCAGCCAGATCCCGAAAAAATCGAAGAAGTCTCTTCTCTTCAACTGATGAATACCCCGTTCCCGTTTCAGCAACTCCGGTGACGCTGCCTGAATCAAAAAATGAGGTTACCGGAATTGCCAGGGCTTTGGCGATACGCTGAACATTTTCTACATTGAGCATACTGCCGCCGTTTTCATACCTTTGAATCTGCTGATACGAAACCCCTACTTTTTCTGACAACTGTTCCTGCGAAAGACCGAGTTCATTCCTCCTCTTTCTGATAACTGCACCGATTTCTCTGGTTGTGATGATGTCCGTTGGCATGACGGCATCATAACAAAGCACTCCTTCTCATAATACCTCATCATTTGATAGCTGTTTCTGTTGTATAACACATCTATAATGTGTATTTTGCATTAGTTCAAGCGCGCAGCAATCCGCAGCATCGTATTCTGAGTTAAAGGACAATCCATGAGCCTCCACACCCACTGCAAAGCCCGCAAGTCGGTCTTTGCCGCCGATAGAAGAGCCACCGTTCTCAGCCTTGATACATTCCTGAAAGGTCAGGTAAACGGGCCTGAGTTTTTTGAAGAAAACTATTTCACCAACGGTATGTCGACACTGGTGGAGCGGGCCTTCCGGCAGTTGGGCGGAGTCGGGGCTGGTTCTTCGGTTTTTCTCCTCTCGCAGGCGATGGGTGGCGGTAAAACTCACAGCATGATTGCCGTGGGATTGCTGGCGCGTGATCCCGAGTTGCGGAAGCTGGTCCTTGGTGAGCAAGACCCGGCACCACGGCTTGGCCGCTGCCGGGTTGTCGGGTTCAACGGCAGAAGTACTGATGAAGCAGGAGGCATCTGGGGTTCAATCGCAAAGCAGCTTGGCAAGGAAGAGCAGTTTGCCCGCTACATCTCGCCACTCCTCCAGGCACCGGGACCGGAAGCATGGAAGCAGCTGCTTGGTGGTGATCCACTTGTCCTCTTCCTTGATGAGCTGCCGCCGTATCTGGAATATGCCGTCGCTGTTCCGGTCGGTAACGGTGATCTCAGTATTGTAACAACCACAGCGCTCGCCAATCTGTTTGTTGCAGTTGCCGACATGGATAACGTCTGCCTGGTGCTGTCCGATCTGGCCGGTTCCAATTTCAGCATCGGCCAGGCAAGCCTTGAGTCTGCCTTCAACCGTGCCGTTCAGGGAATCACTGGCGAAGCTCGTCGCATAGCTGTCCCGATCACTCCGGTCAATCCGAACGGTGATGAGCTGTACCACATCCTGCGCAAGCGGCTCTTTGAGCATGTTGCGCCAGACGTTGAAATTCAGCGGGTTGCCTCCGCATACCGGGACGCGCTGCGTGAAGCGAACAGTATGAACCTCACCACGACAACGCCGGACTCCCTCTATACAAGAATCGTCGATTCCTACCCGTTCCATCCCGATCTGCGCGAGTTGGTGGGCAAGTTCAAGGAGAATGAAGGGTTCCAGCAGACACGAGGCGTTATCCGCCTGATGCAGATGGTGGTATCAAGCCTGTGGCGTACTGAAAAAGCAAAAGGTATGGAGTTGATCCACCCCTACGATATCGATTTGAACCAGGACGAGATAGCCTCCGAGATTCGGACAATCAACCCATCGCTCAGCGAGGCCATCGCCCACGATATCGCTCACTGTGGCGATGCGGAAGTTGAGCAGATCGACCTAGCCAATGGCAATTCAGACGCCTCGGATGCCGCGCGCCTGATACTGGTAGCTTCGCTATCAACGACTCCCGGCGCTATTCATGGCCTGCGGGAGTATCAGCTCGTAGACTGCCTCCAGCGCCCCGGTCGTGATCTCTCCACCTTCAAGGCCAATGTGCTTGATAAGTTGGCGGTCCGCGCCTGGTATCTGCACAGCTCGGCAGATGGACGGCTCTTTTTCAAGAACCAGCAGAACCTTGCCGCCAAGCTCCGTTCCACCGCCCAATCACTGCATCCCGAAACCGTTGACCGAATGCTTCGGGATCATCTTGAACAATACTTTTCCGTCTCAATGCGGGATTGTTTTCAGGTCGTAAAAGTGTTGCCGCCACTTGATCAGGTGCAGGTTGAGCAGGAAAAGACCACACTGGTAATTGTCCGCCCCGGCGGACTGGCCAATCAACTGCCGATACCGGCTGACTGGCAGGCGTGGTGGGGACAGCAGCAGTACAAAAATCGCATCCTCTTTCTCACCGGGTCAAAAGATACGTTTCAGAAAGTAGTAGACTCAGCTCGGCAGACCCGCGCACTGCAAAGCATAGAAGATGATCTGAAGTCTGAGGGCACACCCGCAGATGATCCGCAATGGCGGGCGCTGGACGCCTTGCGTGACCGGGTCGGTCTGCAGTTCACCTCTGCTCTGAAAGAAGCCTTTGATCAGATCGTCTACCCTTCCATAAACACCGCACTGCGGGCAACCGGTATCGTTCTTGCCTTTGCCGGAAATCAGAACGGTGAAGCCACTATCCGTAAAACTCTTGAGGACGCTCAGAAGTTTACGACGAAAATTGACGAAGACGCCTTCCGCATGAAGGCCGAAGCCAAGCTCTTCGGATCAGCAGAAACCAAAGTAATCCTCTGGGCCGACTTCAAACGTACCGCTGCGGTACTGACCAACTGGCAGCTTCACAAACCGTCTGCCCTGGATGATCTGAAAGCCGATTGCGTCAGAAGGGGCATTTGGCGGGAAGAGGGTAACTATATCCGGCGCGGACCGTTTCCCCCTCCTGATCCAACGGTCGAAATTCGCCCCCTCTCTGTTCAGGAAGATGGTGAAGGGTATACGTATTTGAAGATAGAGCCGCTCCATGCTCCTGCGGTTGCCTACGAAACCGGTGATACCGATCCAACTCCTGCATCCAGTCCGGTGCCGACACCGACCCGTTTTGAAGCGAGTGCGCTGCGCTATCGTTTCCTGGCCTTTGATCCTGCCGATACCACACGGGTCAGTGAAATAAAAGAATGGACTGCCAAGCCCCGCCTCAAGCACCAGTTGCATAACCTTGGCGATCATTACGAAGTTGAACTGCTTGCGCTGCCAAAGACCAATGGCATCGTCATCCGCTACACGACCGACGGTTCATCACCCACCAGTGCCGGTTTTGCCACCTATGATGGGCGGTTCCGGGTACCGGTCACCTGCCGGGTTGTCTCTGCCATGGCGGTTGCCCCGGCCTATAACCTGAACTCCGAAACGACTCGCATACAAATACCGCAACCGGGACAGGAAGAACGTACCCTGGACCCGACACTTCCGGCTCGCTGGAACCACCAGAGCAGGCTTGATGACACCGGCGAGGTGTGGGATTTTATTCAACGCCTCGGTCAAGCTGCAGGTGTACGTGCCTACGACATCAGCCTGAATGGCGAGAGCAGCGATGGCCATCAGAACATAGAATATTCCGGCGCTCTTGTCGGCGGCTACGATGGTCTGACGCTCGGTTCGCTGGCGGAAAAGCTCCAGGAGATTGTCAGCGCCGGCGGCCTGCGGATGACGGTGGGTTCGCTCGGTTTCACCACCGGCCAGGCTTTGCTTGACTGGCTCAGGGCCAACAATATTCCCTTCAATCCTGCCAAGGTGGTGCAATAGGCCATGGCAAGCACCACAACATCCCCATCCCGTAAAGTTATCGGCCTCGGTTTTCTGCCGGACGAGGCCCGCCACGGTTTTCTCATTGATGTGCCCAAGGGCAACGGTGGCAACGACATTATCTGCGTTACCGAGTACCGGGGTGATGACCTCAACGACCTCGGCTCCCGCACAGTATCGCCCCCTTCACCGAATGACCCCTCAATGCGGGTTGCCATAAATCGTTTCCGCTGGCTCGCCCTGGCCCCGGCATTCTGGGAGGAAGCGAATCGCCGCCTGCGGGCTAATGGCCTGACTGCTGCCAAGTTTCAGAAGAACCCCGGCAAGCCGGTACCGGTGCATCCATCGCTTGGCAAGGAGCTCTGCATTCTCTGCTGGGCGGTTGAAGATGCCTCACCTGATGACATTCCCAACGCCCTGCATAACTGGGAGGCACTGGCCCCGGAAGAGCGCTGGTGGCTCTTCACCATGACCATCGCGACTACTGGCCAGGCCATGCAGAAAGGGATCGGCTGGCGCAAAGCCCTCCGGGCGGCCATTGCTGACAATCCCTTTGTCAAAGGCGAAGGTCTCTCCCCCAAGGCCAGGCGTGAACTGCTTGGGCATTCCCAGCTGACTCTCTCACTGTAACGAGGATATATATGCCTGCTTTTATAGAAACCCAGTTCCCCATCGCACGTCTTTCTGCTGAGGCATACAAGGAACGCAAAGCGGCCTCTAGTCAAACATTACCAAAGATTGGCAAATGGTGGGGGCGTAAGCCGCTGATTCTCGTTCGAGCTTCCATACTAGGAATGTTGATGTCCACCTCGGATAACCCGAAGAAGGATAGGGAGATTTTTCTCAAGATTCTAACCATGGATGATGATGGTGTCTGGCAACGATGTAAGGGGGAAATACCGGCTGCTTCCTGGCGTGAAGCTGCCACGTCGGAAATTCGAGATGAATATTTTGGTGCTCGCGGCTTCAAGCAGGGGATGACGGATGAAGAAAAAGAGGATGTATGTGCCCAAATTTGGGAGGCGCTGGATGATGCTGCACGCAAAGCGCTTGACGATCAACGTCGTCGGCCAGTACCTAGTCGGACCGACTTTGATGATTTGAGCTATGCAGAACGGATCACCCACTGCGACCGGCCTGAGAATGTTAGCGGCCCCAGCGAGGTTGCCTGGGTTGAAATTAATTCTCATCTTGGCACCACGGCCAACAGTCTGCCAGAACTCGTAGAACAGCTTGGTCAGGGTACTTTTGGACACTCACCAAAGGTTGGTGACTGTTTTTGCGGAGGTGGTTCCATTCCTTTTGAGGCGGCTCGTATTGGTTGTGAGTCTTTTGGCTCAGATCTCAACCCTGTTGCTTGTCTGCTCACTTGGGCGGCAATCAATCTGCTTGGTGGTAGCAAAGATGTCCAGAAGGAGGTTCGCCAAGTACAGGAGAAAGTTTTCGCCGCTGCCGACAAACAGATCACTGACTGGAAAATTGAACACAATGACCAAGATGAACGAACAGAAGCTTTTTTATATTGTGAAGAAGTAAGGCCGGAAGGATGTGACTACTTCATTCCACTCGCTCCCAGTTGGGTTATATCAGAAAAATTCCGGATTGTGGTTACTTGGAAAAAGGTCTCTGGTTCTGACCGGCTAAAAGCCGAAGTTTTTGAAGCATCTGAAGAGGAGTTCAAACAATATAAAGAAGGTAAAGGGAAAACTGCCGTAGATAGTCGAGTAGTTGACCCCTTTGACCCAAACCGTTCCTGGTCGATAGAAGCTCTACGAGGACCTGAAGGATTGCGCCGTTGGAACAACGAGGATGTGGTACCACGCCTTGGTGATGTTTTTCAGGAGCGGTTGTATTGCATTCGTTGGTCTAAGATGGTGACAGAGGTTAATACCCAGGGGCGAGTGGTAACAAAACTGGTGCGTCGTTATGCAGCACCAGATGCTGACGACCTTGAGCGCGAAGAAAAGGTGCTAAAAATTTTGCAAGAGCGGTTTACAACCTGGCAGAGTGAGGGGTACCTCCCATCCAAGGCTATTATAAGCGGTTACAATACGGAACAGCCTCTTCGTGAACGTGGTTGGACGCATTGGCATCATCTTTTTACCCCCAGACAGTTGTTAGTCCACGGATTGATGCTGCAATTAGCTAAAGGCCCAGATACGCAAAGTCCACATAAAATTGTTGCTAGCGCAATTAGCATTGCGGCATGTAGTAACTGGAATTCCAAGCTCTGTCAATGGCTTCCTCATTTAGCAGCCAGTGGGGGAATAGGTGCTTTTGCTCAGACATTTTACAACCAAGCGCTCAACACTTTACTTAACTGGGGAGTTCGATCTATTACGGGTTTAGAAAATCTTTCTGGATTTTCATACTTAAAACATTTAGATATTCCTCAACAAAATCATGTTGTAGCTTCGTCAGATGCACGCGACCTCAACGAAGTTTGCGATCTTTGGATAACGGACCCGCCTTACGCTGATGCAGTGAACTATCATGAACTCGGCGACTTCTTTCTCGCTTGGTACGACAAGCAACTGGTAAAAGCCTTTCCCGAGTGGACACCTGATGCCCGCGCGGAGCTTGCAGTTCGGGGCGATGGCGACGACTTCCGACGATCCATGGTTGAAATCTACCGCAACCTTGCCAACCACATGCCGGATAACGGTTTGCAGATGGTCATGTTCACCCATCAGGACCCATCGGTGTGGGCAGATTTAGGTATGATCCTCTGGGCTGCTGGACTGAAAGCCACTGCCGCCTGGACCATCAGCACCGAAACTGAAGCTGCCGGCATCAAGAAAGGCAACTACGTCCAAGGCACAGTTTGCCTGGTCCTACGCAAGCGAATTGTCGATGAACCCGGTTTCCTTGACGAGGTTTACCCACTGGTGGAGGATGAAGTGCGCCGTCAGATCGCCTCCATGCAAGAGCTGGACGAAGATGGCGAACCGAACTTCAATGATGCCGACTACCAACTTGCGGCCTATGCAGCAGCACTGAAAGTGCTGACCCACTATTCCACCCTTGATGGCCGCGATGTTGAACATGAGGTTTTTGCCGTGAGGGCCAGGAATGAGAAGAGCGATTTCCAGGCTGTTATCGAGCGCGCCCTTGGCATTGCCTGCGATACGCTTATCCCAAAAGGGCTGGACAATTCCTGGCGTGACCTGTCGCTGGTGGAACGCTACTACCTGCGGGCGCTTGATATCGAGAGTCGTGGTGAACGCCGCAAGGGGATGTATGAAGAACTGGCACGCGGTTTTGGTGTTAACGACATTCGCCCGCTGCTGAAGAGCGACAAAGCCAACGGTGCCCGCATGCATGTTCCGAGCGGTTTTGCTGCCACCGGACTTGCCCCGGTTGGAGGAATCACCAGCGATTCACTTCCTGCCGGTCGTGGGCATGCAGCCGTTGGCGCACCTCACCCATTTGCCGCATCACCACTCCGTCACCTGTTGTTCGCCATCCGGGAAACCTGTGTCGCCGACAACAGCCCGGAACAGGGGCGTCAGTATCTGCGTGACACCTTTGGTCAGGGATACTGGGGACAGCGGGAGCGGTTCATTGCTCTGTTGGAGTGGCTTGCAGCACTGAGTAACGCTGTGGGAATGGACGAATGGGTTGCCGACTCCGAAGCAGCCCGTATCCTGGCCGGACGCCTGCGTAACGATCACTGATGCGGCAGAAAATTTCAGAGTTTCATAAACATCCAGCCGCTTGTATCTATAAAGCTGAATCCGATTCTCTGGTAATAGGCGGCAAGCCGGTCATGCGCAGGTTGCAGGGCGATAAACCGCAATGGGACGATTTCCTGAAGGGATAGTGCCGACCGCAGTGTGAACTCAAACAGGTATTCAAACACCGTGGTGTTGTCCAGTTCGGGAAATTTTCGGCCGCGATACTGATGAGACGTGAAGATGTAGTCAATAACGATTGATGGTCTGTTATAGCTCTGGTCGAACGAGGAAATGGAAAGGGCAACGAAACCGTAATCGTTACCCGATGTGTCGGAAAGCAGATGAATGCGGGTTTTTTGCCTGGTGGAAAATTTCGCAGTTTTCACCACATACTGACGTTCACCGTCATCGGCATACTGAAACCGTTTTGATAATGACCCTGGATAAACTGACGCCCTGGAAAGCGTCGCCAGTTTTATCACTCAATGACTCGAATCACTTGAGATCGGTCGAATCTGGCGGCCATCTCACGAGCCTTGACGGAAGGAACCATCTCATCAAGCTGTTTTCTCGCCGCCGCACTCAATCTTCTGGGGGGGCGGGCACCAAGCTTGAATTTGCCGTTCAAGCTGTGGACGGTACTTTCTTGTTCTATTGTTTGAGTTTTCATGGAGTCACTATACGGGAAATAAGCATAAATTTCAACCGCCTCTTTAAACAATTCTGTCACGGTATCGTTCTCTGGGAGTTAGCAGCCGCATGTTTTTTCATTTCATACTTCATAATTCATCGCTCATCCCTGCATGTTAAAGCGCCACTCCAGCCGCAGAAACCGTCTCGATCACACGGTGCTCAATCAGCGCCTGGAAGGTGCCGTCTCCTACGACCGCATTGCCGGATATTTTCGCTCCAGCCTGTTTGAGGTGGCTGGAGAGGCCATCAATAATGTTGCCGGTCCGGTGCGGATCATCTGCAATTCGGATATTGACCCGCACGATCTTGCCACGGCAGCCGCCGCACAAGCGGCACTCCGTCGAAGCTGGTGTTCCGGGAAACCGGAAGAAGCACCGCCTGCCGCTATCCCACGATATCAAGCGCTCTACAACGCTCTCATAAACAAGAAGATTGAAATACGGGTGCTGCCTGACGCTGCCTTTGGCCTTATTCATGGTAAAGCCGGTGTCGTGCGCCGGTCTGATGGTTCTGCCACGGCTTTCCTCGGCAGCGTCAACGAAAGCGCCTCGGCGTGGGAGATAAACTATGAGTTGCTCTGGGAGGATGATGCCCCTGAGTCCATTGTCTGGGTACAGGAAGAGTTTGACGCTCTCTGGAACGATCCGCGTGCGATAGATCTGGCCTGCTGCCCATTCATTGCCCAGGATGTACAGCGTATTGTCGCACGCAGGGTGATTGAACCGGATGAGCTACAGGCTCTTGCCAATCCTGCTGATGCCGCTGCTACTGTTGCCGTAGAGTCTCCGGTGTATCGCCGTGAGCAGGGGCTCTGGCCGCATCAGAAATATTTTGCCCGGCTGGCGCTGGAGCGTCACCGGCTTGGTGGGGCACGGTTGGTTCTTGCGGATCAGGTCGGTTTGGGCAAGACCGTCCAGCTTGCTATGGCTGCAATGCTGATGGCACTTGATGATCCCGATGGCGGGCCGATCCTCGTGCTTGCGCCTAAACCGCTACTCCAGCAGTGGCAGGATGAACTGATGGAGCTGCTTCTGCTGCCGTCCGCCCGCTGGAATGGCCGCGCCTGGGTGGATGAACATGATCTGGAGTATCCATCGGATGGAGCGCGGTCGCTCGGCAAATGCCCGCGCCGGATCGGTCTGGTATCGCAGGGGTTGGTTGTGCGTGGCACATCAGAAGCGGTCGGCCAGCTGCTCGGTCGCCGCTATACCTGTGTGATTGTCGATGAGGCGCATCGTGCCCGCCGTCGCAAGGTGCCACGGGTGGATGCTCCAGCCGACGATATTGACGAGAAGGCTGACCCAAACAAGCTGATGGAATTCCTGCGTCTGATCGGCCCGCGTACCAAGAGTATGCTGCTGGCAACGGCAACTCCGGTGCAGTTGCATCCGGTGGAAGCATGGGACCTGCTGCATATTCTTTCCCACGGCAATGACGGTGTGCTTGGTGCTCATTGGACTCAAACCAGCCCCTGGTATCGCCCCAGCCATTGCCTTGACATTGCGACAGGAAATGCCATGGTTCCTGCCGATGATGTCCGCGAGGGGTGGCAGTATGTCAGCGATCCCCTGCCATCCCGTTTTGAAGATCCGACATTGAAACAAATACGCAATAAGCTCAATGCCGAAGACAGCCGCTGGCAGTTCACCCCTGAAACGCTTGACCTGCTGCCTCCGGTATTCAAGCAGGTGCAACTGAAAAATGGTTTGCTGCCTGGATATGGTGAACGTCTGAACCCGCTACTTCGCTGTATAGTCCGGCGTACGCGGGGGTATCTTGAGGAGATGATCAACCCGCTGACCGGTGGCTATTTTCTGCCGAAGGTGACGGTAAAGCTTTTTGGCGAGGAAGACGAAAGCGCCCTGATCCTGGGAGGATACCTGCTGGAAGCGTATCGGGAGGCGGAAGAGTTTTCCCGCCTGCTCCAGCAACGGGTGCAGGGTGCTGGCTTCTTCAAAACGCTACTCCTCCGACGCCTCGGCAGTTCGATGGAGGCTGGTCGCAGTACCATCACCAAACTTCTCGGCGGTGAACCGGACATTGCCAATGATGAAGATGACGACGATACCGAAGAGGAGACGTCAGCGCAGGTTGGAAGACCGCCGCAAGGTGCCGGTGACTTCAAAAACTTTAGCGAGGCTGAATTGACGTCCCTGCGCCGCTGTCTGAATCTTCTGCATCAAGGCGGTAACAACGACCCGAAACTGGAAGCGGTGGTCGGTTATCTGCTCGGTACCCAACCGGGTACATCACTGCGTTGGCTTGATCTTGGCTGTATCCTCTTTTCCCAGTATTATGACACGGTGCACTGGATTGGTGACGAACTGGCAAAGCGTCATGAATTTGCAGGAATGGACATTGGTCTCTACGCCGGGAGCAACCGTTCAGGTTTCTGGCGCGGTGGCAAGTTTCAGCGGTGCGACCGGAATGTTCTCAAGGATCAGGTGTGCAGAGGCGAACTGAAGCTACTGCTCGGTACTGACGCGGCTTCGGAAGGGTTGAACCTGCAACGCCTCGGTACGCTCATTAATATCGACCTTCCCTGGAACCCAACCCGGCTTGAGCAGCGCAAGGGACGTATCCAGCGCATCGGCCAGGCCCGCAGCGAAATCTGGATAGCAAATCTCCGCTACCGTGATTCGGTTGAAGATCGGGTTCACCGGGTGCTGGCAGACCGTCTTGAGGCTATCCATGAATTATTCGGTCAGATCCCGGATACGCTGGAAGATGTCTGGGTACAGGTGGCCCTCAACGACGAACAGGCCGCACGGCAACTCATTGACCGGACCTCTGCGACCAGAAATCCCTTTGATGTGAAATACAGCAAGGTGGAAGATGCAAACTGGGAAACGTGTGCTTCGGTGTTGAATAGTGTGAGTATGAGGGAATTGCTGTCAAAGGGGTGGTAGCGCCCTGTTGGACAACAACCCCAAGCACAGTTACTCTTTACCAACCGTTAATTGAAAACCCGCTGAAACTGTATTAGAGTTTCGCGGGTAATCCGTACTGTATCAAGATGTAAGTACCAAATTCTGATTGCAATTTTTCGATGCGTACAAAACCAGATGAACCCGTAAAACTAAATAATCTTGTTCAGCGGATACTCGATAATCCCTTCAGCACCCAGCTTGATCAGCTCAGGAACAACCCGGCGCACCTCTTTTTCCGACAGAACAGTCTCGACTGAGAGCCAGTCGGAGTTGTAGAGATGGGAAACAGTAGGATTTTTGAGGCTTGGCAGCAGGCGGGTGATCGCATCAACCCTGTCGGCAGGGGCATTCATTTTCAGGCCGACCATCCCTTCGGCAGCGAGCGATGATTTGAGCAGTGTGGCTATCTGATCGATCTTTGCCCGTTTCCACGGATCGGCCCACGCCGCTTTGCTGGCGAGCAGCACCGGCACCGACTCCATCAGCTCACAAACGATGCGCAGGCCATTCGCTTTGATGGTCGATCCGGTTTCGGTTACTTCGACGATGGCGTCGCAGAGTCCGTCAACGACTTTGGCCTCGGTGGCGCCCCAGGAAAACTCGACAGTGACCGGGATATTGCGCTCGGCAAAATAACGCCTGGTGAAACCGACCAGTTCGGTGGAGATCGTGGCGCCATGAAGATCTTCCGGCTTCTGCACCTTTGAGTCGCCGTTGACCACCAGCACCCAGCGTGCAGGGCGGCGTGACACCTTGGAATAGACCATTTCACAGACTTCAACCACGTCTGATTCATTTTCGCGCACCCAGTCGCGGCCGGCAATACCGGCATCAATCGTCTGCCGCTCAACATAGCGGGCCATCTCCTGCGGCCGGATCAGTTTGCAGTGCATCTCGTCATCATCAACACCGGGAAAATAGCTGCGCGAGGAGATGCTGATCTGCCAGCCGGCTTTTTTGAACAGGCCGACGGTGGCGTCTTCAAGGCTTCCCTTGGGAATGCCAAAATTCAATACGTGAGACATAGTATACCTCTTTCCTGGTTACGCTTTTTTATAGACTTCATTCGGGTCGAACAGCGGCTTTGAATGCTCTACCCATGCGCCGTTTTCCCATTTAACATAAAAACAGCTCCGGTTGCCGGTGTGGCAGGCGGCCGGGCCGTTCTGCCTGACTTTGATGACCACCGTATCGGCATCGCAGTCGGTCAGAACTTCCATGACATCCTGGGTGTTGCCGGACTCTTCGCCCTTCATCCAGTATTTGTTGCGTGTGCGGCTGAAGAACCAGGTCTTGCCGTCCTTCAAGGTCAAATCAAGGGTTTTTTTATCCATAAAGGCCACCATCAGAACCTCTCCGTTCTCGTAGTCCTGGATGATGGCGGGGATGAGCCCCCCCATTTTGTCAAAATCGATCTCAATCACAGCGTTCTCCCTCTTTGGTTGAATAAAAGAAAAACGCCCCGAATTTGTCAGGGCGCTTTGGTGCATTGGTGATGATAAATCTTCGTGGTGACGGCTGCTTCTCTCAAATCCCTTGGCGTTTCGTGTACCACGAATCAGGACCATTGTCAAAGAAGAACTGAGTCACCCATTCGGCAAAACTCTGCGAATTTCAGCTTCGAGCACCGCCATATTGTAGGGCTTGCGGATGAAGCCGGAAGGTGGGTTTTCGGTGACTCGGTCCATCAGACCATCTTCGTTGAAACCGCTGGCAATAATCACCCTGGTTTCAGGCCTGATTGCGAAAATTTCATTCATTGCGGCTATGCCGTCCATACGCGGCATGGTCAGATCCATCAAAACAAAGGTAATATCATTACTGTGTTCGCGGAACTTTGCCAGCGCTTCAAGGCCGTCACAGGCGGTAATTACCGAGAAGCCGCAGAGCGACACCATCTTGGTACATACCTTGAGTACTGATTTCTCATCGTCTACAATCAGAGCCACTCCGGACAGCAGCGCCTCTTCGGTCACCACCTGAACCGGGGCGTTCGCTGCGACCGCCTCATGCGGGGGCGTCCGCCGGGAATCCAACGCCGGAAAGAGCGCCCTGAAGGTCGTGCCGGCACCCTCGAGAGTATCAACAAACAGGGCACCGTGGTGTGTTCTCATAATTCCGAGCACTGCCGACATGCCGAGGCCGCGCCCGGTAAATTTGGTGGTAAAGAACGGGTCAAACAGGCGCTTCAGGGTTTCTGCATTCATACCGCAGCCGTTGTCCCTGACCTCCAGAAACACATACCGTCCCGCAGCCGGTTTTTCCTCCAGCAAAGTGGAATTCAGAAAGCCCTGATCGCACGCCTGAACTCCGGTCGAGATTGTGACGGTTCCAGCCGGCCCCGTAATCGCTTCGACAGCGTTGGTAATAAGGTTCATCACCAGCTGCTGAATCTGCGCGGCATCTGCCAGGATGAACGGCACTTCCGAGAGAAGCAGTTCCATGGCAATTGTTGCCGGTGTGGCTGCTTGCAGCAAATCGGCGTTTTCCCGTACCAGCTCATTCAGGTCCAACTCATTTCTGGCAACAATCCCCTTGCCGACATAGGTCAGCATCAAGCTGGTCAAAAGAGCCGCACGTTTCGCCGAGTTCATGGCGGTAGTAATATATTTCAGCGGCGCTGAATCTGCGTCAAGCCTCATAGTCGCCAGTTCCATATTGCCGAGCATTGCCTGCAGCAGGTTGTTGAAATCGTGAGCAACCCCCCCCGCCATAACCCCCAGGCTCTCCAGTTTTTGGGAGTGGAGCATCTGACGTTCAAGCTCAAGGCGCTCCCGCTGGAGACGGAGGTTTTCCTCACCCCGGAGCTGCAGCGCTTCTGCAAGAGAGTTGACGGCGCGTGCCGCCCTGGCCGGTTCGTCATCGGATTCAACCGGTATCCGTGTGCTAAAATCGCCTTCCCGCATAGTCCGCAGGCCATGCATCAGATTATTGAAAGACCTGGTAAGCCTCTGCAGCACCAGAAAGCTGAAGAGAGATACCGTCAACCAGAAGATGAAGGCGACAACGGAAGCAAAGATGACAACCGTACGGATTTCGTGTGACAAGTCATCAGTGCTCCGTTCGATGCCGACCCTGCCGAGCAGGGATTCGCTGGTCTTGTCCGCGCCGACTAAACATTCTTCAACTGAACCGATCAGAGGGTTGCTGCGGATTTCCGCTGCATGGATAATTGACCCGGCCGATGAGGAGGTTTTTTGTACAGAGCCCTGAGCCCGCGCCAGCACCGTACCGTCCGGGGCGGTTATCAACACCGAGATGACTTCAGGGGTTTCCGCCATCTGCTCGGCCAGCGTGCGTAATACATTCAGGTTATGGGCATAGAGCGGGAGCCGGATAGACTCAGCCAGTTTTTCCGTCCGTAACTGGAGCTGTTCAGCGACTTCGTGGCGGGTTGTTTTGATTTCTCTGGAGATATAGAGCGCCGTCAGCTGGACGGCAATCAGAAAGGTTATCAGGGAGAAGATGCAAAAAAGTTTGAATTGGAAGCTGGTACGGAGTTTTGACCATCGTGTCTGTAGCTGCATGGCCACTCCCTCACAGGGGTAAAAGTTCTTTGCTGCAGCTCAGATATGGTAAAATATTTGAGCATTTTAAGAACGAATAGCATGGTCTTGGTACTATTGCAACAAAGATTTGCTTTCATTAACAGTTTTTGTCGGCAAGAATAATCCCGCCGTGTTGAAGAATCTGGCGATGACGCCGGAATAAACCTCCTACCTGATCGCCTCGATTGTCAGCGCAACCGTCCGCTCCAGCTCCGGCAGCAACCCCCGCGCCGTTTCCAGATCATCCTCTTTTGCAGCGGCCTCCATTCGTGCGGCAACGTCACGGAGAGCGCCGGTGCTGATGTTGGCAGCCATCCCCTTCAATGTATGGGCGTGGCCGCGGATGGCTTGTGCGTCGCTGCCCCCGCAGAGTTCGCGCAGCTCTGCAAGCTGTTTCGGCAGTTCCTCCCTCGATTCATCGAGAATCATGCGCACAAAATCCCGGTCGTCATCCATCCGGCTGAGTATGTCAGCTTCGTCAAACAGCGGCAAATCGTTCATCGGGACGATCTCCTCAAGTGGTGCTGTTTCGTGATCCTGAGCAGACAGCCATTTCAAAAGAATCTCAGCCAGTTCATTTTTCTTCACCGGCTTGGTCAGATAATCATCCATACCCGCCTCAAGGCACTTCTCCCGGTCACCTTTCATGGCGTTGGCGGTCATGGCGATGATCGGCACCCTGTGGTTGAGAACCTTTGATGCCGGATCACGGATTACGCCGGTTGCCATATAGCCATCCATCTCCGGCATCATGCAATCCATAAGGACAAGAGCGTAATCGGTCAGCTCCAATGCCCGAACCGCCTCAAGTCCATTGGCGGCGATATCGGCAGTGACCCCCAGTTTTCCGAGGATACTCAGCGCCACTTTCTGGTTGATGAGATTGTCTTCTGCGAGCAGGATATGCATACCGTTGAGAAGCACAAGACCTTCCGGTGACGCGGCATTCTGCGCCCCGACAGCAGCAGGGTCCTTCGCAGCCCGATGTGCTGCAGCGGCCTGTTGCTCAAGCCGTGCCGTAAACCAGAAGGTGGAGCCTTTCCCCACGGCACTGATGCAGCCTGCTTCGCCCCCCATCAACTCGGCCAGCAGCTTGCAGATTGCCAGCCCAAGGCCGGTACCGCCGTATTTGCGGGTGGTGGTCCCGTCGGCCTGGGTAAACGGATTAAAGACAAGCGCACGCCGCTCTTCCGCTATGCCGATGCCGGTATCTGACACTTCAAAACGGATGACTGCACATTCGCCCTCTAAGGAGGCCAGAGAGATGCCGACAGCCACTTCCCCTTCATGGGTAAACTTGATGGCGTTGCCGATCATGTTGATGAGAACCTGACGCACACGCCCCGGATCTCCCTTCAGATAACGCGGCACTTCAGGAGCAATCTGGCATTTCAGCTGCAACCCGGCGCTGGCCGCCTGCCCTGCCATCAGCGCTGCCGTATCCTCGAGCATTGTTTTCAGGTCAAAATCGAGCAGTTCCAACTCCAGTTTGCCCGCTTCAATCTTGGAGAAATCGAGAATTTCATTAATGATGCCGAGCAGATTGTCGCCGCTCTTTTTGACTATTCCGGCATATTCGCGCTGCTCGGCGGTCAGTCCGGTTTCCAGCAGCAGGCCGGCCATGCCGATTACACCATTCATCGGGGTGCGGATTTCATGACTCATCGTAGCCAAAAACTCCGATTTGGCACGATTGGCCGTATTTGCCAGTTCCATAGCGGACTGGAGCTCCTGTGTCCTCTCAATGACACGCTCCTCAAGAGTGGCGAGGTTGGTGCGCAGCAGATTCTGATAGGCCAGGCTCTCCAGTGCGTATGCAGTTGTATAGAGAATAATTGTCACTACGTTCTGCAGGGGGACATCCAGATACTCGGCATTATCCGGCAGTATTCCGACAAACATACCCCGGATGCGCTTACGGGTGGCAATTGAGTGAAGAATGGCTGACCTCTCATTGCCGGCAGGGAGGATCATCGGCTGATTCCTGTTCAGAGCCCACGAAAAAGTCCCGTCCAGAACAGTGCGTTCAACCAGGGTATCCAGAGTTACACGGGCGTCAGGCGGGGCGCAGGCAACAAGATTGAATGAGCCGTCATCCAGGCATTCAAGGCAGCCGATAGCCTGCAGCGGTATCAACCTTCTAATCTGGGCAAGTGTTGCTTCAAAAACCTCTTGATCTGCCCCGGCTTTGGCGAGATCGTTTTGAAACTCGCCGCTTGTTGCCAGGGTATCCAGCAGCGAGACATACGACCTGTTTGCCTCTTCCAGATAATAATTGCGCTCCAGCAGAGACAGTTCCAGATCAGAGTATGTTCCATCTTCAGCCTTCATAGCGCCTCCGATATTATTGCACAGGTCTCTTCTATCTGAATTTCAGACTGTTTGATGATTGTACCAAGCTGATTTACCGGGATTTCGAGCAGGTCCCATGCGCGGGGGTCCAACGGCGGGATGTGGGCGCTGTCGGCCATGCTGTAACCCATGGTGTGACAGATGAGATCCGCGAGGTGGATAGTTGCCGCTTCCAGAGGATAGCGCAGTGCCTCCGCAGGGGCATGATGGCACGCGACCGGCTCGGAGATAGTGAGAGGAATTTTCCATTTGGCCAGGAGAGCGCCCCCGACGGCGCCATGATCAAAGCCGAGATGTTGATGCTCCGTAACATACTTGAGTTCGTTACGGTCTCTTCTCTCCAGAACAATTTCCTGAACGGATTCAGGGATCGCGCTGCACATCACCAAAAATCCGATATCATGGAGCATTCCTGCAATAAAAAAGCGCTCCTGATTAACTTCTCTCCGGTACGTGGCGATGTTGCGCGACAAAATACCGCACGCAATATTGTGCTTCCAGAAAGTTTCCATATGTACCAACCCGTTCGGTATCCCGCGAAAAGAGCCGACAACGGAGACGGCTAACGCCAGATCACGCAGCTGGCGGGTGCCAATCACCGTCAGGGCTTTCGTGATTGAACCGATATTGGCGTGATAGCCGAACAGGGGGCTGTTCGCCAGCTTTAACAGCCGCACTGTCAACCCCTGATCTTCACTGATAACCTGGCCGATATCGGCAAGGGAACTGCGCGGGTGATTGATTTTTTCATTGAGCCGATCATAAAAAAGCGGCAGAGAATAGACCGTCTGTGTCTGTTCGACAATGCGGTCAACTGTCGGAGCGCGGGAGCCGTTACTGGCCATGCTGAACCTCTCTTATCACCGCCAGACGCAGCAGTTCGCTGATGACGGGATGTTCAAGATCTGTGTGGCAATACAGGGGCAGCAGCCGGTTTTTTGCCTGATCGATTTTTTCTCCGGTGACACTGTCCGGAAAAACGGTGGTGTCAGCACCCTCTACGCCGGCAATGTCGGCTTCAACGACCCCCCAGGTGCGAAAAATAAAGAGATGCTTTGCTTCAAGCCCGGCACCTTCACCGAGAAGAAGCCTGCCGTTTCTGTCCCGTACTTCAGCGGCCAGAATCATACCTGGCACCAGATTTTCAAGTGCGATCTTTGACATATGAAATCCTTGGTATTCCACTTATTGCACTACTATTCATGTGCTATCTGAATCTACCCCCCTCAGTCCCCCCTTACCTAAGGGGGAAGCCTTGAAGTCTCCCCTTAAGTAAGGGGAGATTTAGAGGGGTTAGCATTTACCCCACAACCACCCGGTTGCGCCCTTCATCCTTGGCCCGGTAGAGTGCGCTGTCCGCCCGCTTTAACAGCGCTTCGGCATCTTCATCACCGTTCAGCTCAGCGACACCGAGGCTGACGGTTACCGCAATCGACGTGATACGCTGACATTCCGCTTCCATGACACTCCGCACCCGCTCAGCCACTATAATCGCACCCGCGCAGGAGGTATGGCCAAGCAGAATAATAAACTCCTCACCGCCCCAGCGGGCGCAGATATCCTCTGTCCTGCCCACAGTGCGCAGGATGTCGGCAAACGCTTTCAGCACCTTGTCGCCGGCAGCATGGCCATAGGTATCATTCACGGTTTTAAACTTGTCGATATCCGCCATAATAAGCGAGAGCGGAAAACTGTAACGCCGCGCGGCGCTTAATGATTGCGTAAAGTGTTCGTTAAAAAAGCGGCGGTTGTAAAGTCCGGTCAGTTCATCAGTTGCTGCCAGATGCGAAATGGTTGCGTGAGCTTCCTCAAGCAGGCGCATTTTTTCTGACAATTTTTCATAGAGGCTGACAATACGTTTTCCGACATTGGCCCGTGAGCGCAACGAATCGGCATGATACGGCTTCGAGACAAAGTCATCAGCGCCGCCGTCAAGCGCAAAGCTCGTGTCAGCGGGCGTATCAAGGCTGGTGAGAATAATAATGTAGTAGGTGTGACCATCAGGCCGTTCCCGCACCCGCTGCACGATCTCAACACCGGTCAGGCCGGGCATCATCCAGTCAAGCACAAGCAGATGGGGATGATCCGGTTCTTCCAGTATCCGCCACGCAGCAGCGCCGTCAGCAGCGCTGAAAATCTCATAGCCCTGTCCGTTGAATACTTTTTCCAGCATGCGGCGGGAGATGGTGTCATCTTCTGCGATAAGAATTTTCACTGAATAGAGCTCCTATCCCTGCGGTTTCATCTTTTTTAAAATATCCTTCTGCTCGGCGTGACACTCCGGACATATCCCATGGCTGAAGAGAGCCTCGGAATGGTCGGTAAGATACCGTTCCAGCTGATTCCAGACATCCTTGTCATCTCTTATTTTATGACAATACGAGCAGATCGGGATAATTCCTTCCAGCAGCTTAACCTGAGCCAGCGTCGCCTCAAGTTTCGTATTGAGCGCCTGAAGTTCTGCACTGCGCTGCACCAGGAGACTGTGGGCCTGGCTGAAATCCAGGTGGTTTTTTATGCGCAGGCGCACAAGATCGGCATTGAAGGGTTTATGTATGTAATCATTTGCCCCCATTTCGAGCCCCTCCGCTTCACATTCAACATCGGGCAGGGACGTAATGAAAAGCACCGGTATACTATCAAAAGCCGGGTTTTTTCTGATAATCCGGTACACCTCATAGCCATCAATTTCCGGCATCAGAATATCAAGCAGAATAATATCCGGAATGGTCCGGGCGATAACTTCGAGAGCCTCGCCGCCACTATGCGCCAGAATGATGGTATATTCTTTTTCAAGCTGGTGGGTGAGAATCTTGACACTTACCGGTTCATCATCAACAATAAGTATGGTTTTACGCTTCATTTTTGCCCCCATTTCTCCAGAGCCGCCGCCAGTTCATCCTTCTTCACCGGCTTGGACAGATAGTCATCCATACCTGCGGCAAGGCAGAGCTCACGATCGCCCTGCATGGCGTTGGCGGTCAACGCTATGATCGGTACCGTGTGATTGCGGACGCTCGAGTCGGGGTCTCGAATTACGGCAGTGGCGCCGAAACCGTCCATCTCCGGCATCATGCAATCCATAAGGACAATATCGTAATCTATCATCTCCAGCGCCAACACCGCCTCAAGGCCATTGGCAACGACATCGGCCTTGTAGCCCAGTTTGCCGAGCATGCTTTGTGCAACCTTCTGATTGATGACGTTATCTTCCGCCAGGAGAATGCGTAAGCCGCGATTGGCAACTTCGGCCACGGTGTGCCGGGTGATGAGGGGCGCGGGTACGTCCGGGGTGTGCGCCCGGTCGAGCGCAAGGGCGATACAGCTGTAGAGCTGTGACTGCCGGACCGGCTTCGCCAGATAGCCGGTAAAACCGATCTTCTCCAGTGCCGCGGCATCACCACGCTGAGCCAGCGATGTCACCATAATCAGCAAGGTTGCCTGCAACTGCGGATCCGCCTTGATCTGACGACCGAGCTCGCTGCCGTCCATGACCGGCATTTCCTGATCGAGCAGGGCGACCTGGAAAGGATGGTGCGCTGCTGCCGCCTCACGAAGATGCCGCAACGCACTCACGCCGTCAACGGCAAGCTCATAACTGCAGCCCCAATGAGTCAGCAGGGTGGCCAGCAGTTTCCGGCTGGTGGCGTTATCGTCGACGACCAGAATCCTGGTCCCTTTCAGGTCGACGTGCGGCAGGGGCGCACCGCTGTGCGCTTCAATAGCGGTTTGTTTCTCGAAGCGTGCGGTAAACCAAAACGTAGAGCCGACACCCTCCTCACTCTCAATACCGATTTCACCACCCATAAGTGCCGTCAACTGCTTGCAGATAGCCAGACCAAGTCCGGTTCCGCCATACTTTCTCGTGGTGGAACCGTCTGCCTGGGTAAACGGTTCAAAGACAGCGGCAAGCCGCGACCGGGGAATACCAATACCGGTATCGCGCACCGTAAAACGGATGGTGACCGCTTCGCCCTGCTCGGATTCAAGCTCAGCCCCGATGACCACTTCACCTTCATGAGTAAATTTGATGGCATTGCCGGCAAGATTGGTGATGATCTGACGCAACCGCCCCGGGTCCCCCTTCAGATATGTCGGCACAGAAGGATCCATATGGCAGATCAGCTCCAGACCGGCATCCTGGGCACGGAAGGTCAACAGCTCGGCGGTGTCTTCGAGAGTTGTGCGCAGATCAAATACCAGCATCTCCATGTCCAGTCTGCCCGCTTCGATCTTGGAATAATCGAGAATGTCGTTGATGAGGCTGAGCAGGTTCTCGCCGCTTCGACTGACGATCTCGGCGTAGCCGCGCTGTTCATCGGTAAGCTCAGTTTCCAGCAGCAGACCGGTCATGCCGATGACGCCGTTCATCGGGGTGCGGATTTCGTGACTCATGGTGGCAAGGAACTGACTTTTGGCCAGGGTGGCCGCTTCGGCAGTGTCTCTGGCGGCGGTGAGCTCCTCCAGGATTTTTTTCTTTTCGGTGACATCTTCCTTGACCGCCAGATAATGGGTAATAGCTCCATTCTCATCAAGCATTGCGGAAATCACGGCATGTTCCCAGAACAGCGTGCCGTCTTTACCCTTATTGACAAAATCCCCTTCCCACGTTTTTCCCTTCGTTATGGTTGACCATAAATCGGTAAATACCTCCGGCGGCGTTTTGTCTGATTTCAACACGCGCGGGTTTTTCCCGATGGCCTCTTCGGCACTGTAGCCGGTAAGCTCGGTAAAGTGAGGGTTGACGAATTCGATGGTGCCGTCGGTATCGGTAATCACGATAGTAACCGGGCACTGCTCGACAGCGCGGGCCAACTTGCGCCGCGCCTCTTCTGCCCGCTTCCGCTCGGTGATATCGGAGAGAGTTACAACGGTTCCTTTGAAGATACCGTTTTCAATAACGGGGGAAGACGATAATTCAGCGATAAAAGAGCTGCCGTCTTTGCGCCAGAGCAGTTCGTCGTCAGCACGGGAACCGGTTCCGGCTTTGTTGGCCTGGTATACGGGGCACTCATGAGCAGGATAGGGGGAACCATCGCCATGACTATGGTGAATAATACTGTGAGAGTGTTTGCCGAAAAGTTCTCCGCTCCCGTATCCCAGGATAGCGAGACCTGCACTGTTTACGTAGGTAAAACAGCCGTTTTCGTCGGTACCAAAGATACCCTGATGGGTCGTCTGGAGCAACAGTTCGTTCCGGGCTTCCGCCTCTCTCGACGCTTCTATGGCACGGTCCCGTTCCTGCTCACGCAGCTGCATGTCATCCAGCAGCATATTAAACGAAAGCGCCAGCAGGCCGAGTTCATCACTGCGGCTTTCATCAAGGCGCATCTTCTTATCCGAATCGCTGTGCGCCAGGGCGGTAATCCGGCTGGTAAAGTCGGTCAGCGGCCTGCTGATGCTGATGCCAAGCTTCCGGGCAAGCGCAACGCTCGCCAGTAGCGCGACAATCATGGCGCCAATAAAAAAGTTACGAAATTGGTTGATCGGTTGATACGCCTCGGCTGTGGGGTAGTTGGCGGCCAGAATCCAGTCGACGCTTTCCAGATATTTAAATGAAGCGAGAAAATGCAGTCCCCGGGAGTTAATCGTTTCACCGGAGCCTTCAAAACCCTCAATCGCCCAGTCGAACAGCTTGTTCATCCCCGGCTTGACATCCTGCTTCATGATACGGGACGGGTCGGGGTGCATGATCATGGTGCGATCCCGGGCGAACAGGTAGAGATACCCGTGTGAGCCGAGTTTTACCTCGTTGAGTGATGCCAGCAGGTTGTCTTTCCCCAGCAGGTCAAGCCGGCCGCAGAGCACTCCCGCAATGGAACCGTCAGCACCCAGGAGCGGAGCGGTCATGACAATAACCGGTTTTTTTGTTTCCCGCGACATGAACGGTAAAGAGATCTGTGCTCTGCCGCTGCTCGTGGTCTCCTTGAAATAGTCACGATCGGCAAAGGAAGCCCCGTAATCTTTTGGCCTGGCCGGAACAGCTCCGAGCATGACGCCACTATTGTCGAGAAGAAACAGGCTGGAGCTGAAGATGGCGCGGGTGGCCAGGTGTGTCGCGAGCCATGCCTCTACAGTGGAGCTGTCCTTTTTCAGAGCGGGCGGTATGCTGCTGCCGGCGGCAATCAGCACTGCTTGAGCCTGCTTGAGGTGACCGTCAAGATTGTGGGCTTCTCTGCTCACCATGGCAAACTGCTGGCCAAGGATCAGCTCACGGGACGAATATCTGAAGTAGAGGTATGTACCCGTCGCAATCACCGCGAGCAGGGCCGTGATAAACAGAGCCACGGCAAGAACCAGTTTATGTCTGATGCTGTTGAATTTCATACCGCTTCTCCATCGGGAGGATGTCGAACGCTACTGTTCTGCTGCAAGCCGCTCCAGGGCGCTCCGGTCAAGTCGTTCAAGCGCATCTTTGAGTGCCGCCGCCTCAGTCGTAACTCGCGGCGCCCACTCCCGGCACTCCGGCTTGATACCCTCGCGGCACATCACCTGAATCCGGTCGGCAACGAACGCCAGGCGCAGGCCGCCGATGCTGGCGACAATCCCTTTCAAGCCATGAGCGCAGGCCTTGATATCAACGAGATCATCCCCGGAGAGTTTTTCGGCAAGCTGGTCGCCGATTGCGACGTAGTCGTTCAGATACATATCAATCAGCTCCAGGTAGGTATCCAGATCGTAATCAAGATTTTCAAGAACAGGGCGCGGCTCCAGTACGGCTAACTCAGGTAACTCAGACATTTCCACCTCCGGATGAACAGATAATTCCTGCGGCCTGTTGAGGCGCTGCAGGGCTTCGAGCAGTTTATTTTTTGCCACCGGCTTGGCAAGATAACCGTTCATGCCGACAGCCTCGCACTTTTACTGAATTGCCTTGAGCCCCGGACAATCGGGACACCCGCTGTTTCTATCACATATCTCAGACCTTTGGAATCATTTCATTGTGAAAATTATACGCAGACTGGAGCGAAACAATCCCTGGACGCGGAAAAAAAATACACCGGCGGCTACAATTAATTAAAAAACAGCCGATGAGGGTATTATGGTTGGCATCCTGATTATGTGGAGGGTCTACGTGTTAGAATATACATACAAACGTGAATTGGTTCAGATACTCGGGACCATAGAGCAGCAGGTAGGTGGTTTGAGCGTGCCTTTGAGAGGTTTTCAGGCAAAGATGGCCTGTTTTTCGGGCGATATTGAAAAAATAATTCGAGATAAATATACAGAACTTACCGATACCCAGAAGTACTACGTCTCAGAAATCACGAAGATACAGCGGATCATTGCGTAGCTTTCATACCATATCCATAAACCCGACTACCACCGGGTCAGCTTTTCATACAAAAAAACCGTTCGACCTTTAAAAGGACGAACGGTTTTTTGTCACAATGCGCTTAAAGCCTGCTTACTGAAGCGTAACTCCGGCTACTGAGGCGGTCATTCCCGTGATGGGATTGCCGAGAGTATCAATCACCGTGGTCGCGACACTGTCGAAAGAAAAGCTCGGCGCTGTTGGTGTTGCTCCGTTGGCCAAGTGCAACATTACTGTTGCCACCTCTCCAGCTGTTGCTACACCGGCCTCTACTGAGCTTGAGACAACCACATGCACTGTTCCGGGAGTCGGCCCGGAAGCAGGAATATAGGTGACAATCGGTGCTATAGTGCTACCGGCAAAGGTACCTGTCGGTGTAACAAAGCCAGTGGCCGACGCAGGTGTGACATTAGCCGGCAGAGTCATGGTGAACTCAGCACCGGAAATGGCTTTACCGGCAAGCTCTCCGTTTAATTTCACCTTAGCGACGGCCGAAGTATAAACTGTAGGTGGAATGTAATTACTGTCACCGCCACCTCCGCATCCTGCGAGAGTTAAAAAAACAGTTGAGGCGAGTATTCCGCACAATAAATTATACATATTTTTAGTCATGACAATCCTCCTCTATCATTAATGTAAATTTTGATTATTTACCAGCTGCCGATTCCAACTGCTCGTCTTAAAATCATAATAACATCAGCAACATCAACAACACCGTTCCCCTGCGGAACAGCACTGGTGCTTAATGGCGCAACGTCATAGAGGATATGCTGTTCCGGAGTCAGGGACAGCAGTCCCACATAGGCCTGCATAGCCTTCAGGGCATCCGCAACAGTGGGATCAGCAGCGGAGCCGCTGTTGCCGTTGCGCTTTACGGCAGTGACGGAAACCGTACAGTTGGCAGTAATTGCGGCGGTGGTGTAACTGCTGCCATTCAATGTACCGTTACAGCCTGTTACAGAGAGTATGCCGAAACCGGCAAGCGGTGCGACGGTGAAACTTGTTGTTGCACCACTCGTTATGGTCTGTGCCGTTGCCGGGGAGATGCTGCTGCCGGTGCCAGCGGTCGGGGTTATGGTATAGCTGTTGAGCGTCCATTTGGCGTAGAGCGTCGTGTCTGCGCTAATCGGCGTGGTGAAGGCGAAGGCGGTCGTCAGAGCGACGTCGGAGTACCAGCCGGAAAAGGTCGAGCCGGTTTTGGTCGGTGCAGCCGGTGCGGCGGCCAGCGCATTGTAGTCAACACTCTGGCTGGTCACGGCGCTGCCGCCGTTGCTGTTGAAGCTGACCGTATAGCTGTTGATCGTCCATTTGGCGTAGAGCGTGGTGTCTGCGGTGATTGCCGTGGTGAAGGTGAAGGCTGCTGTCAGGGCAGCGTCGGAGTACCAGCCGGCAAAGGTGTAACCGGTTTTGCCCGGCGCGGCCGGCGCGGTGGCGGTTGTGTTGTAGTCGATGCTCTGGCTGGTTACGGCGCTGCCGCCGTTGCTGTTGAAGCTGACCGTATAGCTGTTGAGCGTCCATTTGGCGTAGAGCGTGGTGTCAGCGGAAATGACAAATACCGCCGTATTCGCGTAATCAGTGCCGCTGCCGTCTGCCGCAGTGTTCCATACTGAAAAGCTGTAACCGGTTCTGGCCAGGCCTCCACTATTGCCAAGAACGGTAACGGTTGCACCCGGTTGATAGGGACTGCTGGAGTCGATTGGTATGCTTCCACTGTTACTGCCATTGCCGGAGTAAACCATGGCGTAGGAAATCCCGGCCGTCTTGGCCACTTCATCCGATGTCAAAGCACGGCTGTAAATGGCAACCTCATCAATCAATCCATTAAAAAATCCGAGACCTTCTACCTGACCGATGGTGAGCGGTGCACTTACATCAGCGATCGCTGTAGAATCGGTAACAGTTCCTGCAGATATTCCATTTACATAAAAAGTAAAGAGCGGACCGGATCTTGTTACCGAGAGGTGATACCAATTACCGGTCTGTGGACTGAAAGGCACCCCCACCCAGACAGGATTGGTTCCATTTATATGTAGCTGAAGATTACCGTCCTGTGAAAGAAATGCCCATTTTGGCAATGCTCCTCCGCCTTGATCATGGCCGACAAAAACATTTAAACCGGCGCTGATTGCAGTGTAATTGGTCCACAGGCTAACAGAAAAATCTCCTGATATGGTTAATGTTGGCGAATCCGGCACTTCGACATAGCTGTTCGCTCCATTAAGGCTTAACGCCTGTCCATATTTGCCTGCCGCAAAAGTCGCTCCATTTTTTAGCGTCCCGTGATTGTTGCCGAAACTGTCCAGCGCATTATTCTCCGCACGCCAGAGCGAGACCAACCCGCTGACCGGTAGCAGCAAGGCCACCGGCGTTGACGATGTTGTCACATCAAAATCACCAGTTATACCACCAACAGAGAGTGTCACCGTCGTTTTTGTGCCAGCAGACACCGATGATATCAGCATGACCTTGATCTGATCATTCAGATTTGCCGTACCTGCTACGCTTGTCCAGCCACCCCAATTTGTGCCGCCATCTCTCGAGACAGCATACTGACCGCCGACGATTGAAATCGGAGCGGCAGCACTTATGTCGGTAACAGTAACGGCACCCGATTCGTACGCCGTACTGGTGAATACATTTGATATCGACGCAAAAGTGAATGCGCCAGGAGTCGTATCTACCACTTCCTCTCCGAGCAGATCGTAATAAAGGTTGCTTGAGGCACTGGTACCATCCCACGAACGCTGCACATGGCGGATGGTTATTTTCAGTTTATTTTGGTCAAACTCCGGTGGAACTGCGACCCGGTGCCGGTACCAGGTCTGACCATCCGTTCCGGTTGCAGTCTGGTCAGAGGTATTCTCGTAATTGTTACTGCACCCTTCATTAAGTCCCCACGCCCTGCAGGCCAGCATAACCGTCTGGCTATTAACTCCGTCATTTAAATCCATTGCAAACCAGTGGAACCAGCGGGAAGAAGTGGTGTATGAGATGTCGCTGCGCCAGATGGTTATTGCAGCAAGATTTATATTGGGCTGTTTCAGGTATCCGGTAGTCATGGCATGAGTAGCGTAATGATAGTCTGCATCCCAATTGTTAGTGCCACCAAAGCTCTGGATCGTTGAGTATACCGATTTTTGTCCGGAGAATGAACGAGCACCGGTAGTTTCAAGGGTATGCGTCGCTGTCGGAGAAGTACCCCGGGTACCGAAATCATTATAGGTGTAGAATTGATATTCCCAGTCGGTAATCCCACCTCCCGCAGTGTTGACCGGATCTACTTCAAAATCAGGGTTGTAACGCCTCAGCACCGGCGACATTACCTGCATCGGCTGGCTTAAGCCACTGGCGGAACCCTTGATGATTCGCTTAGGTGCAACGTTGCCGCTATCGCTGACGTTGAAAACAAGAATGCTGTTGTCGCCGCGATTACCGACAAATATCTCATTATCGCTGACCCAGATTCCAAGCGGCGTATTGAGTTGTGTGAGGGTTCCCTCAATAGTTCTTTTGGCAGCACTATTACCGCTGTCATTCAGATTAAAAACCCTGATTGAATTATTGAAATAGCTGCTGACAAAAATCTCATCCTTGGATACATGAATACCGGATACGAAACTGAGACCGGTATTGGCTCCACTGATGGAGCGAACCGCAGCAACACCACTGTTCTGGGTCTTGGGGAATACGTAAATTGTATCGCCATCTCCGCTATTTGGATGGCGGGAAAGAAACAATTCATTGCCGTAGACCGCAATGCCGTAGGTCTTTGTCAAGGTGCTGACCACACGCTTTGGTGCGACATCACCGCTATCAGTCAAATTGAACACTCTGGTATCGCTGTTAAAATTAGTCACATACAGTTCACCGCTGTCGATAAAAAGTTGGGTCGGCCAATTGTTACCGGAATTTGTTCCGCTTTGCAGCGTACGGAGAGGAGCTGCATTGCCAGTGTCGTATGCACTGTAGACAGAGACGTTATTCCCATTGTGATTGGCCACAAAAATTTCATTGCCGTGTGCAAAAACGCCGTTGGTGCCGTTAAAACCGGTAGCAGCACCTGCGACATTGACCGCTGGAGCGATGTTGCCGCTGTTTTGTGAATTATGGGCCGTAACAGCCGGAGTGCCATAGTTGGCGGCATACACCGGCAGGGCCGGCATGGTGAATTGCCCAACCGAGTGGGAGGTTGTAACTGGCAGGGTGCTTTCCACCCCGTAATCTGTCGTTCGGATAACTTTTACGGCGCTACCGATTGCTACATAGACCCTGGTGCCGTCTGGTGTCACTGAGATTCCTTCCGGTGATCCGCCCGTTGTAACGGTAGAGATGACGCTGGTATCGGAGGTTCTGATAACGGACACACTTCCTGCTCCATAATTGGCTGTGTACAAAAAACGACCGTCGGGCGACAGTGCAATTCCAACAATCATGGATGACAAGGGGATCGTCTGAATCGAATTGCTGTTGGAGGTGTCAATGACTGTCACAGTTCCGGCGGCGCTGGCCACATAAACCTTTTTACTGTCAGGACTGACCACAACACCGTACGGAGTACTGATACCGGTAGCAACAGTTGCTACGCTATTGTCACCTGTTGAGATCTCGGAAATCGTACCGGAATTGTAATTGGCAACATACACTTTGGCACCATCTGGGCTGACCGCCACGCCGGTCGGATTACTGAATCCGTTGATGGTCGTCACCGGTGTCAAGTCGGCGGTAGAAAAAACTTCCACTGTCGAACCGTCCCGTGAGGCGGCATACAGCTTGCTTCCATCGGTGCTGACAGTGATCCAGTGAAAATTATAGCTTCCATTGCCGTTCATCACCGTACTATCGGCAAGATTTATTCTGGATACCGCTCCGCCAAAACCGGAGGCATAGCAGAAGTTCCCAGCCGGACTCATGGCAACGCTGTAAAGAGCGGAGCTGCCAATGGAAGGGGATGCCAACACAGCCCCATTCTGGATATTAATGATAGACACTGCACCTGAATTACCGACGCACGCCAGTGATACTGGTGCAGGCGGCGTGTAGGCTGCTTGAGCGACACCCGCAACACAGAACGAAAAAACCATTACAACAATCGTCATTAGCTTACAAGATGAACACGTACGCAGCATAAATACACCTCCTTGGTGGGTTCAACAATTAAGACACTGTTGATGGTATGAATATGACTTGTTTCAAGGTAGATTTTTTCTCTATACCATCAATTTTATGTTTTGCAATAACCCCAGAAAAAAAATAGTCCCGGTTTTTGGAAGCAAAAAATGCTGAATTTGCTACTACGTGGATAAAATGAACAGCCTGAGAAATAGAGAAAATCTGAGTTCCCCTATCAGAGGCGCAATGCTAGTACCCTGCGGGATAATCTGCACTACTATGCTGTATCGGCTCACCCGAACAGGGCGTTTGCAATACGCCTTGAGGCCGCTTGGGATCCATGGTATTTTCGCACATATCACCTTTCCAGAGGTCCGCACGATTCGAGAGGAGGATCGCTATGAACAGACAAACTATCGGTGCCATCCTGGCGCTTAATCTGCTTGCCGGTTGCACGACGGCGCAGATAACGCCAATACGCCGGGGAGAGCCTGTTGCGCTTGTGTTCGCAAGCAACCCGCGCGCCGATGGTGCCATTGATATCAGTAACGAAGCTCTCGGCAGCAATGCCAGGGTGGGCGCCGGAACCGGAGCGACGGCCGGTGCGGTGGCCGGTGCCGTGTGGGGTCTGTCGTGTGGTCCGTTCGCCGTATTCTGTAGTCCGGTGCTCGCTGCGGCCGGCGCCGTTACCGGGACAATCGCAGGTGCGGGAGTGGGTGCGGGGGTGGGTGTTACGGGAGCGCTTTCAAATGAAAAGGCAGCTCAGCTGCGCGACCGGCTGATGCGTGTACAGCAGTCTCACTCTTTGCCAGCCGAACTGCAGAAAAATGTCACTGACCGGGCGCAAAAGTACTGGAAGCTCGGCACAGACCCGTCGGCAGCAGTGGTAACCATTGAGCTGCAGAATCTGCTGCTGCGATCAACCCGTGATGAGCAGATCAGCTGCACTGTCAGGGTAACGGTATCTGTGCAGCAGCGCGGTACACAGCAGGCTGAGCTGCCGGAGAAGAAGGTGTATGAATATGTCAGCTCTTTCAACAGCCTGCGTGTCTGGCTGGATGAGAGCAGCGATTTTGTCGACACCCTGTTCACCGGCGCCAGTCAACAGATTGCAGCCCACATCGTCTCAGATCTGGCACTGAACTGAGAGCCAGATCAACTCTTTATTGTTTATGGCGAGTGAAGGTACCGTTTTCCCCTTGGTATTCAATAATTACCAGGTTTGGGTGGCAGAGTCCACGGTAACGGCCACAGTGGCACGCAACCACTCAAATTTTGACTTGAGCAGATCGAAATCCGGGCCAGAGGTTACAAATTGCGCCTTCCCCTTGATCAGAAAGCCTGCGCCCGGTCCATACAAGCCCTTGATCTTACTGCTCCCCAAGGTTATTAAAACTTCGGGGTTAAATGCAATGTTCGCCTCTGTACGATGCATATAACCGGCGGGAATCAAAAGACGACCATCTTCCGTCGTTCTCAGGTAACTGTTCCAGGTGTTGACCATATGCGGCCCATCCTCTCCCAAGGTTGCAATTGCAACCACTCCATCCTGTTGCATAATTTCCAGCAGTTTTTCCGGAATCATTGTGATTTCCTCCTCTGGTTTGTGCTGTAACACCGCTTGGTTTACGCCATTGTCACTATTGCTAAAGGCTGTTTTATAACTACATATAAGGCCAGTTTTGCTTTGACATCAGTGCAGCCGTTGCCCTAAACTTACTTCCGAAAAAACATTGATATGACAGGGAATGACATGTTCATCGTGAATAATAACGAACCGGTTCCGTTATACAAACGGCATTGCCACACTCTCCAAAATCTGCTGATTACGCAGTTGCTTGAAGACGGGTGTACCATTTTCTTTCGACTTTCACCACAACCATCTGCTATAGCCGATTCTAAACTGTCTCACCTCAAGGAGGCCTCAATCATGTGCAAAATAGCTGAGTTACTGATTGTCGTTTTGATGGTGACCGCCATTGGCGGTTGCGCGTCCATGGAAGTCGGCACGAAACAGCGGCAGGTGTCATCGGTACTCTCCTACCTGTTCCCCGGATCAGAACAGTCGCCTCCGATTCCTGACCAGGTGGCGGTAATCAACGTGCCGTTCCGGATCGGAGTAGCGTTCGTGCCTGACAGCTCTGACCCGAAATTCCGACTTCCCGAGAGCGACCGTTTGAAATTGGCAGGCGAGGTGCGGGATGCCTTCTCGCGCTATCCGTTCATAAGTGATATACAGGCTGTTCCGTCGATGTACCTTGAACCGGGCGGCGGGTTCGCTAACCTTGACCGGATTGCCGCACTGCTCAATTTCGATGTCATCGCCCTGGTGTCCTTTGACCAGGTGCAGCATTCAGGTGCAACTGGATGGTCGTTTCTTTACTGGACCGGCATCGGCGCATACGTCATCAGTGGTGACCAGTATGACGTGCTCACCGCCGTTGACACCGCAGTGCTTGACATCAAGAGCAGGCGACTGCTGATGCGAGCGACCGGCATTGCGAATACCAAGGGCACCGCGACGATGGTAGGCTTCACAGAGCGCGCACGCGAGGCACGCACACACAGTTTTGAGGAGGCGATCAAGGGAATGATCGACAAGCTCCACGGCGAAGTTAAGGCATTCCGGGGACGTGCCCAGAAGGACCCGACGATCAGATTAGTTCTACCGCCCGGTTACAACCCCAACGCAAACAATCCGGCGCCGAAATAGCAGTATCAGCCATCAACCTGGCGGTATTGATCCACTGACAAGACCAATCAGTTTACTCTGCTCAATCTGCGGGTGACTAATCGCATTGCCGGCAGGATTTACCGGCTCGTCAGAAGTCCGATAAACATGGCAGAGAAAAACGTCCGCTCACCTGCTGTAAAAGGCTGAAACCATGATCACTGATTTCCTCAGACATCTCTTTCCTCGCGTCGTGCTGGAGCGAAACCTGCGCTTCAGCTATACCTTCTGCCTCGGCGGACTCGCCTTCACGGCATTTTTGATCATGCTGGTCAGCGGCATGCTGCTGCTGGTGTACTATCAACCGACGCCGGAACGGGCGTTCAACTCAGTCCTGTTTCTTGAAGCTTCCGTCCGGGGCGGAAAATACCTGCGCAGCCTGCACCGCCTGACATCCCATACCCTGCTCGTCCTGATACTGCTGCATACCCTGCGGGTGGTGCTGACCGGGGCATATCAAAAACCCCGGCAGCTGAACTGGGTGATCGGCTGCCTGCTGTTATTTCTGGCGCTGTTTGAGGCGTACACGGGATATCTGCTCCCGTTAGACCAATTGGCCTTCTGGGCGACTCAGACCGGTATGGAGCTTTTGACCACGCTGCCGTTCGGTAGCCTGATTCGTTCCCTGCTGGTGCCGGATGGCGTCGGGCAGTCACTGTCGCTGCTGCGCTTTTACGCTCTGCATATCACCATCATTCCGTTGTCGCTGCTGTCACTGTCCTTTCTCCATTTCTACCGGGTCAGAAAAAACAAGGGGGTGCTGCCGTATCTATGAAAAACGGATTTGTTAAAAGCTCCCCGCTCTTTTTCAGGCTTATCAGCCGTTCGATGTATGCCTGTGCCGCTTCACTGCTGCTGCTTACGGCACTGATACCGGCACCGCTTCAGGAGCAGGCGAACCCTGCCGTCACTCCCAATCCGGCTAAATCTGCCTGGTTCCTGCTCTGGATTCAGGAACTGGTCAGCTGGTCGCGCCTGATGATCTATCCGGTCATACTGCTGGCAGGCTTGTTTCTGCTGCTCCCCTGGCTCCCCGTCGGTACCCGTATTCACCGGGCCAGCTGGTTTCCATATGAACTGAAGAGCATTTCAACTGTCACAGTCATAGTGGTTACTTCAATCGTTGCCCTCACCATCGTGGCGCTGTTTTTCAGGGGGATAAATTGGTCTCTCGGCTGATAGCCTGTGCCATATTCCTGGCTGCGCTACCGGCCTGGGGTGGACAGCAGCAGCTCTGCCTGACGTGCCACTCGTCCCATTACGCCGAGCGTGCCGGATGCAGTGACTGCCATCGCGGCAATCCGTTATCGGAACGCAAGAACATAGCCCATAGCGGCTTGCGGGCGGGCAAATATGTCCGGTTTACCCTTGGTGATGAGGTGCTGAAAAGAGACGGAGAGCATCTCATGGAGGAACTCGCCTGCCGCCGCTGTCATATCAGTGCCGGCCGCGGGAACGGTCTTGCGGCAAACCTTGATGACGCAGCTGTGCGCAAGAGTGTTGGGGAGCTTGTCCTTGCTATCCGACAGCCGGTGGCGACTATGCCGAAATTCGGGCTGGATGATGAGCGGATAGCCATGCTGGTAAATATAATACTGGCAGGTTCACAGGGGCATGAAATGGGTAAAGCGGCTCCGGCAAAGGTTCATTTCAACAACTCCGGCAATAAGAGTGAGGACGTTTTCTCCAAGAAGTGCGGCAGTTGCCACCGGATACTCTCCGAACGCCTTGGCGCTCTGGGAACGGGTGATAGCGGCCCCAATCTGTCCGGGCTGTTTTCTCCCTTTTACCCGAAGACGTACAAAAATGGTGAGGTATGGACCGTACGGAATCTCGACCTCTGGCTGAAAAACCCGCGTGAAATAAGGGTGTGGGCACGAATGCAGCCCGTCGTGCTGACAGAGAAGGAGATGAAAGAGTTGGAGACGACCCTGCTCGTAATTCCGATTTCAAATCAAGGATGCCATCAAGGCGGCAAGGAATGAGGCGACGAAGGCATACAAACAGTATGCTGAGGAGCCGAAGACGAGCCAACGAAGATGGAGCTTTGATTTGGAATTGGTATAAGCCCTCAACAGTAGGCACTCACATGTAGAATATCAGTACCTGTTTCGGATTTGACGAAAAAAAACCTGCAGAACTATAATCCTTTAACCGCGTAAATTCCGGGTGCGTTGCGCCAATACCCCTTGTAATCCAAACCATAGCCAAAGAGAAAGCGGTCACCGACTTCAATACCGGTAAAATCGGCCCGCATCCCCGGAGTTACTTTACGCAGGTGCAGCTTCTCTACCAGTACCGCCATAAATACCGCAGCGGCTCCCTGCTGACGGCAGTAGGCGGCAATTGCCGCAAGAGTAACACCTTCATCAAGAATGTCATCCAGCAGGAGCACGGTACGCCCTTTCATGTCAAACTGCGGCTTAACTGTCCAGTGGAGGTTGGTACCATTCGTCTCATGCCCGTAACGTGTGGCGTGGACATAATCGACCTCCAGTGGAAAAACCAGTTTAGTCAGGAGTTGGCCGGTGAAGATCAGCCCCCCGTTCATCACACAGAGTAAAATAGGATCCGCATCTTTGAGCTCTCCGGTAATTTCCACGGCCATTCGGGTAATTGCAGCTTCCACTTCGCTGTGTGTAACCAGCAGGTCGGCTTCCGCCAGGACAGTTTTCGCTTCATCTCTGTTCATACTTTCTCCTTTATCTCTGCTCCGACGACGCGGTTGATACCGGCGGGGTCCGGGAAAACGTGCGGTTCACTCAAGCAGCCGGTTTTTTGAAACATCTGCACAACATCATCTGCCTGCCCTGCCCCAATCTCAACAAGCAGCCATCCGCCAGGGTGTAAATGGGTAACGGCAGAAGGTATAAGGTGTCGGTATACGTCAAGACCATCTTTGCCGCCATCGAGAGCAGAGCGTGGATCGTAGTCGCGTACTTCCTGATCAAGTGTTTCGATGTCTGCCGAAGGGATATACGGCGGGTTTGATACAATCAGATCGAAATGACGACCCGAAACCGGCGCAAACAGTGAGCCGGCCAGAAATTCAATAGTTGTTCCATGCTTTTCGGCATTGCGCCGGGCGACGATCAGTGCCGCTTCAGAGATATCAGTAGCGGTTACCGCCGCATTTGTAAACAGTTTCTGCAAAGAAACCGCAACACAGCCGCTTCCGGTGCCGATATCCAGAATAGCAGCGGCATTCGGATGACGGGCGAATGCCGCTGATACCAGCACTTCAGTGTCATAACGGGGCACGAGAACATCAGCGTTGACTTCAAATTCAAGGCCGCAGAATTCCTGACTGCCAAGGATATGTTGGAGCGGCTCCCGTTTGGCTCTCCGGGCCACTTTTTCCCGGTAGTCAGCAAGTTCACTCTCATTCAACGGCTTATCGTACTGCAGGTACAGACCGACACGATCAAGCCCCGTAACCGCACAGAGGAGCCATTCCGCTTCAAGGCGTGCGTTGGCAACTCCCTTGGAGAGAAGAAACTCTTTTGTCCAGGCAAGGACTTTCAGGGTCGTCCAGACTTCGTGCTCCACCATCTTTACCCCACTTTAAATTCCATCCAAACAACAGAGGGCGGCCTCTGGTTGAGTCCGCCCTCTGTGTAACCATAGCCACCTGATATTCAGACAAGTTACATAAGCTTGACTGCCATCTGGGCATACTGAAGAATAATCGAAGGAACAATACCGGGGATCAGTGTTCCGGCAGCGGCAATGATCAGTGCGAGGGCAACCGGTGCAGTAAGCTGTACCCACGCGAAATCCTCGGTGGATTCTTTGAAATACATGTACACCATGATGCGCAGGTAGTAATAAACCGATGCGGCGCTGTTAAGAACACCGATAACTGCCAACCAGATATACCCTTTCTGGATTGCGCCGGAGAACAGATAAAACTTTCCGATAAATCCGGCTGCCGGAGGAACTCCTGCAAGCGAAAAGAGAAATAACGTCATAGCCAGTGCAAGAATCGGGCGTTTAAAGCCGAGACCGGCAAAGTCAGAAACATTACCGTTTGTTTCACCCTTCTTAGAGACGAGAATAACAATTGCAAAGGCACCAATGTTCATAAATGCATAAGAGAGCATATAGAACAGGATACCGGCAGTACCGGTACCGTTTCCGGCGGTAAAACCGACCAGTGCGTACCCTGCGTGAGCGATGGAGGAATACGCAAGAACGCGCTTGATGTTATCCTGGCGCAGCGCGGTAATATTGCCGACCGTCATTGTTAAAGCAGCCAATACCCAGAGCACCTGACTCCACTCAACCTGCAGCGTCGGAAGAGCAACGAGGAATATACGGAGCAGCGCGGCAAATCCTGCCGCCTTTGGACCAGCAGACATAAAAGCGGTCATTGGCGTCGGAGCGCCCTCGTAGACGTCGGGTGTCCACATATGGAACGGTGCGGCGGCAACTTTAAAGGCAAAGCCGGTCATCATCAACAGCATACCGGCAACCAGGAGGATATTTGCCGAAGGAAGCGTCATCTGGCCGACAATAGCTGCAATCTTATAGAGACGGGTCGTACCGGTGGCACCATATATGAGCGCCATGCCATAGAGCATGAAACCGGTTGAGAAAGACCCGAGCAGGAAATATTTAAGTCCGGCTTCGTTGGACTTCTTGTTCGCCCGGTTAAATCCGGCAAGAACATACAGAGCAATAGACATGACTTCAAGACCAAGGAAAATCGTCATGAGGTCCGTGCCCGACGCCATCAGCATCATGCCGACAACCGTAAAGAGAATCAGTGGATACAATTCGCCATGATTACACCCTTCCCGCTCCATATAGCTGTCAGAGATCAGGACAGCCAGTCCGGCAGCAACCAGAAAGATCATTTTGAAGAACGTCGCAAAATTGTCGAGAACCACTGATCCGCTAAAGCTCTCTATGTGACTGCCCCATCCCGCTCCTACCAGTATCGCTGTCGCGACAATACCGATGAAACTGACGTATGCAAGGTACGACTTCTGTCCGCCGGGATTAAATACATTAATCAGCAGAAGAGCCATGGCCAGCACGGAGAGAAATATCTCCGGTAGTATCGGCGTCATGTTGACGGCTGGAATTAAAATCATGTCCATCTAAAATATCCTCCGGTCGGATTGACTCGTTATTTGTTTACTTGGCATTGTGCGGATTAACAGCTGGCGATGTTTGAGGTGAAGAATTCTCCATACCGGGGTGACCGGTGGGCATTTCACCACCACCCTGATGACCGGCCGGCATCTGGCCCTGCGGTGCTCCCGGCATCTGCATCTGGTTTACTGCAGGCATCATCTGAGCATTAGCCGGCGTAATACGGGCCTGTGCGACAAGCTTTTTAATGGCCGGGTCCATTTTATCAATGAAAGGTTTGGGGTAGAGTCCCATAACAAAGATCATTACCACTAAAGGGACCATGATCGCAATTTCACGTCCGTTCAGGTCGAGGAGCTTCTGGTTTTTGGGGTTATCAAGCTCTCCGAACATGACCCGCTGGAACACCCACAGCATGTAGACCGCTGAGAGGATGACACCGCTCGTTGCCACAACGGTGAACCAGCGCAGCTGGCTTTCAAAGGCACCGAGCAGGATCAGGAATTCACCGACGAAACCATTGGTTCCCGGCAGACCGACTGAAGAAAACGTAACAATCATGAAGATTGTCGCAAATACCGGCATCTGTTTTGAAAGCCCGCCGAAATCTGTTATTAACCGGGTATGGCGGCGCTCGTAAATAAAGCCAACGATAAGGAACAGTGCTCCGGTTGAAATACCATGGTTAAGCATCTGCAGCATGCCGCCGGTTATACCTTCAGTATTGAAGGCAAATACTCCGAGCATGACAAAGCCGAGGTGGGCAACTGACGAGTAGGCCACCAGTTTTTTAACATCCTCCTGTACCATGGCGACGAGTGCGGCATAAATAATACCGATGACTGCCAGTGTTGCAATGAGTGGTGCAAACTTGTGAGCCGCTTCAGGAAACAGCGGAATAGCAAAACGCACATATCCGTAGGTACCCATCTTCAGAAGAACCGCTGCCAATATTACCGAGCCCGCAGTCGGGGCCTCGGTATGTGCGTCAGGTAACCAGGTATGGAGCGGGAACATCGGTACTTTGATGGCAAAGGCAAAGGCAAAAGCCAGGAACAGCCATATCTGCGTGGCCATATCGAGTTTCAGATTATAAAACTGGATCAGGCCGAAATCGTGAATGCCTGCTTCCATCCCTTTGAAATAGAGGAAGACAAGAGCCACCAGCATAAGCAGCGAACCGACCATGGTGTAAATAAAGAACTTTACTGCTGCATAAATTTTATTTTTACCGCCCCAGATACCGATCATGAAATACATCGGAATCAGCATGACTTCCCAGAAGATGTAAAACAGGAACAGGTCGAGCGAGATGAAGGCACCGAGCATACCGGTTTCAAGCAGCAGCAGGCAGATCATATACTCTTTGACCTTCTCTTCTACGGCGGTAAAAGTTGAAAGGACAGCGATCGGCATAATGAATGTCGTCAAAATAACAAGCCAGATACTAATGCCGTCAATTCCGATGTTATAGCGCATGATAAACGGACCGGCAGCAATCCAGGGTACATTTTCAACAAACTGGAACTCTGCATTGGTCTGGAAACCGGCCAGCATGATCAGCGACACCAGGAAAGTGACAACTGTAACCGCGAGGGTGACATTCCGAAGCACGCCCTTGCTGTCTTTCGGGATAAACAGCAGCAGCAGGACACCCAGAATCGGCAGGAATGTCGTCAGGCTCAGTACGTTACTCATGAATTCGTGCTCCTTTATACAAAATGCTAATGAAGTGGTTATTTAAAAATGAAGTAGCCAAGCATGACAACAACACCAAGAGCCATGGAAAATGCGTAGTTGTAGATGTAGCCGGACTGGATATAGCGGAAAATGCCGCTGAATCCCATGACAACATTGGCGACACCGTTGACGACTCCGTCAACGACAAGAACGTCAAATCCTTTCCAGAGGAACTGGCCGGCAGCCTTGCATGGATTGACAAATACATAATCATAAATTTCATCAACGTACCATTTATTGAAGACTGCACGATGCAGCGCCGGGAATGAGGCAACAAACTTGCCCGGCAGCTCGGTGTTCTTTACATACATGGTAAAAGCAATCGTTATGCCGACCAGAGCAATTACCACTGACAATCCCATGAGACCCCACTCGACGGCGTGACTCGGGTGAGCACCGTGGTGAGCATATTTGCTGCCGTATTCATTGGCGAGTTCAAACACCGGCTCGAGCCAGTGTTCAAAGTAGTTGGGCAGCATTCCCAGTAATTTCGGCATGCCGAGATAACCGCCGACAACAGCGAGAAAACCAAGAACCATCAGCGGAATTGTAATAACCAGCGGAGACTCGTGGAGATACTCCTTGGCTTTTGGGTTGATGCGGCACTCACCGAAAAATGTCATGAAGACAAGGCGGAACATGTAAAAGGCGGTAAAGCAGGCGGCGATGGCACCAATGCCCCACAGGACAATATTAAGGTTGCCATGGTAGGGGTTGGCAAAAGCCATCCAGAGGATTTCATCTTTGGAGAAGAATCCGGAAAAACCGGGTATTCCGGAAATTGCGATTGTCGAAACCAGAAATGTCAGGAAGGTAATCGGCATCGCAGACTTCAGGCCACCCATGTTACGCATATCCTGGGCATCATCATGCGAGTGGATTTTATGCAGCGCGTAATGCATGGCATGTATGACCGAACCTGAACCAAGGAACAGGCAGGCTTTGAAGAACGCGTGGGTCATAAGGTGGAAGATGCCGGCACTGAAAGCTCCAACGCCCATGGCCAGGAACATGAAGCCAAGCTGTGAGACCGTTGAATAAGCCAATACCCGTTTGATATCGTTTTGAGCGGTACCGATAGTTGCAGCAAATATTGCTGTTGCAGCACCGACGACGGCAATGATCATCATGGTTTCAGGAGACTTTACAAAAACAAAGCTCATTCTGCCGATCATGTAGACGCCGGCGGTAACCATAGTGGCAGCGTGGATGAGTGCGGAAACCGGTGTCGGACCTTCCATGGCGTCAGGCAGCCAGGTAAAGAGCGGCAGCTGGGCTGACTTACCGGTGGCACCAAGGAAAAAGCATAACGAAGCAGCGGTAACCACCCCACCGTAGGGGAGCAGATGTGATGCGGCCTTAATTTCCATGAAGTTGATAGTCCAGATATTGTGGTTGCTGCCAAACCACCAGTAGAGAGTAAAAAGACCGATCAAAAAGCCGAAGTCGCCGACCCGGTTCATGACGAACGCCTTCTTGGCGGCATCACCGGCAGATTTCTTATGAAAGTAGTAGCCGATCAGCAGATATGAGCAGAGACCAACACCTTCCCAGCCGATGAACATAACGAGCATATTGCTGCCGAGAACCAGCAGCAGCATGGACATGCAGAAAAGATTGAGATAGGCAAAAAAGCGGTAGAAGCCTTCCTCGCCATGCATATACCCGATGGAGTAGAGGTGAATCAGTGAGCCGACACCGGTGACAACCATAATCATGATAGCGGAAAGCGGGTCAACCAGGAAGGCCATGTCAGCCTTGAAGCTGCCGGAATGGATCCAGGGAAAAAGCACTTTTTCAAAAACTCTCTGCTCAGGCGGGAGACCGATCATCTGCATGAGTATTCCGCATGACACAAGAAATGACAGGAAAATCATCAGCGTGCCGATTCCGCCGATAACAGCTTCATTCTTGATCTTTTTCCCGAAGAACCCGTTGATCAGGAACCCGATAAGCGGGAAAAGCGGGATTAGCCATACCTTGTCAAACATGTAAGACTCCTTTTATACAATCAGTAATCATTGGTGTAAGGGCGAAGTTTGCTGTTACCACTTCATCAGATTAACGTCGTCAACGTCAATCGACTCTTTATTATTGAAGAACGCAATGATAAGGGCCAACCCGACAGCAGCTTCTGCGGCCGCAACAGTCATAATGAAAAAGACGAAAACCTGTCCATCCAGATTGCCGAGATACCGGGAGAAGGCGACAAAAGTGAGGTTTACGGCATTGAGCATCAGTTCGATGCACATAAACATTACAATTACATTCTTGCGGGTCAGCACGCCGATTGTGCCGATGGAGAAGAGTATGGCGCTTACGATGAGATAGCTGTTCAGGTTTTCCATGAAATAGAGCCCTCTTATATTTTTTTCTTGGCCAGAATGACCGCGCCGATGATTGCAACTAACAGCAGTATCGAGGTTATCTCGAACGGCAGCAGAAAGTTTGTGAACATCTCGCGACCGATCAGCTCAGTGTGACCTATTTTTCTGATTATTTCTCCACTGTACGGACCGGTCGGGAGTGCTGCGCGGCTTTTAACCAGAAGGACGATAAGGTTTAATACCGTAAAAAAACCGATGATTGAGCCGAAGATCAGTTTATGCGAATGTTTTTTCGAGGCATCAACCCTGATATTCAGCAGCATGATGGTGAACACCATCAAAACCATGATGGCACCGGCATACACCATTACCTGCACGGCAGCCATAAACGGCGCATCCAGCATGACGTAATAGGTTGCAAGGCAGAAAAACGTCATTATGAGCGACAGCGCACTATTAATCGGGTTCCTGCAGGTAACGACAAGGATTGCCGATATAACTGCCACCAGCGATACTATGAGAAAGAAGAGGGTTTCCATGTACTGCTCCTTATTTCTTCACTAAGAGACGTTCTTTGGAGTAGATGAAGTCCGTACGGTTATAATTGGCCAGTTCGAACTCTTCGGTCATCTTGACCGCGTCAACTGGACAGGCCTCGACACAGTAGCCGCAAAAGATGCAGCGTAGCATGTCGATCTCATATACTGAGGCATATTTATCGTGATTGGCATCTTCAGCGGCTTCAACCGTGATACACTTGGCCGGACAGACGGTCGGGCAGAGGTAACAGGCAACGCATTTAGCCTTGTCGTGCGACACATTCAACGCATGCAGGCCGCGAAAACGCTTCGCCACTTTGGGGCGCTCTGTCGGATACTGCAATGTCACCGGCTTCATGAACATATGTTTCAATGTTATTTTCATGCCGTTTATAATCGGTGTAATCGGATTCATATTTCCATCCTCGTTTCAGAAATAACGTTACTCTGTTCTGCGTCAGTTACAGAAAATAGCCAATAATCCCTGTTACTATTATGTTTACAAGGGCAACCGGAATAAACACCTTCCATCCGAGATGCATCAACTGATCATAGCGGTAGCGGGGGAGAGTCGCACGGATCCACATGCAGACAAACATTAGGAAATACACTTTCGCAATAAAATACACTGGCCCAAGGAGTGGAATTGCGCCGGTCAGCGGGCCATTCCAGCCGCCGAGAAACAGTGTGACGGTGAGCGCGCAGACGGTTACCATGTTTGCATACTCTGCCATGAAGAACATGGCGTATTTCATCGATGAATATTCCGTACAGAAACCGGACACCAGCTCCGTCTCTGCTTCAGGCAGGTCAAACGGGGTGCGGTTGATCTCGGCGAGAGAGCAGATGAAGAACATGAAAGCGGCGAGAGGCTGCTTGAAAAGATACCACTCAAAACCGCCGAAACCTGACTGAAGTTCGACAATCCGGCTCAGTGACAGCGTGCCGGAAAGCATGAAAACAGAAATGATAGATAAACCGGCAGCAAGCTCATACGAAATCATCTGTGCCGAGGCACGCAGACCGCCCATCAGCGAATATTTACTGTTTGAAGCCCACCCTGCGAGCACGATACCGTAGACACCGAGTGACGACATCGCCAGGATATAAAGCACGCCGACATTGACATCGAACACCTGTCCGGCGGTCGTGTCATAATAGGCTGCAATCTGCAGCGGAATCTTATACCCGGCTATCTCAATGATGCCGCCGAACGGAATAACAGCAAACGTAATGAACGCCGGAATCAGTGCTATCAGCGGTGCAACGAGGAAAGCAAAGGTGCTGGCCTGTGACGGGATGATCTCTTCCTTGAAGAAAAGCTTGACCCCGTCGGCAATCGGCTGCAACAGACCGTGCCAACCGGTACGCATCGGTCCCAGGCGAACCTGCATATGGCCGATTATTTTCCGCTCGGCATATGTTGCATACGCTACGGTCAGCAACACAAAGACAAAAGCCACCAGGACCTTGGCAACCATGGCGATGTAATACATCAGCGGCAGTCCTAATATCTCGATTCCCATCTGTCCCTCTTTCTAAACGTTGTGTGATAGTTATTTTTCGTCTGGTTACTTGTTGGAACGGATACTACTTCGACACTGTTACCGATGTTACCGGTGATCCGTTCCAGATTGTATTAATCGGAGCAGCACTAAAGTGATACGGTGAAAAGACAACACCAGCCGGCATACGTGGCGTAATCTTAGCCTTGAGCTTTATACTACCGCTGGATGAAGAAAGGGTAACCAGATCACCTTCTGCAATTTTGTAGAGAGAGGCATCCGAACGTGACAGTTCAACATAATTTTCCGGGCATACATGCATTGGTCCTTCACCGTACTCGGACAAAGTGCCGTTGTGGTAAAGTGCGCTGCCGGTCACCAGAGCAAGCTTACCGGTTTCAGGGGCGAAAGGGGCAACTGCCAGCGGGGCAACAAATTTCGGGGCTGTCGCAACAGGGGCAAAAGCACCCTCTTTTCGGAGAGAAACATGGCTCAACCCCTGATATCCAGGTGTATTTGCGGCGATTTCACTGAAAAAGAGCGCAGGTGTTGGTGGGAGCGCACCGCCCAACCGGGTAACCAGATTCGAGAAAACTTCGTAATCTGACTTAATCTTTATATTTTTGCGGATTGCCGCTTTAAAGTACTGTACATGACGATCCGTACTGGTAAAAGTGCCCTCTTTTTCGGCATATGAACAGACTGGCAGCACCACATCAGCCATAGCAGCGGTTTCCGTAAGAAATAACTCCGATACGACAAGGAAATCAACCGCTTCAAGAGCAGCTTTGACTTTGGCATGGTCCGGATAGGAAATCAGAGGATTCTCGCCGGCAATAAAGAGTGTTTTCACTGTCCCGGCAGCACATGCATCAAGGATCTGCACGCCGTTCAGTCCGCCATCCTGAGCAAAGAAGCCCATGTCTACGGCACCCTGGCTGTTATTTTTCTCGGAAAGGCAGAGAACACCGCACCCTTCCCTGTCATACTTGCCGGTCAGAAGAGCAAGATTCGCCGCAGCAGTTGCCAGTTCGGCATTGTGCCCGCTATACGCCTGGCCAGCCGGGAAAATGATTAAAGCTTTTTCGGCTGACGCATAGGCAGCAGCAAGAGTCTTTATAGCGGCAGCAGTAATGCCGCACTCTGCTGCAACCGCTTCAGCAGTGAATCCGGACAGTGCCTTTTCCAATTCTGCATAACCGGCTATCGTCGCTGCAGTTGCGGTAACCAGTTTGTCGTCAAGAAGAGTTTTGGCTATTGCGTTAAGAATGGCTACTTCACTTCCGGGCCGATGAACAATGGTAGTGGCATCGGGAAGCTTGGAAAGCTTGCCGCGTTTATCGGAAAGGATGGTAAGTTTAATGCCGTTATTTTTTACGCCCATGTTAATTTCAAATCCGACGACCGGATGTGTCTCATAGGCATCAGTTTTTATAACAAGCAGCAGGTCACTTTTCTGAATATCGAGAATTGTAGCGGAAGAAGCGCTCGTCCCGAAGCTTCGGGCAAATCCCCCGGTAAGTGCGGTGTGCGCATAGCCGGCAGCGTGATCGAAATTTTTCGTCCCCACATTCTCTACGAGCAGTTTTTTAAAGAGCGCCAGTTCTTCATTGGTCAGACGCGGCGTTGCCAGAGCAGCAACCGAATTGCCCCCCTTCAGGCGCCCTGCGACAAGCTCAAGAGCCTCATCCCAGGTTGATTCAATCAGTCTGCCGTTTTTCTTGATCAGCGGTGTAGTGAGGCGTTTTTCACTGCTGATGAACTGATAGCCAAAGCGCCCACGGACACAGAGCTGCCCTTTATGGAACCCCTGCTCCTCATCATAAATAGTCGTCAGAACCTTGTTGTCTTTAACGCCGAGCGTAATATTGCAGCCGGTTCCGCAATAGCCACAAACCGATGGATGTTTGGTCATCGCCCAGAAGCGGGCTTTATGTTTGAATGGACGGGCCAGCAGTGAACCGACCGGACAGACGGCAATACAAGAACCGCAGAATTCGCAGTTCAGGCCGTCATCAAATTCACAGCCGATTTTTGTTTCAATACCGCGATCGATAAATGTCAATGCGCCATAGCTGACGATCTCGTCACAGATACGGGCGCATTTGCCGCATAACACACAACGGTTCATGTCCCGTTCAATCAATGGATTATTGTAATCAATCTCATGGCTGAATTTTTCATCGGTAAAGCGGTTGCTGTTAACCTGGTATTCATAGGTGAGATTCTGCAGATCGCAGTCACCCGATTTATCACAGACCGGACAGTCAAGCGGATGGTTGAGCAGCAGCAGCTCCAGAACCATTTTACGGGCTTTGACGATATCCGCTGTCGAGGTGCGGATAATCATGCCTTCCGTTACCGGGGTTGTACAGGCCGGAATCTGGCGACCTTTCATCTGCTCAACTTCAACCAGACACATGCGGCACGCGCCGAACGGCTTCAACTTTTTATCATGGCACAGAATCGGAATCTTGATCCCGTTCAGCTTGGCCGCTTCGTAAATAGTCGCACTTTTTGGTGCAGTAACCTGCTTGTCATCTATTGTAAGATTTACCATCTCAACCTCTGTTCAGTGAGTTTGACCGAGTGCGCGAAATTGATTCTATTCAAGTGCCATAAAACGGCAGGCGTCGTAGCACGATTTACATTTCGTACATTTTTCTTTATCAAGAACAGCCAGTTGTCCTTTTTCCCAGATGATCGCATCAACCGGACAGGCTTTCTTGCACGCGCCGCACTTGACACACTTATCCTCAACCACCTGCCACAGCAGCAGCTCTTTGCAGCAATTGGACGGGCAGCGTTTATCGTTGATATGAGCTTCATACTCATCTCGGAAATAATTTATGGTGGAGAGGATCGGGTTGGGGGCGGTCTGCCCGAGACCGCATAACGACGCCTTTTTGATGGCAATGCCCAGATCCTGAAGTGTGGCGATGTCAGTCGGCTCACCGCGACCTTCGGTGATGCGCTCAAGAATATCAAGCATGACCTTGAGACCGATACGGCAGGGAACGCATTTGCCGCAGGACTCGTCCCGGGTAAAATTCAGGAAGAAGCGCGATACGTCGACCATACAGGTAGTCTCGTCCATGACAACCAGGCCACCGGATCCCATCATGGCTCCGGCTTTAATCAGTGAATCATAGTCAACGGGAGTATCGAGAATTTCGGCAGGAATACAGCCGCCCGATGGGCCACCAGCCTGGACAGCCTTGAATTTGCGATTATTGGCGATACCGCCGCAGACATCGTAAATAACTTCGCGGATTTTCATGCCGGCAGGAACTTCAACGAGACCGGTATGCTTTACTTTGCCGGTTACCGCAAAAATTTTGGTGCCCTTTGTCGTTTCGGTACCGAGCGAAGCGTACCAGTCACCACCTTTGTTGATTATGTGGCGCACGTTACCAAACGTTTCTACGTTGTTGATATTTGTGGGTTTGCCCCAGAGTCCGCGTACAGCGGGGAAAGGGGGGCGGGGGCGACTCATGCCGCGGAAGCCCTCGATTGAAGCCATCAGAGCGGTCTCTTCACCACAGACGAAAGCGCCGGCACCCATCTTGATGCGCATGTCAAAATCAAGGCCCCAACCCTGGATATTCTTGCCGAGGTACCCCTTTTCATAGCAGATATCGATGGCATGCTGGAGTCGCTGAACGGCCAGCGGATACTCCGCGCGGACATAGACATAGCCGAAATCGCAGCCGATTGCATACGCGGCGATCATCATCCCTTCAATGATGCAGTACGGGTCGCCTTCAAGGAGCGAACGGTCCATAAACGCACCGGGATCGCCCTCGTCGGCGTTGCAGATCAGATACTTGTGATCTCCGGGTGATGCCTTGCAGAAAGACCATTTCATACCGGTGGGAAATCCGCCGCCCCCACGACCGCGGAGGCCAGACTTCTTGACTTCTTCAATAACCTCTTCCGGTTTCATGCTCTTGATGCATTTCTCAATCGCCTTGAAACCATCTTCTTCTTTATAAGCGTCAATACTATCCGGATCGATCTGACCACAGCCGGTCATAACGACACGCATCTGGGCATCAACAAACTGGTTGTAGTACGGCTTGGCTTTTCGTTTTTCAATTACTGCATGATTGACGATATGCTCGTCAATTATCTTCTCAACCTCTTCGGGTTTGACAAAGTCATAGGTCACACGCCCCTGATCAGGGGTAATAATATCAACCAGAACGTCGTTGGCGCAGAGTCCGCGGCAGCCGGTCTTGATGACATCACATCGCTTGCCGACCTGGGCGTCAACACCCTTTTCCGCGAGAATTTTTACGAAGGCCGCCTCGACTTCTTTGGCACCCATCGAAACTCCGCCGGTACCCTGGCAGATCAGAATTTTTATTCCTGTGTTTTCGCTCATGACTCAATTGTCCCTTGCTGGATAGTTTCGAGCTACTGGCTACTTCATTGGCCGCTGACAGTAGTCGGTTACGATTTCATCAACTTTCTGTACAGTCATGCCACCGTACGTTGAATCATTAACCATTGCCAACGGCGCCATTCCGCATGCCCCAAGACAGGCAACCTTCTCAAAGGTGAAGCGAAGATCGGGGGTAGTCTCTGCATGACCGATACCGAGTTTATCAAAAAAAGTTTCAACGATTCGGGGAGCACCCTGTACGTGACAGGCGGTACCGACGCAGACTCTGATGATGAATTTGCCGCGCGGCTTGAGATGAAACTGAGCATAAAAGGTAAGCACTCCGTAGATCTGACTCGGATACACATTGAGACGCTCAGCAATATGATCGGCCACTATCCGCGGAATGTAGCCATATTCATCCTGAGCGGCCTGGAGAACCGGCATCAGGTTTCCCGGTAAGTCTATATATTTGTCGATAATTGCATCGGCCAGTGAAAGGTCAATTACCGGTTCCTGCTCTGTGGCCTGCTGCGCTGCTACGTCACTCATGCGCCCCATCTCCTTTGAATCGTGCGGAGTTATCTGTCAATTTCACCAAGAACAATGTCCAGAGTACCAATTACAGCCACCAGGTCGGCAATCATGGAACCGACACTCATCTGTTCGATGGCCTGCAGATTCACGAATGATGGCGGACGAATTCTCAGGCGCTCAGGCATGTTGCCGCCATCGCTGACAATATAGAAGCCAAGTTCACCCTTGGGAGCTTCAACACCCTGGTACACTTCACCTTCCGGTGCAACAAAACCTTCGGAAGCGATCTTGAAGTGATGGATCAAGCCCTCAATACTGTTGTAGACATTTTCCTTGGGCGGGTAACAGACCTGCGGGCAGTCGGCAAGCACCGGTCCCGGCGTAAGTCGATCAAGAGCCTGGCGGACGATCTTGCATGCTTCACGCATTTCAATGAGGCGCACTTTATAGCGGTCAAACGTGTCACAATTTTCACCGGTCGGTACTTTGAACTGATACTTTTCATAGCCGCTGTACGGATTATCCCGGCGCAGATCCCAATCAACACCTGAGCCACGGAGGGCAGGACCGGTAAGGCCGATATCAATGGCATCCTCTGCGGAAATAACGCCGTTGCCGACGGTACGCTTGAGCCAGATCGGGTTTGTGGTCAGCAGACCTTCATACTGGTCGAGGTAGCCGGGCATGACATCGATAAAGTCACTGACTTTCTTGACAAATTCGTCCGGAACATCCTGAGAAAGGCCGCCGACCCGGAAGAAGTTTGACGTCATGCGGGCGCCGGAAATCAGTTCGTAAATTTCCATAACTGTTTCACGCTCACGGAAAGCGTAGATGAAAACGGTCATGGCACCGATATCAAGAGCATGGCAGGCAATCCAGACGAGATGCGATTCAAGTCGGGTCAACTCGGCCATGATAATACGGATCGTCTCAGCACGGTCAGGCACCTCGACGGCCATCAGCTTTTCAACAGCCAGAATGTAGCCCAGATTGTTGCTCATCGGTGCCAGATAGTCGAGGCGGTCGGTCAGCGGAAGGATCTGGTGATAGGTCCGGTGTTCGGAAAGTTTCTCTACACCGCGGTGCAGAAAGCCGATATGAGGAGTGACTTTAACGATTACCTCGCCGTCAAGCTCGAGAACAAGCCGCAGAACTCCGTGAGTACTGGGATGCTGTGGACCCATATTCAGTGTCATTGTTTCAGTAGCAGCCATGTATCGCCTCTTCTATGATCGAATTACAAACGATGAAGTTAAACTATGACAAGCGCCCTTTGTAGGGTTCACGGTCAGGACCCTGCAGCGGGTAGTCCTTGCGGAGCGGATGACCGACCCAGTCGTCGGTCATGAGAATGCGCCGGAGGTCGGGATGGCCGCTGAAGGTGATGCCGAACAGGTCGAATACTTCGCGCTCCAGCCAGTTGGCCGTCTTCCAGACCGGAATTGCAGTAGGTATGGTACAATCAGCTTCAGTTACCGGCGTTTTGATACGCAGCCGGTCTTTGTTCGGAATCGAATAGAGCAGATACACCATCATAAAGCGCTCTTCTTTCTTACCCAGATAGTCAACTGCGGTAAGATCGGTAAGCAGGTTGTACTGAAGTGACTGTTTGAGAAACGAAAGAATTTCAATAATAGCATTCTTCGCTACCGTTACCGTCACTTCCCCTCTGAATTCGACGACATCAATGATCGAAGCGGCAAACGTTTCCTTCAGTTTAACTACTGCTCTATTGTTTTCTGCCATGATATCCAACCCTTTTGTGGGATTTGTGTGTGTCAGGTTATTTGAACGGTCAGGCGGCTTCAGGGATATAGCGTTCGCCCAGGCCAATAGCATTGCCGAATGAGTTTCTTTCCTGCATGATTTTGTCCTGAAGCTTCAACAGACCGAACAATAATGCTTCGGGACGCGGCGGGCAGCCGGGGATATAGACATCGACCGGCAGCGCTTCATCGATACCCTGCACGACACTGTAAGTGTCAAAAATGCCGCCCGAACAGGCGCAGGCACCCATGGCAATAACCCATTTTGGTTCCGGCATCTGCTCATACACCGTCATGATTACCGGCAGCATTTTTTTGGTTACCGTGCCGGCAATAATGATGCAGTCTGACTGACGTGGCGAGGCGCGAAAAATTATTCCGAAACGGTCCAGGTCATTGTGCGAGGCGCCGGTGGCCATCATCTCAATAGCGCAGCATGCCAGACCAAAGGTCATAGGCCAGATGGACGACTTCCGGGACCAGTTAACCAAAAGATCCAGTGACGTGGTGATAACGTTATCGCCAAGCGGATTGTCTACTCCCATTCCAGCGCTCCTTTTTTCCAGACATAAATATAACCAACAAAAAGAATGACAATGAAAAGTCCCATCTCAACCAGGCCGAAAACGCCGAGCTTCTTGTAGAGAATAGCCCATGGGTAGAGAAACACCGCCTCAATATCAAACAATATGAACAGCACTGCGATCATATAAAATTTGATCGAATAGCGCTCCCGAGCCGTCCCGACAGGATCACAGCCGCTTTCGTACGGCTGCAGCTTTACTTTCGACGGTTTTTTCGGGCCGATCAGGGAAGAGAAAATGAGCGAGCAAGCCCCGAAACCTATCGCTACGAGCACCAATAGTAGTATTGGCAGGTATGCACCAAGCATTAAAAACCTCCTTACTGCGGACGGAATACTGTATACAAAGGACGCACCTAAATAGGGTATCTGGCGTTCTTTGTCAATAGTTTTTTTACTCCGGATGAATGTTTTAATGATCCCACGCAATCTAAATTACAAATAAAATTAGCGCTTTACCATTGACACATCCGGTGTTTATATGGTAGACACTTCTCCCCACGTTACTCTTTATCTTCAATTCAATGCGAGGTTGATTTATGAATCACGAACGTTCCAGTGTACTTTTTCAGCAGGCAAAAGCTGTAATTCCCGGCGGAGTAAACAGCCCGGTGCGGGCATTCAAATCGGTCGGTGCTGACCCTCTCTTCATCAAAAAAGCTGCCGGCTCACATATCTATGATGAGGATGGTAATGATTTTGTTGACTATGTCGGTTCCTGGGGGCCGATGATCGTCGGCCACTGCCATCCGGACATCCTCAAAGCGGTTCAGGACACCATGGCCAGCGGCGCCAGCTTCGGAGCGCCGACAGAGCGCGAAACCATTCTTGCAAACATGGTCATTGATGCGGTTCCGTCAATTGAAATGGTACGCATGGTCAGCTCCGGCACGGAAGCAACCATGAGTGCCATCAGACTTGCCCGCGGCTATACGGGACGTGACAAGATCATGAAGTTCTCCGGCTGCTATCACGGTCATTCAGACTCGCTGCTGGTCAAGGCCGGATCCGGGATGGCCACATTCGGCGTGCCTGACTCCCCCGGCGTTCCGGCCGACTTTGCAAAGCATACCCTCACCGCGGAATTTAATTCGCTTGCATCGGTCAAAGAGCTGGTTGCCGGTAACAGGGGAGCAATTGCCTGCATCATTGTTGAACCGATTGCCGGAAATATGGGAACGGTACCGCCACGCGAAGGTTTTCTGGAAGGACTGCGGGAGATCTGCACCAATGAAGGCATTATCCTGATTTTTGATGAGGTAATGTGCGGCTTCCGGGTTGCCTACGGCGGGATGCAGGAGTTGACCGGCGTCACTCCGGACATGACAACGCTCGGCAAAATAATCGGCGGCGGCCTTCCGGTCGGCGCCTTCGGCGGCACGCGCGAAATCATGGAAAAGCTCTCGCCGGCAGGCGGAATCTACCAGGCAGGAACCCTGTCCGGGAATCCGCTGGCCATGTCGGCGGGGATCGCAACACTGAACATCCTCAAGCAGCCCGGTTTCTACGAAGCATTGGAAGAGAAGAGCCGTGCCGTTGCCGAAGGTATTGCCAAGGCGGCTAAAGACGCCGGCTACCCGATCTACTCAACCCGTATCGGCAGCATGTTCTGCGCCTTTTTCAGCAAAGGTGAGGTTTTTGACTGGCCGACGGCATCGCAGTGCGATACCAGGGCCTTCGCCAGATACTTCCTCGGCATGCTCGATGAAGGGGTCTACCTTGCCCCGTCTCAGTTTGAAACAGCCTTCGTTTCGGCGGCGCACAGTGAGGCTGACATCGAAAAGACCATTGCTGCGGCGGCAAAATGCTTCAAAATGATCGCGTAACGGGTGCGTTCATTTCTGTTTGACAGAACGGTCACATCTATGGTATGCAGTACCGGTTTTACACCTGTTTTACCACTGAGCTTTCATGGCTGAAAATAAACGCCAGCTTTTTCAAAGCCTTGCAATGGTTTCCAGCATGGGCATTTCCGTAGTGCTGGCGATTGCCATAGGGGTCTGGTTCGGCCTGACCCTTGATCGATGGCTCGGCACAAAGCCCTGGTTCTTTTATATTTTTCTGTTTATCGGCATTGCCGCCGGCTTTAAGAATGTCTACGTTATCGCCGGCAGGGAGATCCGTAAAAGTGATGATGGCGATCAACGAGGATAACCTCTGTGCGGTCATCATCAAGGGCAGCCTCGGCTTAACGGTGATTTTGGGTCTGGCCGGCTGGGCCGTTTTTTCCCTTCCGTTCGGTTTGGGCGCAGCCGCTGGGGGCGGTATTGCCATAGTCAATTTTTTCTGGATGCGCAACGTTCTCCAACGGATTCTCTGTCAGCTGCCTGCGAATGCAGCTACCTATGCCCAGCTCCGCTTCATTGCCCGTTTAAGCGTGACCGCGGTGCTGCTTTATTTTATTTTAACGTCTGGCTGGTTTTCCCTGGCCGGTCTTTTGGTCGGGCTTTCAGTCATTGTAATCAATATAATCGCACTTTCACTATACAGCGCCATGCGCGCAGGAGGTTAGCTCCATGGTTCACCCGTTACTGTTTCTTGAATTTTTCCGCAAACTGCTGGCTCCGCTCCACTTGCCTGCCGCAAGTGCTGACGCAATCAGCTACACATGGCTGATCATTGTGCTGCTGCTGGTACTTTCACTGATGGCAACTTCGGCGCTCAAGTCGATACCAAGCGGTATGCAGAACTTCATGGAAACGGTGATCGGCGGCATCGAAGGGATGATTGTCGACACCATGGGCGAGCATGGCCGACCCTTCTTCCCCTTGATTGCCACACTTGCCATCTTTGTGCTTGTATCGAACCTCATCGGCCTGATTCCCGGTTTCTTCCCGCCGACAGCAAATATTAATACCACTGCCGCCTGTGCGGTAATCGTATTCGTATCGACCCACGTTGTCGGAATCAAGCACCATGGCGCCGGGTATATCAAGCACTTTCTCGGACCAATCGCCTGGCTGGCTCCGGTCATGTTCTTCATTGAAGTGATCGGCCACCTGAGCCGTCCCGTTTCCCTGACGCTGCGTCTGTTCGGCAACATGAACGGTCACGAACTCGTACTGATGATATTCTTCGGCCTCGCACCGTTTCTTGTGCCACTGCCGATGATGCTGATGGGTGTTCTGGTTTCGTTCATTCAGGCATTCGTCTTCATGCTGCTCGCAATGATTTATATCCAGGGCTCGCTGGAGCATGCACACTAAAATAACCCCCCTCAGTCCCCCCTTATCAGGGGGGAGGCCTTTAAGCCTCCCCTGATAAGGGGAGGTTTGGAGGGGGTTTGTCACATAACTAATTTACTCCTATACTGTTTAGGAGACAAAACCATACGGAGGTAGTAAAGATGAGCTTTTTCACGATGTGCATTCTGGCAGCAGGTATTGGTATGGCACTTGGTACACTCGGCACCGGTATTGGCCAGGGTATGGCAGTTGCACGCGCCGTTGAGGGCGTTTCCCGCAATCCCGGCGCTTCCGGGAAAATCCTGACCACCATGATGATCGGTCTGGCCATGATCGAGTCCCTCGCAATTTATGCGCTGGTTGTCTGCCTGATCATCCTGTTCGCCAACCCCTACAAGGATATCGCGATCAAACTGGCTGAAACCGTAGCCAAGTAATTGCGGCTTCAAACCCGTGTAATTCTCAAGAGTGCAATCAAGGCGGCTTTGTTTGAGGCGACGTAGGCATACAACACCGGTATGTTGAGGAGTCAAAGACGAGCAACCAGAATAGCGCCTTGATTTACAGTTGGTATAACGAGAAATGGCATCCACTGGTGGATGCCATTTCTCGTTTCAGATTTCACAATTGTCTATTCATCATCCTTCAATATCCTTCAGCTGCCGCCGATTCAATGTAAAGAATTCCTCAGGCAGAAAGTCCGCGTGTCTAGAACGTGAGCATCCGAACGTTAGGTTTCAAAAGATGTGCCGCAACCTCTGGCGGCTTGGCAACGCTCACACCCTCTAACAGATCAGTCGGCTTCAGATCGCTATTTGGCAGAAACAGCGCACATACCTCTACGTGGGCGCCTTTCTTCATTAATCCCTGCAACATTTGCTTGGGGGACACATTCTTCGGCTTGAGCGGGGCTGACTCTTTGGCTGTTACGGCTAATTGTCCTGCAGCAGAGCAGAGTAGGATACGAACGTTCGCCTTCTGTTCCATGGCTTGCCCGGCGAGTACGAATGCAAAACCTTGCGTTTGCAGGTCGCCGCTGTTAAGCGCGACCAGAAGTTCAGCAGGGCCTTCCGCTTGAGCGGGCAATACGCACGCAAGACTGAATGCAATCGCCAGTGTTAGTTTTTTCATTTGGCCTCCAGAGGTTTCAATTTTCATCTTAAGTAAGCTTACCATACTATTCGAATAAACATATGTCAACCCGTTTAACGAGAAATGACATCCTTTCGTCGCTGCCGTTTCTTGTTTTTCAGATGGCATACACGACGCTATTCATCATCCTTCAGCATCACCTCAACCTCAGCAGAGCCGAGACTTTCTACAACATTCTCCGTAGTAACCTCCAGTAAAGCCCGGGCGGTGTAACGATACTTCACGCCGCGCGCAAGACTGCGGTCAACGAACTCCTTATCCTTCAACAGTTCCCTGTTAAGCGGCTGAAAAGATATGCCGCCTGCAGTGGTTGAACGGTACAGGTTGTAGCCGAGCACCCTCCCTGAGGCTGGAGACGGCATGGCGTACTGCAGCCGTATTTCGGTTTGATGTGATTCAGCTGTCAAAACAGGTCCGGAAAAGGGTGATCCGATGTGTACGCCATCAATGGCGGCTGAAGCACCGTCAGCACCGTCGGCTGTAAATGCAGCGATACGGTATGAATAGGAGTGGCTCGGTTTCACTTCGCTATCAAGCAGTATGAGCCGGTTTCCGAAACGCTGAATGCCTGGCGGCAGATTGCCAAGGTATACCGTTCGCAGCAGCAGATAATCGGCCAGGCATGAGCGACAAACAACCTTTCCTGTTTCAGACTCCATTCTGCTTATTTTCACACCGGTAACGCCCTGAAGCGATTTTCCGGAGATATCTTTATCAGGAAGAGCAAATTTGAGTTTCACCGCTAAACCGCTCTGTTGGCCTGAGGCATATGATGGTGCAGCCGGAACAAGCATATCAGGATAGATCAACGCTCCTTTCCTGCCGCATGCAGCTGTGAGCAGCGCAAAGCAGAAAATCAGTGCAGAATGGCGCGGCCTCATTTTGACGGCACCCTTGTATCAGCAGGGAGCACCGCGTCAAGACGTATTTCGAACTGCCCGCCGGGAGATGAAAAACGCACCCTGTCCGCCTCGATATCTATTATTTTCGCGCCGGAAATGACGGCACCTTCCTTGAGCAAAAAACCGTTAATCACTGCTCTGCGTCCGCTATGCTCATCCTGCCAGGCAATTCCTGACAGCTTGATGTCGGCAGGCGCCGCTATGGTCTGTAAAGGTTGTTTCTGAACAACCGGCAGGAGCTTGACCGGTGCAGCGGTTCGCCTGACTCTTCTGCTCGAGGGGGCATCATCGTCTTCATCACCGGCGGCTGCTTTTTGAGGAACGTGGGCAACGGGTAGCGGCACTGTCGTCGGTACGACTGCAGGAACCGCCGTCTGAACCGGTAGCGGAGCAGGCGGAGTAACAACCGGCGGGACGACAGGAACCGCTTGAGGCGCTGCCGATGACTGGACAACAGCGGCACTCCCGGCATTCTTCCTCTGGAGAACAAACCAGGTACCGCCACCGGCAAGCATGGTCGCCACAACAACAACTGCTGCTATTTTCCAGAGGCTCAATGCGGAAGCAGACTGCTTCCGTTCATGAAACAGATCGTTGGTAATACTGCGCCTGCCGTCTGAACGGTTTTTGTTTTTTTCATGCTCGATTTTTTTCAGGGCATCAAGAATATAACTCATATAAGTCAGGTCACTTTCCGCTCAACAGCCAGCGTGAAATAGTATGCCAGAACCCTTCGCGTTCATGATCCTGCTGCAGTTCCAGGATGATCTCTGTCGCCATTGATGGTGACACCGTACGGGCTTCACGGGTCCAGGCTAAAACGAGTGCCTGTTCACAGGCAACATTGATGAGTCGGGGAATTCCGCGTGAAAAGCGATATATCTTCCTGATTGCGCCAGCTGAAAAGATATCCGGGATGCGACTTCCGGCGACTGCCACCCGGTGCTGAATGTACTGTGATACATCAGCAATCTTCATCGGGGCAAGACGACAACGTACGGTAATACGCTGGTTCAGCTGGCGCAGGTCATGCCGTTTGAGCACCGCGTTCAGCTCCGGCTGACCGGCCAGAATGATCTGAATCAGCTTGTCCCGTTCAGTTTCGAGGTTGGAAATCATCCGCACCTGTTCCAGAACCTCCGGTTCCAGATTCTGTGCTTCGTCAATGACAAGCAGAACCGTTCGCCCGGCACTATGCTGTTCAACAAGAAAGAGATTAAGCGCATCGAGATAGCCAAAGCGGGTCTGCTCTTCCGCCTCAACAGCAAATTCCCGGCAGATACTGGCGAGCAGCTGTTCTGCTGAGACGCAGGAGTTAAAGATAAGAGCGCTTCGGTATTTTTCCAGATCGAGCTGAGTCAGCAGTGTGCGCAGCAGTGTGGTCTTTCCGGTGCCGACTTCGCCGGTCAGGGCGATGAAACCGGCATGGCTGTCAACGCCATAAAGCAGACGGGCATACGCTTCACGGTGAATGCTGCTCAGAAAAATAAAATGTGGATTCGGAGTGATCGTGAATGGTTTTTCTGTAAAACCGAAGAAATCGCAATACATCGTATCTCAGTTTCCTGCCAGCGCATTCTGAATTTCACGCCATACCCGCTCACGGGCTGTTCCACCCGGGATATTGCGGGCATTGACACTCGCTTCAACCGTAATACAGGCACATATATCGGCATCGATCTTCGTTGAAAACAGATGCCACTCGGCTAGCGACAACTCAGTAATATCCATCTCTTTTTCCACACAGTAGGCAACCGCCTTACCAACCACCTCATGAGCATCGCGAAATGGCAGGCCCTTGCGCACCAGATAGTCAGCGACATCGGTGGCGGTTGAAAAGCCGAGCCCTGCCGCTTTACGCATTGCGCTGACATTCACCCGCATTTCTCGAATCATATCGGCAAAAATCTTGAGACTCCCCTTGACCGTATCGATAGTATCAAAAAGCGGTTCCTTATCTTCCTGCATATCCTTATTGTATGCAAGCGGGAGCGATTTCATGGTGGTAAGAAGTGCCATCAGATTGCCGTAGACACGTCCGGTCTTGCCGCGCACCAGTTCCGGCACATCAGGGTTCTTCTTCTGCGGCATGATTGATGAGCCGGTACAGAAACCGTCCGACAACTCGATAAATTGAAACGCACTGGTTGACCAGAGAATCAGTTCTTCTGAAAAGCGGGAGAGATGCATCATCAGAATGGAGGCGTCTGCCAGGAACTCCAATGCAAAGTCGCGATCGGAAACGGAGTCGAGCGAGTTACGGGTAATCGCTGGAAAATCGAGCTGTTCCGCCACATAGTCACGGTCAATAGGGAAGGTCGTACCGGCGAGCGCACCGGCTCCGAGCGGCAGAACGTTGACCCGTTTGAAGCAATCTTCCAGACGCCCCTTGTCGCGTTTGAACATCTCGACATACGCCATCAGATGATGGGCGAACAGAATCGGCTGAGCGGTCTGCAGATGGGTGAAACCGGGCATAAGCGTATCAATATTGCCTTCTGCCTGACTCAGCAGGGCGTCAATCAGCAGGTCGATATATGTGGTAATTTCAGTGATTTCGTCGCGCAGGTAGAGCCGGATGTCAAGCGCCACCTGGTCATTGCGCGAACGTCCGGTGTGCAGCCGTTTGCCCGCTTCACCGATGGCGACAGAGAGACGCGCCTCAATGTTCATATGGATATCTTCAAGACTGATGGAAAAATCAAATTCCCCGGATTCTATCTGCTCCAGAATGGCATGCAGACCATGAACTATCCGTTCCACATCTTCAAGCGGAATGATCCCCTGCTTGCCGAGCATCCGGGCGTGAGCAACGGACCCCCGGATATCCTGATGATAGAGGCGTTTGTCAAATTGAATGGAAGCGGTGAACTCCTCAACAAATTTGTCCGTGGGCTGGGTAAAGCGTCCCCCCCAGAGCTTATCTTTAGACATGATGTACTGTTCCTTCTGCTGGAGTTTTAAATTTAAAGAATGGGCACTATACGCGAAAACCGGGTAAAATCAAACCATGAGTTTACCTTCAGGGCTTCCGCCCGAGGCGGTCTGGGCGCTGTCGCGGGAAACGCTGGTTTTGCCGGGATTGGATTGAGGTATGAGGGAATCAAAGATCGAGCGGTTTCAAGCCGGTATGTTTGGCAATTCTGGCAAGCATTCTCGGGCCAATTTCTTCACTGTCATGAAAGGCAAACACAAAATCAGGATATCCGGGGCGTGACAAGGTTTTGTGTGAACCGCTCTGGCGCTTGACGTGCCAGCCGATAGTCAGCAGTGAAGCAAGCACTCGTCTGGCTTTTCCCGCAGGCCATTCGCTCATGCGTGGGCAAGAGAAATGCTAATCGGCATGGGGCGACACTCATGAGTCTCAAGCCGTTCCGCCAAAACCCGCAAAGCAAGGGCTTCTACTTTGGTCATTGCCTCTTCCTCGGTAGTTCCATAGGCAAGAGCGCCCGGAAGATCCCCTATTTCAGCAATCCAACGGCCATCATTTTCCTGTTCGGTTTCAATGGTGAATTCCATATACGCCCCGTTTGAATGTGGATTTGTGGGTAACTATCTATTACACAAAGAAGAAAGTCAAGAATCATGGCCAGAGCCAAGCTCGCATAATCTGTTGAGTACGGCGCGATCAAACATTTGATCCAGTAGAAATTTTTGCGCTACCTTCATGCGGCAAGGGGCTCAAATTCAGTATGATCAATGACTAAATGGCAATACCGCAGAGCGGCTCCAGTTCGGATATAAAGCATGTACGTTTTCGATTGAACAGGTTTCAATCATTTGATCAAGAATTACCGTAACAGGAATTCGAGAGCCTGCTATGACCGGCTTGCTTTCCGGCTTGTAAGGGCCTGAGGGTAGAGTTGTTGATTAGTTGACTACCTCGGCGTCATACTAAAAATCAATAGCGTCTCCGACCCCAGATAAATGATTTTCAACATCCATATGCCCGTGCAGAACACGAACAATCTCAATTGAATCAGAGACAATCTGGCGATAGAAAACAATATGACTGCCAACATTGAATTTGCGGTAGCCGCTGCGGATTTCGCTACAATCCTTACCGTTGAAAGGATTTCCAGCAAGCTGACGGAAACAGGCATCAAGAATTGAAAGATAATGATTGCGTTGCTCTCGTCCCCATTTATTGAGTGTGTAGCGACCAATATATTTCAAATCAGCCTTCGCCATGTTGGTAAGGGTAAATGAGGGCATCAGTTGAAAGCCTCGCCATCAATTTCATCAATTAAACTTTGGAGAGAATAATCAGAGGTGCCGCTTTCTTCACCTTTTATAAGCGCTTGGCGTAGCAAGTACTGTTTTGTCTCACGTTCTTCCAAAAGTCGCAGACCAGCACGAATCATCTCACTTGCTGAACCGAAACGACCATGAGCAACCTGTTGAGAAATGAACTTTTCGTAGTGAGCGCCTAAAGAAACACTGGTATTTTTTTGCATGGAGTAACCTCCCTCGACTTAGTGGCGGATAATTCTATAATATTTATTGGTACTGGTCAACTGAGAATGAGGGTTTTAATGTGTCATTTCAGTTCGATCCGGTACAGCAGGTCGCCACCGGTCGCAACGGCACTGACCTTCGATTCGACCTCCCACCGTTTGCTGATTGAATATCGGGCTCGAACCTGTTGACTCTGATCGAAGAGCGACTTCCCATAGCTGACATAGAGCCTGGGAGTCAGATATTTTCCGAGCTCAAGCATGGTCTGGGACACGCCATTGGTATTCGTACTGTTCTGTGAACTGCTTCGCAGCGACGGCTCAATGGCTTTGTAGCCGGGACGCTGATCCTTCCCGGAAGAAACGCTTAAGGTATCGAGGGCGATCCACTCTTTAAGCTGTTCTTGAAGTCCCAGCGAATTGTCGGAAGAAACAAACAGCGACGCCGCCTCCATCAGCTTGCCCCCCTGGCTCCCGCTTTCTCCGAGGCTGCGACCAAGAACAACATAGGACAAAATCTCCCTATCCGGCAGCGTGGGTTCTGAATAGAGCTTGATCAATGGTTCTTCAGGGGTACCGGTTACCGTCACCCCTGCCTTGACATCATCAACCGTGCGCAGCGCGAGAATATCGAGGGTCGGCCGTTCTACCGGTCCGCCTGAAAAAAGTGCCCGTCCCCGCTGTATCTCCAGACTGACGCCATAGATCCGGTAGGTCCCCTTGGCAACTTTGATCTCACCGGTTGCGGTTGCCGTTGAAAAATCTGCCATGACAAGTTTTATGCCTCCCGCCAGACGGGCGTCCAATCCCCCGTACCTCACAAACACCTTATCTCCAAGCAGGATCTGGAGCTGCAGATCGAGCGGAAAACCGGTCGCCCGCGACGCAGCGCTTTCCCTCCCTGCCACGACAACGTCTCCGCTCGGCTTGATATCCGCTGAAGAGCTGAAACGACGGAGCAGCATCTCGGGAACCCGGATCACCCCGCGGGCGGAAAAGGTCTCCCGGTCGCCGGAGAACGTGAGGTCCGGAGCGATTATCAGCTGCTGTTCCGGGAGGTTCAACGCCTGAAAACGGTCGCCGCGCAGAGTGCCGCGATAGCCTGTCAAGCTGTTTCCCGTAAAAGAGATTCCGGCAGTTCCCTCCAGCGAACCTTTACCGGACGTGAGCCGGAAATTTTCAATCTGTATGTGCGTCCCCCTGCTGCCGGCATCCAGATGCGCATCCAGCTGGACATCGGTAAGCCTGATTCCGGCCGACGGAATGTAGGCACCCGCCTGAGTCATACTGACGGTCCCGCTCACAACTGGTGTCTGCCACGTCCCCCCGGCCTGAAGATCTACCTTCACCAGGCTTTTGGCCTCCTGCAACAGTCCCGGAAACAGTGCATTGACGACTCCGCTCTCCTGGAAAGTGCCGCTGATTCCCCCTTTAATCTGGCCCCCCGGGTTGATGGCTGCTCCGAAGCGCGCCGGCAGCGGCAGTTGAAAATTCCCTCTTGACTCGCCCAGCTGTGCCAGTGCCACTGAAAACGTACCGCGGAGGGAGTCGTCACGCCAGTTCCAGCGCACCTCTGCGCTCCGGACGGCAACCGTCAATTCGCGCCCGTTATCCCGCCAACCTCCAGATCCGTTTGCCAGGGTGACACTACCGGTCAGATCGCAGCGCTGCTCCGGCAGCAATTTTCCTGCGATATTCCCGGAAAGCTGTCCGCGCAGTTCGCTTCCCTTGGGGAGCCAGCGCCGTGCAAGTGCCGGATCGAGACCTTCCCAGGTGGCATGCAGCTCGCCACTGGTCGGAACGGACAGAGTGGCCGGTGCGGGCGAAATGAATCTCCCCGTGGCAGAGATCCCCTCATTGGTGCGAAGCTCAAACAGGGCGGCTGTCCCCCCCCCTCCGGCATCCAGATCAATGGTCGCTTTCGTGATGGTCACGGACTGTCTGTCAAGCGTCACCGAACCGGTCGCAGACGCTTTCCCTTTCAGATTGAAGTGTTCGTCGCCGCTCAGGCCGAGACGAAGCTGCCCTGAGCTCTCCCCGGCGAGGCTGATGCCATTAAGCCATTTGTTGCCCCGGGCCAGGCTCAGCTTGTTCCAGCTCGCCTGTGCCGTGCCTGTACGCGGTTTCAGGTGAAGCCGACCGGACAGCTCAGCCCGCTCGGAAGCCATTCCGGTCAGCACAAGCGGGGCGATCTCAAGGTACTCTGCCGAGAATATCAGCGCTGCCGGAGCTGCAAGCGTGTAGGGGCCAACCGTGTCATGCCCCGAAAAATCGGTCAACCTCCCCTGCCAGCGGCCATCGGCATAGCCACCGGACAGTTTCCCGGTACCAACGGCATCTGATGATGTAAGCGCCACCTCCAGTCGGTGATTCAGCAGCGCTCCATCGACCTTCAGCGAGGCGGTATCGGCGTGTACGCCACGATAGGTCACGTTGTACAGCAGTGCGACGGCAGTTAAAAGGCGCTTTGGCCCATCGGTAAGCCGGATGTTCAGGGTTGACTTCAGCAGCTGTAAATCCTGATACGTCAGGCCATTCACCTCGGCAGCGGCAATTACGGCACGCTCCGGTCCGTCAGCGGATCTCGCGGAAAAAGTGGCCGACGAGATCTGCAGTCCCTCCGCACTCAGCTGTGCACCATGGCCGGTAACAGTGCCGCTGACAACCCCTGCGGCATAACGCCCCCATCCCTGAAGAGCAAGAGAGCCGCTTGCCTGCGGAATGAGACCCGAGAGGTCACTGATCTGTGCTTTCATTTCGAGACGCTGACTGAGAATGCCGGATGCTGCGATGTCAAAACCGTTACCGCGAAGGAACAGGCGGTTAATGGTAAGGTCATTGTTTTTCAGGACGGCGGCAACCTCTCCGGAAAGAGCCTTGCCGCGAAGACGGCTTTCCTTCAGGCGGCCATGCAGCTCTCCCTGCTGTAACCGGCCTCCATCCAATGCAACCATAAAGCGCTCCACGGCGAAATTAACTACTCCGAGCCACGCAGGGTCGAGGATGGCAGGGTTTAATCCCTCTCCACGCAGAGCTCCTGTTACCATCACCCCGCTGCGCCAGTTGAAGCGGAGGTCTCCCCGGACGACACCGTTAAGAACCGACGCGTCAAGAGCCGACAGTTCTGCACTCTCGGCATTGCCGCGCAATTGACCCGCGGCACGTGCTTTCAGCCAGCCGTCACCACTGCTGTTGCCAGTAAGCTTACCGGAATACTCTTTACCGTCCCATTTCAGGTCAAGCATCCCGGATAAGGCGCCTTTTTTACCCAGTTCCCGCGTGATATCAACTCCGACAGCCTCCAGCTGCACGCGGACATCACCCCTGAGCGGCAGGACACCGGTCACGTTGACCGTACCGCTGCGCCCTTTTTCGAAGGCGGTCAACCGGTGCAGGCTCAGCTCTTTTCCGGTCAGCCCGATATCACCGGTCATGCTGTATTTCAGGTTGGTACCGGACAAAGCAGTGACCGTCATATCACCGGCCACCTGCTCCGGCAACTGCCCGGCGTGGAGCCTGGTGCGCAGTTGAAATTTGCTACAGCCGGCGAGTGGAGTGAGCGGCTCAAACGTTAGAGAGGAATCGAGCGAAGGGGTGTCAAAGCCTGCCGTGGCTCTCCCTGAGACCACTCCCTGCACCGTTTTAAGCGAAAGTTTGTTCACGCTCAGCTGGGAGCTCCGCCATGAGAGGGAAGCGGAAATGTCGGGGATTTTAAGCGGCGGCTGCTTCAGTTTCTGGTAGAGAGCATCCTCGACCGTGAAGAGATCTATCCAGCCGCTTAATTGGGCCGGAATCCCGGTGATGTGCGGCCAGACAATCTCAGGTTCGCTGCTCGCAGGTGGCAAACTGTCCCGGAATCGGACCCCCCGGAGCGACAGTTCCCGTATCGCTACGTAGCCAAAGGGGATACGCATCGGCCGACAGTGGAGGCGTACGTCTGCTATAGAGATATCTCCGCCGGGCCATTGGGCGGCAACACCTTCCAGACGAACGGTTGAATCAAGGTCGCCGGTGACGGTACGGGCAGAAATCGTTACCGGCGTATTCCGCGAAACTGTCCCGAGAAGCCATCTGACCCCGTCAGGGCTCCCCAGCAGCCACTTCAAGGCAAGTTCGCCCCCCAGAACCGTGCTGAGGAGCATGACGAGCGAGCTGTAGACAATGAAGCGTTTCACAGCTGGAATCCGATGGTGAAATGGATTCTGAAGCGGGGGTCGGGTACGCCGATCTGCCGGGCCAGATTCAGGTTGAGCGCACCGATCGGGGTTCCGTAGTGAATACCGATGCCGACCCCCTGGTAGAGTTTAAAATTCGCGACGTCATCAAAGGCGTTTCCGGTGTCATAAAAGAGCGACACGGCCCAGTTGTCAAACAGCGCCCGCTGCAGCTCCATACTCCCCTGCAACAGGTGCTTGCCGCCAACCACGTCGCCGGTGGCATCCTTCGGACCGAGAGATTTGTAAGCATAGCCACGGACACTGCTGTCACCGCCGGCAAAGAATCGCAGCGAACTCGGCACGCTCGTAAAGGGGTCATTGATGACCGTTGTTGCCCCTTTTACCCTGCTTTTGGCGGAGAGACGCCACGGGAGCGGTACAATAACACCGCAATCGGCAATGAACTGGATGAAAGAGGCATCTGAAATGACCATCCGGTGGGCGCCGCGAGTTTCCAGAGAATAGTGCCAACCTTTTGCGGGGCGGATCAGATCGTCATAGTCATGCTGGGAAAAGCGGATGCCCGGGAGCAGCAGCAGGGAGGTACTTTTACCCTCAAGACCGACACTGTACTCTTCATACATGAGTCTAACAGAGGCCGTACCAAGACGTTTTTCACCGAACCCGGTTGTTCGGCCCGGCTCCAGATAGGCCAGTTTGCTGACGGTGTCAGTACCCTTTTCCCGTTGAAGATTGAGCTGGATAGTGGAAAATGTTTCAATGTTCTGATCGCTCGGTATGGTGTAGGCGGAGCCGATTCCCTGTAAGCGCTCGGCAACGGCAATCTCGCTGGTAAATGTATTGCCCGGTGCGAACAGGCTTAAATGTTTGAAGCCGACCGAGGCGCGAGCCCCGGTGTCGGTGCCGTAGCCGATACCGGGGCGTATGGTGAGGCGCGGCGCCGGAACCACCGTAATGATCACCGGCACCTGCAGTGCTGTCGCTGCCGCTTTGTCGGGAACGACACTGACACTTTTAAAATAGGGGCTGCTGGTAAAATTGAGCTGCGTTATTCCCACCGCTTTATAGGAAAACGGCTCTCCCACCTTGAACGGGATATAGCGCCGCAGCAGTTCATCGGGGTAATAGGTAGCCCCTGATATAGTTGTTGTACCGAACAGATAGCGGGAACCGCTTGCCAGAATCAGATGGATCCGGGCTGATACAGTCTTGGGATCAACCAGAATTTCATGAGTAGAAAAATGAGCGTCCAGATACCCCAACTCCCGGGACGTGGAGAGAATTTCACTTTTGGCTTTCTCGTACAGATCATGCTGAAGCTGATCACCCGTGCGAAGCGGAAAGGTTGCGGCTTTTTCAAGGAGAAGCGGTTCTGCCGACCCGTCACCCTCGATCTTCACAGCCACCTCACCAAGACGAACCATCTCACCGGCTGTCACGGTGACCAGCAGGGTATAGCCCCCCTCTTTTTTCTCTTCAAGGGCGGTGGTTACAAGTGATCCGTAGTAACCAAAAGGTTCCAGCGCCAGCCGGACTTTCGACTCTGCCTGACGGTTGAAATAATCGAGCCAGAGTTTGTCTACGGAGCCATCTTTGACAAGTCCGGCAGGGAGAGCCAGGGCGGAAATCACGTTTTTAAGCGGATCACCTTCGAGTCCGACAACACGTACCTCGACCGGTTCAGCAGCAAAAAGCCGGGGGGGGACGACGGCAAGCAAGAGCAGTGCAAGGAGGATACTACGTAGCAGGAGTCCCGGCAGGAGTGAGTTATTCTTCACGCAATGATCCTTCACAAAACGGCTGCTTATCCCATCATCCCCGTAAGCGCACTCCGCAGCTCGACAGGGTTGTATGGTTTCTGCACAAAACATGCATGCGGATCATGGCTGATGACATTCTTGACCGACTCCATGCTGTAACCACTGCAGATGATGACCGGGAGGACCGGATTGATGGCGCGCAGTTCATGATAGGTTTCGATACCGCCCATTTCCGGCATGGTCAGATCCAGCAGGACCACGTCTATTTTGTCGCCACGCTCGCGGTAGATTGCAACCGCCGTGCTGCCATTCTCTGCAGTTACCGTCGTAAATCCCAACGCTGCCAGCAGGTCAGCACCCATATCGCGCAATACCTGTTCATCGTCAACCAGCAAAACAGTGCCGCTCGTTATTTCTGCAGCAACTGTCCGATGCGCAGACATTTCAGTGGTATCCGGTGCCGCCGGCACCGGGAAAAACACCTTGAAAGTCGTACCGGCATCCGGGGCGCTGGTCATTTGCAGGAACGCTCCATGCCCTGTTACGATGCCTTGTATAGCCGACATGCCGAGGCCGCGCCCGTTGAGTTTAGTGGTAAAGAACGGCTCAAAGATCCGTTTCTGCGTTTCATCATCCATGCCGCTGCCGCTGTCGGCCACCTCCAGACAGATATATCCTCCTGCCTGAATAACCGCGCCAAACATATCCGTTTCAAGGAGTTCATCGCTGACCAGCACTCTTATCAGTGAGACCCGGATGGTGCCGTTGGCCTCACCGATCGCCTCGGCGGCATTTATAATCAGGTTCATGACAATCTGCTGAATCTGTCCGGCGTCACCCATTATCTCGGGGACGACCCGCTTCATATCAAGTTCGATTGTCACATTCTTCTTGATTGCCGACTGCAGCATCTTGACGACTTCATCGACCAGCAGCCACAGATTAACGTGCGTCTGGAGCAGTGGACTCTTGCTGGCGTACGTCAGCATCTGTCGACACAACATGGCAGCGCGGTTTCCGGCAGCTTCAATCTGCTTGAACGATATTTTAAATTCCTGCTCCGGGGTATACCCCTCTCCGGCCATATAACAATGCCCCAGAATGACCGTCAGAATATTATTGAAATCGTGGGCGATGCCACTGGACAGCACCCCGAGACTCTCCAGTTTCTGGGCCTGGTGGAACTGATGCTCCAGTTGTTGGCGCTCTTCTTCAGCCCGTTTACGGAGACTGATATCCAGCATGCTCCAGATGGAACCTTCCTCGGTATTTTCAGGATTTATTGCCTGACCGACCAGATTGCACCAGAGCTGCGACCCGTCCTTCTTTTTCATCAATATATCTTCTGAAAAAATGCCGCCGGAGGCAATAAGTGCATAGCCTTTTTCTCCGACGTACTCATACGATGCCTCGTCGGCATAGTATTCTGCCGTAGACATGCCTATAGCTGCTTCAGATTCATAGCCGAATATTTTACAATGCGCAGGATTGGCCCAGAGCACTTTTCGATTTTTGACAAAGATGATCCCCACGGATGATGCGTTCAATATTATCTGCCGCTCGTTTGCGAGATGCCGGAACTTTTCCTCACTCTCCAGCAGCTTTTCCTCCATCTGAACGCGCTCGGTGATATCCCGCATGACATGGACAAAGGATGTAATGCGGCCCTGTTCATTAAAAAGGGGAGAGACTGTCACATCAAAGAAACCGTTCAATATTTTTTCTTTCACTTTCACCGTAAGCGCCCGGCCATCCTGCATCATATCAACTTTGGGGCAGTTACACCGGGCAGTGTCCAAAGCGTGCACAACTTCGTAACATTTACGCCCAACGATCTCATCCGCTGTCAGGCCGCAGCGGTCAGCCATAGCTCTGTTGACACGGGTAATAGTGTTATTGATATCAATAGTGGCAATCAGGTCAGGAACCGCATCGAATGTACGTTCCCAGTCCCTTTTTGCCCGGAGAACAGCTTTATCAGCCTGCCTGCGCGATTGAATAAGGGACCAGACCTTCAAGGCAAGTGCCACCGTGTGGGGCAACGCCTCGAACGCTTCCGGCGATTTTACAATGTAATCCTGGACGCCGATTTTCATGGCCTCCACGGCGAGTTGTTCGCTGCCGTGTGATGTCATGACAACAACCGGACATACTCCGTTCACCAAAGAGACAAACTCAATGCCTTCACCGTCCGGAAGATGGTAATCAGTCAGTATCAAGCCGGGAGTGTGTTCCTCTGACGCCGCCACGGCGGCAGCGACAGTGTTGACCCGTTCCAGTCGATACTCTGTCGGCGTCTGCTCAAGAGAGCGACGAATAAGCAGGGCATGGCTGTCATCGTCTTCTACAACCAGTATCAGCGGTACCGTTGGATTATCTGTGAGCATGTTTATTCCTTATAAAAATCAAAAACTTCTCCGCCAGCCGGTAAAAATCGTCAACAGTGTACCGAACATTGTCATGCCCACTTTGTACCATTAAAACGATCACGCGTAAAACAAAACCGACTCCCTCTGCCTTTCACTTTCCGACTCAACTCAGAGCCGACCGCCATGCATTTCTACCAATCGGCCCGCCACCACGAGACTACCCGGGTAAATCGTGCGGGTTGGTGTGAGTTAACCGCTCGATTTCCCTGTTTTTGGCCTGCAGCTCCATCTCTAACTCGCGTAATGCGACTTCCATCTGCTTACGCACAATCGCCTCTCCAAGGAGATTTGCCACCCCTTCCAGGATTTCTATAATTTCAAGTGTGAAACACTCTTTGCGCCGGTCGTTGAGATGCACCAGACCGAGAATTTTATCATTGACACGAATGGGGATCAGAGCAATGGAGGCGTAGTTTTGATGGATGCATTGGTTGCGGGGATGAAGGCGGGGATCTCTGTCTGGCGGAATGGCCAGGATTGGAAAGGAATCGTTTGTCCAGCAGCTTCCCCCTTTCGTGAAGAGGGGGCTGTCCGGATCGGTTTTGCCGCTGACGACCAGTCCGCAGGTGCATTCAAGGCTTATGGTGCCGTCTTCGCCACGGCATATCCTGCCATCTGCATTCCGCTCGATCAACGTGTTTTCGGTCTGCAGAAAATCGGCAGAAAAACCATTCTGGACGAAATACGGGAAGTCCTCGCCATCCTGAAGGCGAATACCGACGGCATCGAACCCGGTACCCGACTTCAATACCTCAAGGGCCCGCTGCATCGAGTCATACATACACAACGGTTCAAGGAAAATCTGCCCGACTTTCCTGCCGGTTTCTGCAAACGCATCGGCCAGTTTCTTCAGCGTAACATCATGCAGCGTAATCCAGTATTCACCGCTGCGCGCCGGAGTAGCCTGAACAAGAGCCCACAGCAGAGAGCCATCCCCCCGCACCAGGCGCATCTCCCAGGCCTGTGGCGTATGTGATTCGAAGCATTGTGTGCGCCGCAGAGCATACATTTCCTGATCTTCAGCACAGATGAACTGAATAACCTGTTTATTGAGCAGTGCGGTACGACTTACACCAAGCATCGTGACGACGGCAAGATTGGCAGAGCGTATCAGGCCGGTGTCATCAATAACCAGATAGCCGACCGGCGCAAGATCGAACAGTTCAACGTAGCGTTTTAGTTCAGATTCACATTCATTCTGCTCACGGTGCAATTCATTATTTCTCATTTCACCCCCTGTAACGAAACACAATACCTTCAGCGTTCAAGATTATACCGCGACACCAATCCCTGGATAGTTGTGCCGGAACCGCGATTTCCGGGCACACCTGCAACAGATTTTCCATGCACTGGCGTCTTCGGAGTAAAAACAAAAAAGGCGCACGAAGAACGTTACGCCTGATTTGTATACTTTTATATCAGTATATCAGCAGTTCCGTATCTGTGAGATGTATGCCCTCACATTACTTCTTCCGGTTGGCGTTCATCAGTGAACGTATCCGCAACCGCAGAGAGTTGATCTTGATAAACCCTTCCGCATCGGCCTGATTAAAGACCTGATCCTTCTCAAAGGTAGCAAAGTCGAGGTTAAAGAGCGAATCTGTCTCGGACTTGCGACCGACCGTACGGCAATGCCCTTTGTATAACTTGATCCGGGCGACACCGTTGACGCATTTCTGCGAGTCGTCGATCAGGGTCTGCAGCATCTGGCGCTCGGGAGAGAACCAGTAGCCGGAGTAAATCTGTTTGGCATATTCCGGAATCAGGCTGTCGCGGATACGCATAACCTCACGGTCCATGGTGATCTGCTCCACCGCTGAATGCGCTTCACGCAGTATCGTGCCGCCGGGGGTTTCGTACACGCCGCGCGACTTCATGCCGACCGAGCGGTTCTCGAGCAGATCAACACGACCGACGCCATGCTGGCCGCCAAGGAAATTCAGGTGAGCCAGCAACTGTGCCGGAGTCATTTTTTCACCGTCAACAGCCACGGCATTCCCGTTCACAAACTCTATTTCAACATACTGCGGCTTATTGGGAGCTTTCTCGGGCGGCTTTGTCAGCACATACATCTCTTCCGGCGCCTCGGCCCAGGTATCTTCGAGAATGCCCCCTTCAAAGGAGATATGCAGCAGATTGCGGTCTGATGACCAGGGACGCTTTTTGATGGTCGGAATGGGAATGTCATTCTTCTTGGCATAGTCGATCAGCGCCATACGACTGTTCAAATCCCACATTCTCCAGGGAGCGATGACTTTTATGGACGGATCAAAGTGGTAATAGGCCAGCTCGAAACGAACCTGATCGTTCCCTTTGCCGGTTGCACCATGAGAAACCGCATCGCATTTCTCTTTGGCGGCAATCTCCATCTGGCGCTTGGCAATAAGCGGACGGGCAATGGAAGTACCGAGCAGGTAATGCCCCTCATAGATGGCATTGGCACGGAACATCGGGTAGACAAAGTCGCGCACGAATTCTTCTTTCAGGTCATCGATGTAGACCTTGTCAGCGCCTGTTGCCAGAGCCTTTTCACGAACCGGGTCAAGCTCCTCCCCCTGGCCAAGATCAGCCGAAAAGGCGACCACTTTGCAGCCGTACTCATTTTTCAGCCATTTCAGAATGATGGAGGTGTCCAGGCCGCCGGAATAGGCGAGGACGATTTTTTTGATTTCCTGTTTTTTGGTTGGTGCCATCTGCGTAGTCTCCTTTAGTTTGTAGGCTGGTTATTTTATTAGCGTAGCCATAATAGCCTTCTGTATATGCAGCCGGTTCTCCGCTTCATCCCAGACAACCGAGTGCTTCCCTTCGATGACCGAGTCTGAAATCTCTTCGCCACGATGGGCCGGGAGACAGTGCAGCACGATGCAATTCGACTGTGCCACAGCGAGCAGCTCATCATCCAGACAGTAGCCGACAAATGCTTTTTCACGCTCTTTCTGCTCCGCTTCCTGTCCCATGCTCGCCCAGACATCGGTGTTGATAACATCTGCACCGGCAACCGCAATCTTCGGATCGGCCGTCAGGGTGATCAGACCGGGAGCTTTAGACTGGGCCCACTCCATGACGTCCCGATCCGGTTCATAGCCTGCGGGACAGGCGAGCTTCAAGGCAAAACCAAAGATCGCCGCCGCTTCGATCCAGGTGTTGGCCATATTGTTGCCGTCACCAACCCACGCAAATGTAAGCCCTTGGTAACCGCCCTTATGTTCAATAACCGTCTGCAGATCCGCCATAACCTGGCAGGGATGGAACAGGTCGGTCAGACCGTTAATGACCGGCACGTCAGAAAATTTTGCGAACTCATCGACAATTTCCTGTCCAAAGGTCCTGATCATCACCCCGTCACAATAGCGCCCCATGACACGGGCACTGTCCTTGATCGGCTCGCCACGCCCCATCTGGGACGAACCGGATGGCATGAACAGCGCGTGGCCGCCTAACTGAAAAACACCTACTTCAAAGGAAACACGGGTGCGCGTTGATGATTTTTCAAAGATGAGCGCAACGGCTTTTCCTTCCAACAACCGGTGCGGAGTACCACTCTTCTGCTTGGTCTTCAGTTCGGCAGCCAGCAGCAGCAGCTCGTCCAGTTCATTCTTTGTGTAATCGTGCAGCGCCAGAAAATGTCGCGTCATCAAATTATATCCTTTGCATTTAAGATACGAGCGAATGTGCTATTCAATTTATTATGAAGAAGTAACCTGCTTGCGAGTGGCCTTGCTTGAGCAATGTGTGAGGCGGTACGTGTCAGCGGTTACCCGCAAGAGCGCTCTTAATGCTTCATTGACCGCTTCTGATGTTGAAAATGCCTTTGCAACATCATCCTGGAGCACAACCAGATTTGAGCCTTTTTGAAATGCAGCGCTGTGCTTGCCACGAACTCCTTTACCAAGCACTGCACGACTGTATTCGGAACGGAGTGTATCTTCCTCAGAGTTCCTCATATATTTTCCTTTCTGCGCGCACGACACGCCTTGCGCTGATGATGCGAATAGTTTTATTCCGCTCCGTGTAGGAAACAATTAGCAAACGACCTCGATCCGAAACTCCGATAGTAAGATATCTCATTTCATCTGCTGAGTGGTCAGGGTCGTGAAATGTATACTCCAACGGGTCTAAAAATACACTTGCAGCCTCTTCAAAAGTTATTCCACGGTGCTTGTTGATGTTTGCGGCAGCTTTTTCCGGTTCCCATTCAACGTGCATTACTTTATTTCCTCTACCTCGGCAAAAATCCCGTCGAGGATTGTAATCATGGTGTTTATTTCCTGCTTGGTCACGACCAGCGGTGGCACGAAACGGAGAACCGAGTCATGGGTGACGTTGAGCAGAACACCACGGGCATGGCCCTTCTTCACGATATCTCCCGCCGGTATTGTCAGCGCCATACCGATCATGAGGCCGACTCCGCGCACTTCGGTGACAAAGGGATACTTCCGGCCAAGTGCTTCCAGTTCTCCGGTCAGATAGTCACCGATCTCCTCGCAGCGATTGAGCAGGCCATCTTCCAGAATAGTCCTGATCGTGGCGATGGCAGCGGCGCAGACAAGCGGGTTACCGCCGAACGTTGAGCCGTGGGTGCCGGGGACAAAAGCGGCGGCAAAGGTATCCTTTGCCAGCATGGTTCCGATTGGCGCTCCGCCGGCCAGTGCCTTGGCAAGAGTCATGATATCCGGGGTCACATCAAAATGTTCATAGGCAAACATTTTGCCGGTACGCCCCATGCCGACCTGAACTTCGTCGAAGATCAACAGCAAGCCATGCCGGTCGCATAATTCACGCACCGCCTGAAAATAGCCGGGTGACGGCATGTTCACGCCACCCTCACCCTGAATAGGCTCCAGCATAACGGCACAGGTAGTTGGTGTTATCGCCGCTTCCAGCGCGGCGACATCATCGAACGGAACATGTTTGAAACCGTGCAGGAGCGGATCAAAGAAGCGCTGCACCTTTTCCTGGCCGGTCGCCGAAACTGTCGCCATGGTGCGGCCATGGAAGGAATCGGCGGCGGTAATAATCTCGTAGCGTTCAGGGCCAAAGGTGTCGCGACTGTGTTTACGCGCCAGCTTGATCGCCGCTTCGTTGGCCTCGGCACCGCTGTTGCAGAAGAAGGCCTTATCGGCAAAAGAGTGCCTGCAGAGCAGCTCCGCCAGCTCAATCTGCTGGGGAATCTGGTAGTAATTGGAGCAGTGGATCAACTCGGCAGCCTGCTTTTGCAGGGCAGCGACCACCTTTGGATGACAATGCCCGAGGTTGTTCACCGCAACACCGCCAAGAAAATCAAGATACTCCTTACCGTCGGCATCCCACAACCGGCACCCCTTACCTTTGACGGGAACAATCGGGTAGCGACCGTATGTTTTCATGATATATTTGTCAGATTTTTCAATCCATTGTTGACTGTTCATTTGGTAATCTCCGTACCGATTCCTACATCCGTGAAAATCTCCAGCAGCACGGCATGCTCCATGCGGCCATCGATGATATGTGCTTTTTTGACCCCCTCCTTGAGCGCGTCGGCGCAGCAGATTACCTTGGGTATCATGCCTCCGGTGATTGCCTCTTCTTCTATCAGGCGGTGCAGTTCCGCCACCGTCAGACTCGCCAGAAGGGTGCCACTGGTGTCCTTGACGCCGTTGATATCGGTCAGCAGGATCAGCTTTTCGGCATTGAGCGCCGCAGCGACTCTGCCCGCGACCAGGTCGGCGTTAATGTTGTAGCTCTCCCCTTCCGGCCCGACACCGATCGGCGCAATAACCGGAATATATTTCCCCTGTTCCAGTGTGCTGATCAGGTCGGTGTTTACCTTGACCACGTCACCGACATAGCCGATATCAACCATACTATGGGAACCGTCATCATTTTTGACTTCCTGCAGCAGTTTTTTCGCCAGCAGCAGGGTACCATCTTTTCCGGAGAGACCGACCGCACGACCGCCATGCTGGTTGAGATAGCCGACTACCTCTTTGTTGACCTGACCCGCCAGCACCATTTCGACGACCTGCATCGTTTCTGTGTCGGTGACACGCATGCCGCGCACAAACTCGGAAACAATCCCGTATCGCTTCAACGTATCATTGATCTGCGGCCCGCCGCCATGAACGATAACGGTATTGATCCCCAATGACTTGAGCAGGACAACATCAAGTGCAAACGATTCTTTCAGCTTTTCGTCCGCCATGGCATGCCCGCCGTACTTGATGACAAAGGTTTTTCCGGAAAAGCGCCGAATGTACGGTAAGGCCTCCATCAGCGTATTTGCTTTTTCGATTAACTGTTTCATGCTGGATCCTTACGCCTGAAATTCCCTTCACCCATCACCCATTCACCGGCAGACTTATCGTCACCGTAGTGCCTAAACCGGCCTCGCTGGTGAGACTGATGCTGCCGCCATGCTGCCTGACAAATTCACGGGCATAGAAGAGTCCCAGGCCAAAACCTCGTATCTGTCCGGTGTTATCCGGGTCAATCTGATAAAATTTTTCAAACACCTTGGCTATTTCGAATTCAGGAATTCCTATCCCGGAATCTGAAACAACGATGAATACCGTATCAACGTGGCTTCCTATCCTGATAGAAACGTGCCCCTTCTCGCCGGAAAACTTGAACGCATTATCCACCACCTGATACAGTGCAAAGCGAATCTTTGCAGCATCAAGCAGCACAGGCGGCAGAGTACGCGGGGCGGTCTCAAGCTCTACATCGAAAATACCATGCTCTTCCCGACACTGCATCAGCACATCAGCAACAATTCCATTCAAATCATCCGGAATTTTGCTGATTTCGTCACTACTCGACATCACCTGGCTGAAGGCAAGCAGATCTGCAACAAGGTGGTCAAGATAGCGCGTCTCTGCGATGGCCATGTCAAGGCTATCGAGAAAAATAGGGTCTTCCGAAGTAAACATCCCAGACTGCAAATTCTGCAGCAGGAGAGAAATCCCGGTAATCGGGGTACGAAGTTTGTGTGATATCAGAGAAAGAAATACATTCTTCAGTTCTTCAGAATGTTTTATGTCAACCAATTCTTCTTTAAGAGCCTTTTTTTCCAGGGTTTTTTCAATAGCAGTTTCCATTTGCAACAGATTAAGAGGTTTACTGATAAAATCATCCGCGTCTTCTTTAAGAGCATTCAGTATGATCTCTTTGTCCGCAAATCCGGTCATAATGATCACGGCGGCTGCTGGATCAATATTTTTCACCTGCCTGAGAAGGTCAATTCCCGATTTCCCCGGCATCTGCATATCGGAAAGGATCAGATCAACGTGCTCCGTTTCGTATATCCGGAGCCCATCTTCACAGGTACCGGCCTGCAAGACCCGGTAATTTTTGAGAACCCGTTCACACATCATACGAATTACCGGATCATCATCAACAACTAAAATAGTTGCCAGTGACGTTCGTGAGCAGTGTTTCCTGGTATGTGAGAGCCGATCCGGCATACTGAGATCCCCTCGATATCCTCTTATTTATTGCGCCCGGCAAGGAGTGAAGAAACAGCTGTCAACGCATCCACAAGCTTATCCGGACGACTTCCTCCAGCCTGGGCAAGTTCCGGTTTACCGCCGCCACTGCCGTCAATGAGGGGGGCAACCTGTTTAATGATGTCACCGGCCTTGATGATTTGGCTCAAATCCTTCGTCACTGCAACAAGGAGATTAGCCTTACCAGCAATATCTGCACCAAGAGCAATCACCCCGGCGCCGATTCGATCCTTCAGTACATCAGAAAGCTCGCGCAACGCCTTGATATCCTCAACCTGGACCTGTACGGCAAGCAGCTTGACTCCGTGCAGTTCAACCGCCTGTGACAACAGATCTCCGGAGGCGGCAGCATTAAGTTTGGCGTGCAACGTTTCAATTTCCCGCTGCAGTTCCTTCTGACGTGCCAGTAGCTTTTCAACTCTGTCACGTGAATTGCCGGCATCAGATTTAAGTAATGCCGCTATTTCCCGCTGTTCGTCCTCCATTTGGCGGACAAAATCAAGCGCCCCGAGACCGGTCAATGCCTCAATGCGGCGCACCCCGGCGGCGATGCCCGCTTCGGAGACTATTTTGAAAAGTCCGATATCGCCGGCAGCCCGCACGTGCGTACCGCCGCATAACTCCATACTGACATCGCCGACTGCAACGACACGAACAGAATCTCCGTACTTTTCATCGAAGAGTGCGGTCGCGCCGGCATCGATCGCTTCAGCGATATTCATTTCACGCGTTATCACCTGATCATTGGCCATAATCAACCGGTTGACCATCGTCTCGACCTGGCGAAGCTCACTATCAGTCAGCGCAGAAAAGTGGGTAAAGTCAAAACGGAGCCGCCCCTGGGAAACCAGCGATCCGGCCTGTTTGACATGCTCACCCAATACCTGGCGCAGAGCGCTCTGCAGAAGATGTGTCGCGGTATGATTGCGACAGGTGGCGTCACGCTCCGTCTGCGCCACTTTCAGGTCTGCTGTCTCTCCGGCGTTGAGAACCCCTTCTGTGACTACGGCATGGTGCACAACCATGTCGGGAAAAGGGCGGCTGGCAGTATCGACCACAAGGTGGGCGTGAGCGGTTGAAATGGTACCGCAGTCACCTTTCTGCCCCCCTGAATCACCGTAAAAGGGGGTTTTCTCCGTTATCACCGCCACAGAATCTCCCGCTACAGCAGCTTCAACACGAACACCGTCCCGGATAATAGCCAGTACCGGCGCACAGGCCGACATTTCGTCATAGCCGACAAAGCGTCCGCGCACGCCGCTGTTATGAAGCTCCTTGTAGATCAGGGCGATCCCCTCTTCACCGGAACCTTTCCAGTGTTCACGGGCCTGTGCTCTCTGGCGCTCCATGCAGGCTTCAAAACCGGCTTCATCGATGGTAAAACCTTCACTCTCGACGATATCGGCGGTCAGATCAGTCGGGAAACCGTAGGTGTCGTACAGCTTGAACAGCACTTCACCGGGAATGACAGTATTGCCGGCACCACGCAGCAGGGTGACCTCATCGTTGAGAATAGCCAGACCACGGTCAAGCGTTTCAATAAAGCGCTGTTCTTCGGCCAGTACTACCTTTTTGATATACTCTTCGCGTTCCTGCAGCTCCGGATAGGCATCACCCATGACTTCACGCACCGCATCAACCATGTTGAACAGCATCGGTTCGGCGCAGCCGAGCATCTTGGCATGACGGGCCGCCCGGCGCATGATACGCCGCAGCACATAGCCGCGACCTTCATTGGACGGAAGTGCACCATCGCAGATCAGGAACGTCACGGCACGGGCGTGGTCGGCAATAACCCGCATCGAGATATTGTCTTTCTCATCAGCGCCGTATTTTTTTCCGGTCAACCGTTCGATATGACGGATTATTCCCTGAAGGATATCGATGTCGTAGTTTGATGTGACACCCTGCATAACCGCCGAAACACGCTCCAGTCCCATGCCGGTATCGACCGACGGTTTCGGCAGCGGTGTCAGAGTACCGTCACTTGAGCGGTTGAACTGCATGAAGACGTTGTTCCAGATTTCCATATACCGGTCACAATCGCAGCCGACGTTGCACTCCGGGCGGTCACAGCCTATCTCGGGGCCCTGATCGTAGAAAATTTCACTGCACGGCCCGCACGGACCGGTATCGCCCATCGACCAGAAATTATCCTTCTCGCCGAAGCGAAAAATCCGTTCACGCGGAATGCCTTCCTGGAAATGCCAGATATCGGCCGCTTCGTCATCATCGGTGTACACCGTTACATACAGGCGGCTTTTGTCGAGTTTCAATTCGACCGTCAGAAACTCCCAGGCATAGGCGATCGCCTCTTTCTTGAAATAATCACCGAAAGAAAAATTCCCCAGCATTTCAAAAAAAGTATGGTGCCGTGCCGTCCGACCGACATTTTCAAGATCATTATGCTTACCGCCCGCACGGACACACTTCTGTGAACTGGCCGCCCGGTAATAACCCCGATCCTCCAGACCGAGAAAACAGTCCTTGAACTGGTTCATACCGGCATTGGCAAACATCAGGGTCGGATCGTTTTTGGGGAGAATCCCCGAACTTGATACAACCGTGTGACCACGATCGGCAAAATACGTTAGAAAACGTGCCCGAATTTCTGTTCCTGTCATAACACCCTCGCTAGATTATTCAAATTTCAAATTAAAGATGCCATCAAGGCGGCGAGGAATGAGGCGACGAAGGCATACAAACAGTATGCTGAGGAGCCGAAGACGAGCCAACGAAGATGGAGCTTTGATTTGGAATTGGTATTATTTATTCGTCACTCCGTAACGCCCGCACTATCGCTGACAGCCCGAAACCACGCCGCTGTAGAAACCCGATCATTCGTCGCTTATCTCGCTCATTCGCCTTTGAAAAGGAAAATCCGGGGGAGCGTCGCTCTGCCGCCGACCTGACCTCGGAATTTTCATCGCTCCCGGTAAGAAGCGGTGCCAGAATTTCATTGACGACATCCGCATCGAATCCGCGCCGGCGCATCTCCAAGCGGAGACGGGCTCCGAAATAACGGCCGGAGGCACGTGCAGACTCGGCAAACCGGGCGGCAAAGCGTTGATCATCAAGCCATCCTTCACGCTGCAGACGGAGAATCGTGTCATCAATATCCTGCCCGGCAACCTGGCGCAGCATCAGCTTTTTCCGGATTCCGGCAACCGTGTAGTCCCGACCGGTCAGCAACCGCACGGTATACGGGTAGACCTTGTCAGACGGTAACGGTTCAGTATTTTTCAATATCAAGCTTCTCCAACTCGACAGCCGGGTCATCAGGTTTATTTTCAAAACCTTCCCAGGAGGCGTCGGAAGTTGATGAAATGCCGGACACCTTGAGGGCAAAATCGTCCGGGTTGGAACTTTGTCGCAACGCCTCTTCATATGTAATCAGTTTGTGAGAAAAGAGTTTCATCAGTGACTGATCAAAACTCTGCATACCATATGACACATACCCCTGCGAAATGGCATCATTTAACTGTTTGGTTTTGTCCTTGTCATCGATACATTCCCTGACACGCGCCGAGGCCAGCATAACCTCAACTGCCGGAACCCGCCCCTTACCGTCTGCCCGTGGCACCAGCCGTTGGGAAATAACCGCCTTGATAATACTGGCAAGCTGAATCCGTACCTGGCGCTGATGATACGGAGGAAACACCCCGATAATGCGGTTAATGGTTTCGGCCGCATCCGAGGTATGGAGGGTGGACATGACCAGATGCCCGGTTTCAGCAGCTGTCATGGCGGTTTCAACAGTTTCATAATCGCGCATTTCCCCCACCAGGATGACATCCGGATCCTGACGGAGCGCACTCTTCAGGGCCGCCGAGAAGGTGTGGGTATCGGTGCCGATTTCACGCTGGCTGATGATGCTCTTGTTGTCCCGATGCAGAAATTCGACCGGGTCTTCAATAGTGATGATGTTACTGGTACGGGATTGATTGATCGCGTCAATCATGGCGGCCAGGGTACTTGACTTACCCGATCCGGTCGTTCCGGTCACCAGAATCAGGCCGCGCTCTTCTTTACAGACTTTCTGGATAACGGGAGGCAGATTGAGCCCCTCCAGTGTCGGAATAACAAAAGCAATTGATCGGAATACCATCGCCACAGTGCCGCGCTGACGGTAGACACTGACTCTGAAACGCCCCAGACCGGGCACGGCATAGGCCAGATCGACTTCAAAATTCTCCTCAAATATGCGCCGCTGACGATCATTCATCATCGAGTTGGCCGTATCAGAGACAAAATCAGGCGATAAACGCGGGGCGTTTGGAATCGGGTGCAGTCGGCCATCGATCCTGACAATTGGCGGCAGACCGGTTTTGACATGAATATCAGAACCCTTGGCCTTAAAGGCAATGGTAAGTATTTCGTTCAGATCCATGGTGTACCTCAAGCTTTCGGACCGGCCTGACGAGTCGGACCGGTCCGAAAAAATCAGACTTTATCGACAGCCGGGGCAGGTTTGAGAAGGTCCATCAGTCGGCCTTCAATTTCAGACAGCGTGTCCGGATGCTCGGTCAACCAGGTGCGGGAATTCTCGCGGCCCTGACCGATGCGCTCCTTGCCGTAGGAGTACCAGGCACCGCTCTTTTCAACAATGTTTTTATCCACCGCCAGGTCGAGCACATCGCCGGTACGCGAAATCCCTTCGCCGTAGAGAATATCAAACTCAACCTCTTTAAACGGGGGGGCGACCTTATTCTTGACAACCTTGACGCGGGTGCGGGAACCGATAATCTGATCTCCCTGTTTCAGAGTGGCTATCTTGCGGATGTCCATGCGTACCGACGCATAGAATTTAAGCGCGTTGCCTCCGGTGGTCGTCTCCGGGTTGCCGAACATGACGCCGATCTTCATACGGATCTGATTGATGAAAATGACACAGCAGTTCGACTTGCTGATAATGCCGGTCAACTTGCGCAGCGCCTGAGACATCAGGCGGGCCTGCAGCCCCATATGGGAATCACCCATATCGCCCTCAATCTCTGCCTTGGGCACCAGAGCGGCAACCGAGTCAACAACCAGAACGTCGATGGCACCGCTTCTGACCAGAGTTTCGGTGATTTCCAGCGCCTGTTCGCCGGTGTCCGGCTGCGATACCAGCAGATCATCGGTTTTTACGCCAAGCTTACGGGCATAGCCGATGTCAAGGGCATGCTCGGCATCGATAAAAGCGGCAATACCGCCCGTTTTCTGCGCTTCGGCGACAATGTGCAGCGCCAGCGTTGTTTTACCCGATGATTCAGGACCGTATACTTCAATCACCCTGCCGCGAGGCACACCGCCAACCCCGAGAGCCATGTCGAGGGAGATGGAGCCGGTGGAGATAGCTTCAACCCCCGGAAGTGCTTCATCATTGCCGAGCCGCATGATTGCGCCTTTACCGAACTGTTTTTCGATCTGACTCAAAGCCAGATCAATCGCCTTGTTTTTCTCCACTGTGTTGTTTTTTTCTGCCATGAGGGAGTATCTCCTGAAGGATAGGGTATGCAGATTAAGGGGGTAGAAAATAGCATATCCGGCTGATGTATCGCAAGGTTTTATCTGACACGGATTGACAGGGAAAGTAGTGCGGGCTTCCCATCACTGCTCACTTTTGACAGCTGCGGCAAAATACGCTGCTCCGGTTTCCGAGCCGGATTTCTTCAAGGCGCTCCCCGCACACGGAACACGTATCACCGCTTCGCCCGTAAACCTTGAGGTTGAGAGGATGATAGTCCACCGTTCCCTCGGCAACCCGGCAGGTGCTCCCTGAACCGATTGATTCTTCCAGGACATCGCGAATAACCGTTGCCAGCAGAGCACATTCCTGAGCGGTCAACGTCCCGGCGGCACGGTCCGGGCGAATACCGGCACGGAATAACGCCTCGTTGGCATAGATATTTCCCACACCGGCAACCACGGAGCTATTCATGATAAACTGCTTGACTGCAACTTTCCGCTCTCGGGCCGAGTTGAAGAGGTATACGCCGTTAAACGCACCCGTCAGCGGTTCCGGCCCGATCTCTGCCAATAGTCGCTGCTGTTTCGGATCACCGGTAAACCAGGTAACGATGCCGAATTTGCGTGGATCATGAAAGCGGAGCAGGGAGCCGTCAACAAAGAAAAAATCGAGATGATCATGTTTTCCCGGCGGCGAGGCACCACGGAGCAGCCGCAAAAAACCGGTCATGCCGAGATGTACCAGCAGCCAGCCGCTGCCGCAGTCGAACAGCAGGTACTTGCCGCGCCGGGTAATGGCCTGCAGTGTCAAACCCGGTACTATCTCCGCAAGTTCTGCAGGCACCGGAAGCCGCAATTTTGTCACACGCAGCACCACCTGCGTGAAGCGTTTTCCCACCAGTACCCGCTCCAGCCGGCGGCGGGTTACTTCAACTTCCGGAAGTTCCGGCATGTGTGCCTCCCTGATCACAAATGTAACAGTGGATACTTTGATTTTGACAAAAAAAAAACGGCAACCCATTTAAAGGTCAGCCGCTCGATTTTATAGTAGTGTTGAAGGTGATATGTCGCCGCAGATTAGATTAGTTACTGAGGGAAACAACTGCCTCTACTTCTGAAAACATTTCATCTAATCCCAAGCGTAATTGACGGGCTACCTGAGTGACTGAAAATATACCGCACACCGTCTGTTTGCCATCATTACCTTCGGCAACGACCAATCCGTGCTGCCTGCCAGCTGCTTTGAGTGACGCAACTATCTGGCCCACATTTGCGTTTCTAACATCTTCAATATTGAATACTTCCAGTTCACGCTGCGGTTTCATAAGGTCACGCACCAGAATATCCGCATGGGTGCCCCCCATGTTTTGCAGAAAACGTATCGGTTTTTCACCCAATATGTCAGACGCAGTCAACACTCCTGCAATATTATCGTTACTGTCCAAAACCAGCAACATTCGCACTCCATACCGGATCATCTTCGCATTAGCAGTATCCATGGTTATGTTGGGACGGGTAACGACCATTGAAACTTTGCTCAGATCAGTCATTACAGTAATTGCAGGATCATTGATATTTACATTGTTAGGAAAAATCTGAGTCGGTCGGGCAAAAGATGAGCCCGCCTTTAAGTGACTGGATTTACATATTTCAAATTCTCTCGCCATAATCAATCTCCATTATCTCAATTGTATAGTCGCGCAACATGATTAGTGCCCGATTCTTATCACTTTATACGAGGCATAGTCAATTAAATTGGCGTTCTCTTGACGCGCAAGGCCCAGGACCACATTGAGGCGACCCGACGTGGTGCGGAATCCCCATTGCAAGCAGCGTGTCACGCTCCTTGATCGTAATCACACCAATATCGGCGAGCTCCTTGATATCGACTGGCCGGGCGGACTCAACCGTAAAGGCGAAATCCTCAGCTGCGTAATCAGTTGACCTACCGTAAGCACGGCGCACCATGACCTGCACAGGGCTCGGATTGCGCACCAGGTGCTCTTCCCATTGCTCACGCTGGGCCGGTGTCATGGAAGTGAACCAGATATGATGGGCAAATTCGTGAACGAGCAGTTCGCGTAAACGGGCAGTCGTATACTCGTTGTAGAGATTACGGTAGATAAGCTGCGTATCTTTACGGTAGGCACCGAGATGGTGCTTGACTTCGACCGGCATGAGCACCTCCTGAAACGAAGCTCCGGTGCCACGCAGGGTTTGCCGGTCCGGGTCGTAGCGGTCATACAGTATCACCAGCAGCATATCTGAACGAGACAGTTTCTGTACTTCGGTGCTGTAATCCCAGCTGACCGGCACATAGACTGCGGCACAACCATTCAGCATGAGTGCCAGCGAAAGAATAGTACCGATTATGGAGAAAAGTGTTCTGGTCATAGTGGCTATATACCATAATCTTTGACAAAGCGGTCTTCTCAATTATAGAATTATTCATGAAAAAAGGCCGCTATCCAGACAAGGACTTCGGCCTCCTTGCAACCGACAACGGGTGGTTTTCACGTAGGGACCACTAAAACGTTATACTTTCAGAACCATTTATAAAACGAGGAAAAGACCTGAAGCATGCAGGCCCTATTCCTCCTTTTTGGTGTTGATCGGTCTCCACTCACTTGCCATCTGTTGTGCTTTTCCAAGGTCCATCTGGCTGATTTTATCCTTACTTTTTTCCAACATCAATTTAGCAAGCGGATGCCCCTGTTTTGCCGAGAGCAGCAACCACGTAAATGCTTTTACATCATCTTTGGCAGATCCCCCTGTTCCTGAGAAGCTATATAAGCCCAGCATGAATTGAGCTTCAGAATTACCATAATTGGCGGCTTTCTGATACCATCCATACGCAACCTGTTCATTTTTCACAGAGTCATAAAATAAACTTATTTTTGCCAGGTCCACCATTGCCGGAACAAAATCTTGATCAGCCGCTTTTTTTATCCATCGCTCTGCTTCACGAATGTCTTTAATTGGTGGTTCGGCATTAGCGTAGGAGGAACCAAGCAGCCATTGAGAGTATGCATCTCCATTTTCTGCATGAGGTGTACTCTCCTTTATTGCAGCAGCATAGTCACCCTGGCGGTATGCTCGTAAGCCAGGCTTTGAAGCGGCACAAGCCATCATGAGGAGCAAGAGAGCTATAACAGCCAAAGCACGCCCAGGCATATAAACTTTCATGGTTATCTTCCTTTCGGGGGAATTCCGGGACTCCTACTTATCTCGCCTTTATTTAAGTCTCAAAATACTCATCTCATCCGTACATCACTCAAGAATTACAGACCCAATACCAGTCGTAATCCGGACTCAATCTTCTGTAGTTCCAACTTTCGCAATTTACCAGCTTTTTCAGTCAAAAAGGACTTATCCACTGTTAGTACTTGAGAAACGTTAGCCACTGAATCTTTAGGCAACCCGGTTTGCACTGATTTTAACAGAACATTTCCCGGAGCCTCGGCAAGCCGAAGGTTTGTTGTCAGAACAACGACCATGACCGTGTTGATACGGCTCCGGTTAAATTCATCAACTTGGATAATGGCAAGTGGCCGACGATACCCAGGTTCCGAGGCTACCGGGTCGGGGAGATCAGCCCACCATATTTCACCGCGTTTCATCACCACTCATCCCGACTAAAAGAGGTGCACTGGGCATTAATTAACTGAGGATCCAAACGGGATGTCTCGGTTTTATAAACTTGATTCAGTTTTTCTGCGATCCCTTTGCCTTCTTTTTGTGGTGCAACAGTGATAGGCTGAGCTAATAGAAGCTGTTTAAGGTGTTGAACTATACGCTCAAGCATCATGATCTGCTCAACCGGTGGCAGTGCCTCAATTTGTTGCTCTATCCGATTTATTGCCATTGATCTCGGCATGTCTCACCCCGCTTTCTTTGATTGTTTTGGAGAAATTTCGTGCAGTATTAACAAAAAAGCGGCTGCCCATGTAAGCGAGCCGCTTGTTTTTTAATGGCGGAGAAGGTGAGATTCGAACTCACGGAGCTGTTACACTCGGCGGTTTTCAAGTCTGGTAAAAACCTATTATTTACAACTGGATACAATAGACTATCATAATACATTCAGCTATTTACTCCATTTATTTTATTAGTGAGTTCTATTTATTATTGACTGTTGTTGACATTAAATGCACTGAAAATGCACTGAACACGATTGACGGTTTAAATTGCACGGAATATATTTTTAGTAGCGGATACAATAATTTTCATTGAATTAAACGGAATACTGACATTACCGCCGTTATGCTGCAACCGCCCGCCGTGCTGTCGATCTGCTGAAAGGCCGTCGAAACTTTTGCAGAGTTGTAGCCCGTGGCGCTCGCTTCCCTTCGGTCTGTATCGATTCCAGGAACAGCCGCAAGGCCGCTTTGCCCTCGCTCAATGCCTGTTCCTCACTCTCCCCGAAAGCTGACAGGCCGGGAAAGTCCGGACATGTGGCAATATAGCCGCCATCCTCATCACTCCAAAAAACATCAAAGCCGTAATGTTTCATCTCGATCACTCCCCGCTGACAGTCATTTATCAAATTCAGTCCGTGATACTCCTGACTGCCTGACTATTGAAAGGAATGTACCGATGGGAATTTCACGCTTTCCAGCCGGAACTATGGTTGTAGAGATGCCGTTGTAAAACTTCTTGTGGCTGCCGGACTGTGATACCTCATAAAAGCCATTTTTTATCAAAACGCTTATGATATGCCGTGAGGTGTAGAGTTTAGGCATTGACGGCAAACTCTCCGATCAATGCGTTTCCTACCTCATGGAACATGTACGGCGCTGCCGGTAAATCATCCCTCAAATACAGCTCGACGGCATCGGCAAGGTTTTTCACCGCCTCATCGATCGTTTTGCCAAAACTGGCAACATCGACATTGAGGCATTGTGAAACGTAATACTTGCCCTCTTGATAAACCACGTATTTTAAAGCAGTCATGGTGCACCTCCGTTGCAATAAGATACAACAAGAAACCATGAAGCGCAAGAATCAGAAACAAAAAAAGGCCGCCGGTTACATACTCCCGATTTCCATCCGGGAACAGCAGGGCTTTGTATTACTCAGGCAGGGGTTTTCGTCCTGGAGAACGTAAAATGACGAAGTTGATTTTTGTTACAGCCCCGCGCATCGATATAATTTCATTTGTCCCGTATGTGTCCCACAGCCAGTTTTCTGCATAAAAAAAGCGGCCAGCTCTTTTAAAGCTAACCGCTGTTTTTATTTATGGCGGAGAAGGTGAGATTCGAACTCACGGAGCTGTTACACTCGGCGGTTTTCAAGACCGCTGCCTTAAACCACTCGGCCACCTCTCCAATGTCATGGCGGACTTTATAACACAGCTGTTTCAGATTTTCAAATACTAACCGCCTACAAACGCGTAATTCGCTCCAGACCGCCCATATACGGCTGCAAAACCGGAGGTATACAGACTGAGCCGTCTTCCTGCTGATAGTTTTCCAGAATCGCTACCACGGTACGCCCCACGGCAAGACCTGAACCGTTCAGAGTATGGACAAACTCCGGCTTGGCTTTTTCGTCCTCACGGAAGCGGATCGACGCACGGCGTGCCTGAAAGTCGCCGAACGTACTGCACGAGGAAATTTCGCGGTAACAGCTCTGCCCCGGCAGCCAGACTTCGATATCGTAGGTTTTTGCCGCTGAGAAGCCGATATCACCGCTGCAGAGGGCCATAACGCGGTACGGCAGGCCGAGCAGCTGCAGTACCTTTTCGGCATGCCCGGTCAATGTTTCCAAAGCGGCATCCGATTCGGTCGGGTGGACGAATTTTACCAGTTCAACTTTGTTAAACTGATGCTGACGAATCAGACCACGGGTATCTTTCCCGTACGAACCGGCCTCGCGGCGAAAGCAGGGGGTATACGCGCAATAGCTGATCGGGAGGTCGCTTTTTTTGAGAATTTCGCCGCGATGGATATTGGTTACCGGCACCTCGGCGGTCGGAATCAGGAAAAAATCGGGATCGACCAGCTTGAACAGATCCTCTTCAAATTTGGGGAGCTGCCCGGTTCCCTGCATTGACTCCCGATTTACCATAAAAGGTGGCAATACCTCCAGATAACCGTGGCTGTCGGTATGCAGATCGAGCATAAAATTAAGCAGAGCCCGCTCCAACCGGGCACCGGAGCCACGATAGAGCGTAAAACGCGCACCGGTTATCTTGGCGCCCCGTTCAAAGTCAAGGATGCCGAGATTCTCGCCGAGGTCCCAATGCGCCATCGCATCAAATGGCAATGTTATGGGGTCGCCCCATGATCTGACCAGAACATTGTCGTTCTCGGAAGTGCCGACCGGAGTTGCTGCATGAGGAATATTCGGTACCGTCAACAGGAATAAATTCAGCTCGGCATCAACCTGATTCAGTTCCTCGTCCAGACTCTTTATTTTCTGGGAGACTTCACGCATCTCAAGGATCTTGTCCTGAACCTGACTTTTGTCTTTGGTGCGACCGATCTCATCCGAGACGGAGTTGCGCAGCGCTTTGAGCGCCTCGCCCTCTTTCAGCAGCGCACGGCGACGTTCATCAAGGTCACTGAAGCCGCCGAGATAGGATTGACCGCCTCGGGTAGAGAGACTCCGCTCAGTCTCATCCAGATTTTCACGAATGTATTTCATATCAAGCATGGGGAAACACCTTTATTTTTAGATAGTAAGCGTGTATTTTGTAGCACTTGCGCCGGTACACGTCAATGCAAAAGAGCCCGATGAAACCAATTCTGACGTACATTCTTATGCTTGCCACACTCCTCTGCCAGCCGCTGCAGCTGCATGCGGAGGAGATTATCATCAATGCGGTGGGCGACATCATGCTTGCCGGAAAATGGGCGCCACTGCTGCGGCAGAAAGGGTATGACCACCCGTTCAATGGCGTCAGAAAAGAACTGGCAGCGGGCGATATCAACCTTGCCAACCTTGAATCACCCATTGCGACAGGCGGAAAGGAATATTCCGAAAAGAAATATCGCTTCCGGGCAGAACCGCCGGTTGCGAAAGCTCTCAGGAACGCCGGTTTCAATCTGGTAACACTCGCCAACAACCATAGCATGGACTTTGGCGCTGAAGCGTTGGCAGAGACACTTCAGCACCTGAGTGATAATGGCATCGCCTCGATAGGCGCCGGCGAAAGCCTCTCAGAGGCCCGGAAAATGGCGCTCTATTCCATTAAAGGCAAAAAAATTGCCTTTCTTGCTTTCTCATTAACTCAACCGGTAGAGTTTTTTGCCCGGCAGGACCGACCAGGGACTGCGCCCGGTTATGAAAAGCTGGTGATTGCCGATATAGCCGGCGCCCGCAGTCAGGCAGATTACGTCATCGTCTCCTTTCATTGGGGAAAAGAGGCGACCGAAACTGTGCAGCAGTATCAGCGCAATGCTGCCCACAGCGCCATCGAAGCCGGGGCGGATGTCATTATCGGACATCATCCACACATACTACAGGGGGTTGAGCGCTACAAGAGCGGCATTATTTTTTACAGTCTCGGTAACTTCACCTTTGCCAGCAAGAGTTCTGTTGCAGACGTCAGCGCCATACTCCGCCTTACATTCGCCGAAGATCGACGGGAAGCCGAAATTCTGCCGCTCGATGTCCAAAACCGGCGGGTCAGTTTTCAGCCGCAGTTGTTGACGGGGGCAAAGGGTGCAGCCGTTATTGAAAAACTGAACAGGCTTTCAGAAACATTCAATACCAGGATTCAGAGTAAAGACGGCAGATATACGATACCATTCTAATGTCAGGAGTTGCGCAAACCCCAACTTATGAAAATACTTCTCACCACCCTGCACGCCAAATACTCGCACGCATCGCTGGCGCTCCCCTGCCTTGCCGCGTACTGCCGTGATATCCCTGATGCCGATTTCACTATCCGCGAATGGACTGTCAATGAACCGCGCGAGCATCTCCTCAAACTCGTCATGGCCGAGCAGGCTGATCTGATCGCCTTTTCCTGTTACATCTGGAATATCGAACTGACGCTGAAAGTCATTTCCGACATCAAAATGATTGTACCGGAGACGATGATCGTTCTGGGTGGGCCGGAAGTTTCCTTCGGCATCTTCGATCTTATGCATGACAACCCTGCAGTTGATTTCGTGATCAAGGGGGAGGGAGAAGAGACGTTCAGGCAACTGATTATAGCACTGCTGGATGATCCGATATCTCTGCGGCAGGAGCGCCTGGCTGAGATCGAAAACCTGTTTTTCAGTGACGGCAGTGACACGGCAGCAGGGCCGTTACGCCGCACGCAATTGCTGCTTGACTCACTCCCCTCACCGTTTGCAGCGGGGCTGGTGGATTTAGCCAAGCCGCTGGTCTATTACGAAACATCTCGCGGCTGTCCGTTCTCCTGCGCGTTCTGCCTTTCGTCAGTTGAAGGGGCAGTGCGTTCTTTCTCCCTGGAGAGGATACAGAAAGATCTGCTCTTTTTGATGACCAGCGGTGTCGCCCAGATAAAACTGGTGGACCGCACCTTTAATTATGACGCCACACGCGCGGACACCATCTGGGCGTTCATACTGGAGCATAACCGGGGGAGCCGCTTTCATTTTGAAATCGCCGCCGACCTTCTGACGGAGAAGAATCTGCTGACCCTGGCGCGCGTTCCGGAGCAGACCTTTCATTTTGAAATCGGCGTCCAGTCGTCGTCAGCAGAAACACTCGAACAAGTTGGACGAACGGCGGATCTGGAGCGCATCTTTGCAAACGTGCGGCGACTCAAGGCTGAAACACGGATCGAACTGCACCTCGACCTGGTGGCTGGCCTGCCGGGGGAGGATTACCCTCGCTTCCTGGAATCCCTGCAGGCCATTGCAGCTCTGAAGCCGGATATGATTCAGATCGAACCGCTTAAAGTCCTCAAAGGTGCGCCGATGCGGTCAATTGCCGCCCGTGACGGATATGCCTTTTCCGCAGCGCCCCCCTACACAATCCTGCACAATCCGTGGCTTTCATATCAAGATATCTGCCGGATCGAAACGATCGGGCGACTGCTTGACCTGTTCAGCAGACATGGCGGTTTGAGAGCAGCTTTTACCGTTTTGGAGCGCCATACACCGTTTTCCGGGATTCTCGACCTGATGGCGCGTCAGGCCGGCACCGAAAACCTCTCCAGCCTCTCCTGCCGGAGGGTTTTCGAGCTTTTTGCGCGACTTGCGGAAGCGCTGTTGTTGGTCGCAGAAGAGCGAGCGAGACTGCACGATGCCCTGTTTTTCGATTATTGCCACGTCGAGATGCCGCTGATGGGGAAGCTCCCCTCCTTTATCGCCGACCAGCAACAGCACTGCTCCTGGCCGGGGCTCCGGGATCTTCCTGAGGGTCTGGAATTGCCGCCAAACAGCAGGATCAAGTCATTCCGCTATGAATATATAAGTGATTATCGACCAGGAGAGGCGAAGGCAAAACCGGCAGAGCTTACATTCGTTTACGTGTCAGGCGCAGGACGCGGCCTTCAAGTGTTAGTGGTTTAATTAGCCCCTCATCACTCATCGCTTAATACCTGATCCCCCTCAACATACCGCCCGCCCCAAAAGGCAAAGCCGGCGGCAACAAGTACCGCCAGCGGCGTAATCAGCAGCGCCCGCGACAACCCCCACTGATCAGACAGAGAACCGATAATGGCCGGTGATATGGCATCGCCGAGCGCGTGAATGGCAAAAATGTTGATGGCAAAAGCCATGGCGCGCCGCCCCGGAGACACAGCATTTACCAGCACGGTATTGAGCGGGCCGGTATTGAGAAAGAGGAACAGCTCGGCACCGAATATGGCGGCCAGGCAGATGGTGAGATTCGAGGTTGTCAACGCCAGAATCATCAGCGGTGCGCCGATGAGAAAACCGAATGCGGAAACGTACAGGTAGCCGGTGGCAGAGCGGCGTTGGAAATAATCGCCAAGCCAGCCGCCGGACATGGTGCCGACAATACCGGCAGCGACCGTGATCATTCCGAACAGGGTATTGCCGCGAGCGACCTCGAGACCGAAGGAGCGGTGGAGAAAGGAAGGGGCCCACTGGGCAAGACCACCGAGCGCAAAGGTCATGGCGGCCATTGACAGCGTTGCATGGACATAGGAGCGGTTCTGCCAGAAGCGGCAAAGTTCGGCAAAGAGAGGTTCGGGCCGGTGTGACTCTGCCTGAAGGCCCTTCTGACGTGGATCGTGCAGAAAATAGAGCGGCAGCGCCAGAAACAGCCCCGGCAGCCCAACCAGCAGAAAGGCCGTCTGCCAGCCGAACGCCTGCCCGAGCTGTCCGCCGAGGATATAGCCAAGAGCGCTCCCGACCGGGATGGCGATAAAGAAGAGCGACAACATCCGCCCACGACTCTCACGGGGAAAATAGTCCGACAGCAGACCGGGCGACACCGTGCCGAAACTGGCCTCCCCCACCCCCACCAGTGAACGTGCCGCCAGCAGCATGCGATAGGACCCCGCCAAACCGGACAGCATCGTTGCCAGGCTCCAGACCGCGAGACCACCCGCAGCTAGACGGGCACGGTTGCCGCGATCACCCAATCGTCCGATAAGAGGAGCAGCGAGCATATAACAGAGCATAAAGGCGCTGCCGAGGAAGCCGAGGCTGGTGTCGGAGAGATTCAAGTCGGCCTTGATCAGGGGGAACACCGCGTAGAGCGCCTGACGATCAACGTAGTTGAGCAGATTGACGGCGAGCAGCAGGGTAAGTGCATAGCGGCCTCTACTGTTGTTTTGTTCAGAAAGTACAGAGTTCATCACGCCACTCGGTCGGCTCCATCGGCACCTGTCGCCCCAGGTCAGCCAGCAGTTCATCCATATCAGCGACAAAACCGGGCATAATGGCGATGCGGATAATTCCGGCCTTGTTATCAACGGTACTCATGACATTCATCCCCTCATATGCCTCCAGGATAAATTTGAGAAAAACCATGTCGCGATGAGCGACCTTGAAATAGCGGCAGGTCATTGTATCACAGTTCTCCTTGTGCGCGATAAGGCGAGAGTCTACCAGTTTTCATCGCCGTGTAAACAGAAAACCGGCAAAAGCCTGCCTACCGTCAGCACGACTCAAACAATCCTCATCAATGCAAAAAAACGTATCTTGATGTTTTCTTGACGTTCTCTCCACCTATTTTGACACCCAATTTACCTCTTCACTGCTATCTTGAGATCATAAAGCACTACAGAGAAAGGGCATGGTCAATTATGAAAACCTATCTATTTAATTGCGAAAACGGCATCTATGAAGGTGAAACTTTCGAAGAGCTTGATATGCTTCAGTATGAAGAGGGAATGACGATCATTCCCCCTCCGGCTTATGAACATGGCAAAGTACCGGTTTTTGACCGCCGGAATAACGAATGGGTAGTAATTCCGATAGCCATCGCCAAACAGTTGCTTCACATCGATGAAGCGAACAGGGAGAGCAAAACATGAACATGCATGAATGGCTGCAAACAATCCTCCTTTTCCTCGTATTACTTGCTCTGATCAGGCCGTTGGGCAGTTTCATGGCCAAGGTTTTTCAGGGAGAATGCACTTTCCTGTCACCGCTCTTTGTGCCCTGCGAAAAGGTGATTTACCGCATCAGCGGGGTGAATCCTGAAAAAGAAATGGGGTGGAAGCACTACGCAGGCTCCGTACTGCTCTTCAACCTGGTGTTGTTCGTGGGACTCTTTATAATGCTATTGACCCAGCATCTGCTGCCGCTCAATCCGCAGAAAATTCCGGCATTTACCTGGCAATTGGCGCTCAACACGGCGGTCAGTTTCACCACCAACACCAATTGGCAGGCGTATATGGGCGAACAGGCGGCCAGCTACTTCACCCAGATGGTAGGCTTGGCGGTGCATAACTTTGTATCCGCCGCCACCGGCATCGCCATCGCCATCGCCGTGATCCGCGGCTTTGTGCGGCGCAAAACCTCCCTGCTCGGCAACTTTTGGGTCGATATGACCCGCTCTACCCTTTATATCCTGCTGCCCATCTCTATTATCGGTGCTCTGCTACTGGTTTCCCAAGGAGTGATTCAGAATTTCAGCGCCTACAAAACAGTGCCGCTGATCCAGTCCACCAGCTATGACAAGCCAAAGATGGACGACAAGGGGAACCTGATCAAGGATGCCGCCGACAAACCGGTTACTGAGAACGTGATCGTCAAAGAGGTAACCATCCCCATGGGGCCGGTGGCCTCCCAGGAAGCGATCAAGGAACTGGGCACCAATGGCGGCGGCTTCTTTAATGCCAACTCAGCCCATCCTTTTGAGAATCCCACACCACTTTCCAATATGCTGGAGATACTGCTGATCCTGCTGATCCCCGGCGCATTGACGTATACCTTTGGTGTCATGGTGGGTAACACCCGTCAGGGGTGGATGCTCTTGGGGGTGATGCTGGTGGTACTCGTGGGCTGTTTTGGTGTTCTGCAATTCGCTGAGAGCAGTGGTAATCCGCTGGTGGCCAAACTGGGGGTACAAAGCATCAACATGGAAGGAAAGGAGGTTCGCTTCGGTATGGCCGGGAGCAACCTCTTCACCGTTGCCACCACCGGCACCTCTTGCGGCGCGGTCAACTCCATGCATGATTCGCTGACGCCAATCGGCGGCATGATCCCGCTCTCCCTGATTTTACTGGGCGAAATCATCTTCGGAGGAGTCGGCTCCGGTCTCTACACCATGCTGGCCTTCGCTATCATCGCAGTGTTTGTCTCCGGGTTGATGATCGGCAGGACACCCGAGTATTTGGGCAAAAAGATCGAGGTACGCGAGATGTGGATGTCGATTCTCGTCATCCTGACCGCCGGGGTTTCAGTTTTGATCCTGTCCGGCATAGCCATGATCACTCCGCAAGCGGTGGCTTCCATGTCCAATCCGGGTGCCCATGGATTGTCGGAGGTGCTTTATGCCCTGGCTTCGATGGCCAATAATAATGGCAGTGCCTTTGCCGGGTTGAACGCCAACGTCAATTTCTACAACCTGTTCGGCTCACTGGCTATGACCATTGGCCGGTATGTCCCGGCCATCGCGGTACTGGCCATGGCCGGTTCGTTGGCCGAAAAGAAGTACATCCCCCCCAGTCTCGGCACCTTGCCGACCGACAAGGCACCCTTTGCCATTTGGCTGACGCTGGTAATTCTGATTGTTGGAGCACTGACCTTCTTCCCTGCTCTGGCTTTGGGACCGATAGTTGAACATCTGACCATGCTGGGAGGTAACTAAGTCATGTCAAAATCTATCCAACAACCGAAATCGGCCTTCGATGCTAAACTCATGAAGGGCGCTCTGATTGATTCACTTAAAAAGCTTGATCCTCGCACGCTCTGGCGCAACCCGGTCATGCTCTGTGTCGAGATTGCCAGCCTTATCACCCTGGTCACCTTTGTCATGTCACTGACAGGCGCCAACAAAGAACCGGCCTGGTTTACCGGCAGTGTTTCCATCTGGCTCTGGCTGACCGTTATTTTCTCAACCTTTGCCGAGGCGCTGGCCGAGGGGCGTGGCAAGGCTCGTGCCGCAAGTTTGCGCAAAAGCCGCACCGATGTAACTGCCAAACAGGTGGAAAAACCGGAATTTGGAGGTAACTTCACCACTGTTGGTGCCAGCCAGCTCCGCAAAGGTGATTTAATTCTGGTAGAGGCCAATGAAATGATCGCCGGCGATGGCGACGTCGTGGCCGGAGCAGCCCTGATCAACGAGTCGGCAGTGACCGGAGAGTCAGCCCCGGTGATTCGCGAATCGGGCGGGGATCGCAGTGCCGTCACCGGTGGCACCACGGTCATTTCCAGCGCCATTATCGTCAGGATTACCGCCAATCCGGGAGAAACCTTCCTGGACCGCATGATCGGTCTGATTGAGGGTGCAAAACGGCGTAAAACTCCCAACGAGGTAGCTCTGGAGATATTGTTGATCGCCCTGACTCTGGTCTTTCTGCTGGTCTGCGCCAACATCAGTCCGCTCTCGATCTACAGTGTCAAAGTGGCCGGCCATGGCACACCGGTGTCGCTGACGGTCCTGGTGGCCTTATTCGTCTGTCTGGCACCGACTACCATCGCAGCGCTGTTGCCAGCTATCGGCATCGCCGGTATGGACCGGCTATTTCAGAAGAACGTCATTGCCCTGTCCGGCCGCGCCATTGAGGCGGCGGGTGATGTCAATGTGCTGCTGCTGGATAAGACCGGCACCATAACCCATGGCAATCGCCAGGCGGTGGCCTTTGTGCCGGTAGGCGGGCAAAACGAGCGGGAACTGGCCGAGGCAGCCCTGATGGCATCACTGGCAGATGAGACCCCGGAAGGGCGCAGCGTTGTGCTGTTGGCAAAAGATAAATATGGCCTGAGCAGGGAGACACCCAAGGAGGCCAAGGTGGTGGAGTTCAGTGCCGACACACGCCTCTCCGGTATAAACCTGGCTGACAACCAGTACCGTAAGGGTGCTTCTGACTCGACTATTGCGTTTGTCAAAAAACTGGGTTGTACAGCCATTCCCGCTGACCTTGCCGAAGTTGTCGATCGTGTTGCCCGTGCCGGTGCCACGCCGCTGGTAGTCTGCAAAGATGGCGAAATTTTCGGAGTTATCAACCTGAAAGACATCGTCAAAGCAGGTATTCAGGAGCGTTTCCTCCAGCTGCGCAGTATGGGCATAAAAACCGTGATGATCACCGGTGACAACCCGTTGACCGCCGCTGCCATCGCCGCCGAGGCCCAGGTGGATGATTTTCTGGCCCAGGCCAAGCCCGAAGAGAAACTGCGCCTGATCCGCGAGTACCAGGAACAGGGCTTTATGGTCGCCATGACCGGCGACGGCACTAACGACGCTCCGGCTCTGGCCCAGGCCGATGTGGCGGTTGCCATGAACACCGGCACCCAACCGGCAAGAGAGGCGGCCAATATCATCGATCTGGACAGCAATCCGACCAAACTGCTTGATATCGTTGAAGTTGGCAAACAGATCCTGATGACGCGCGGCAATTTGACCACGTTCAGTATCTCCAACGACATCGCCAAGTACTTTGCCATAATCCCGGCGGCACTGCTTTCGATCTATCCCCAGCTGGGCGTACTGAACGTTATGGGGCTAGCCAGCCCGTTCAGCGCTATCCTGTCAGCAGTTATTTTCAATGCCATCATCATCCCGATGCTGGTGCCGCTGGCCCTGAAGGGGACCAAGTTCCGTCCCATGCCGGCTGAGAAGCTCTTGGTCCACAACCTGCTGATCTACGGAGTAGGTGGCATGATTGCCCCGTTTGTCGGGATCAAGGTGATTGATATGGTTATTGGGATGATGGTGTAACGATGTTACCCCCCCTTTGCAAAGGGGGAAGTAAAAACAAAGGAGAAAACCCATGAACGAAATAAAACCGGCAATTCTGCTCTTCATCATTTTAACCATCATCTGCGGCGGCATCTATCCGGCCATCGTCACCGGCGTAGCCTATGCGCTCTTTCCCAAACAGGCTGCGGGAAGTTTCATATCCGACAAGGGGGGCAAAGAAATTGGCTCAACCCTGATCGGCCAGCCCTTCTCCGACCCGAAATATTTCTGGCCGCGTCCCTCCGCATCCACCGACTTTGGCTATAACTCAATGGCCTCGGGCGGTTCCAATGCTGGCCCGACCAACCCCGATTACCTGAAGACAGTCGGCGACCGGGTCAAGGCGCTCCGCGACAGCGGCGTGACTGGCAAGGTTCCAGCCGACCTGGTGCAGGCCTCGGCCAGCGGACTCGACCCGCACATCACTCCTGAATCGGCCCTGCTGCAGGTGCCTCGCATCGCCAAGGCGCGTGGGATCAGTGAAGAACAGCTGCGCATAGTTGTCGGCAAACAGATAGAAGAGCGTCAGTTTGGTTTTATGGGGGCGCTGCGGGTGAATGTACTTGTGTTGAATGTGGCTTTGGATGGGGAGAAGTAGATTTAAACTCAAATCGCCAATTTTAATTGATTTTGGCGGCTGAACTCACCAAAATATGATAATTTGGTGTGAGTTATCAACACTCCGCGTATCCAGAATGGTTCGAGAAATGCATCACAGGAGCCCATCAATGCCCGAAATATCACGATTCTACGGCATCATCATCGCGATGTTCCATGACGAGCATAACCCACCTCATTTCCATGCTCGTTATGGAAACGACAAAATTTCCATAAGAATCAAGGATCTTTCGATTATTGGCGGAACATTCCCGCCTCGGGCTTTGGGCATCGTCATGGAATGGGCTTCTCTCCATCAGGAAGAGTTGTTGAAAAATTGGGAGTTGGCAATGGACTTCAAACCTCTGGAACCAATTGCTCCATTACGATAGGGGGTTAAATCATGTGGCATGACATAATAAGTTTCAAAAAAATGGACGGATATATTCTAGAGCTGGAGTTTGATAATGGTCGCAGAGGTATCGTTGATCTGGCCTCATACGCCTCCCGTGGAGGAGTGTTCAGCCGTTTTACCGATAAAAGCTATTTCGATGCCGTTGACCTCAACCGGGAGCTTGGTGTGCTCTGCTGGCCGGGTGGAGTGGACATTGCGCCGGAAACCATCTACGAAGCGGCAATGGTGGCTGAGTGTTCGGAATCGTATGACCCGGAAATAAAATAAAGATTACTCAATGCCAACTAACCCCAACGACATACGCCCCACCCCCGAAGCAATGCTGAAGCTGGCTCAGGCTGAAGAAGTTACGGCCGAACTGGGCAAGCTGAAGATTTTCCTCGGCTATGCAGCCGGGGTCGGCAAGACCTACGCCATGCTGGAAGCGGCACGTCTGCGTAAAAAAGACGGTCGCGACGTTGTAGTCGGTTATGTCGAATCCCATGGTCGTAGCGAGACCGATGCACTGCTGGAAGGAATTGAAGCCGTGCCGCGCAAGGAAGTTCATTATCAAGGCGTCCTGCTGCCGGAAATGGATATTGATGCCATTCTTGCGCGTAAGCCACAGATCGTTCTAGTGGACGAACTGGCCCACAGCAACGCCCCCGGTTCGAGACACGAGAAGCGCTGGCAGGATGTTGAAGAGATACTGGAAACGGGAATCGATGTCTACACCACGGTCAACATCCAGCACTTCGAGAGTCTGAATGACGTAGTGGCCCAGATCACCGGCATCACCGTGCGTGAGACGATACCTGACCGACTGCTGGACATTGCCTTCGAGATCAAACTGATCGACATATCCCCGGAAGATCTAATTCAGCGTTTGAACGAGGGGAAGATTTACATCCCCAACCAGGCTGCCAAGGCCATTGAAAAGTTCTTCCGTCCCGGCAATTTGATGGCGCTACGAGAGCTGTCGCTACGCCGTACCGCAGCCCGCGTCGATGATCAAATGCGGGCCTACATGGAGACGCAATCCATCGCAGGTCCGTGGCCGACGACGGAACGGCTGCTGGTATGCGTCAGCGGCAGCCCCTACAGCGAAAAATTGATTCGCGCCACCTGCCGCCTTGCCGAAGAGTTGAAGGGGCAATGGTTCACGGTGTACATCGAAACACCGACGGATAGTCGTCATGTTCGGGAGAACCGGGAGCATATCTGGCGCGACCTGCGACTGGCTGAGAGTCTGGGAGGCCAGGTAGCATCCGTGTCCGCCACCGATATAACCGATGCGGTTATGGAATACGCCACGCGGCACAACATCACCAAGATTGTGATGGGCAAACCTACCAGGCGCAGCTGGCGCAAAATCCTGCAAACCCCGATTGTGGACCGTATCATCCAGAGAAGCGGGGCGATAGATATCGTAATCGTCAGCTTCGAACCGGATAAGACCGCTGCCAAAGCCACCGTACACAAACATCGCACCCCTTTTGAACTGAGCGGTTATGCGGGCAGCGTTGCACTCGTTTCAGCCGCTACCGTTTTGTGCGAACTGTTGCGCCCGTTTCTTGAACCGACCAACATGGTCATGTTCTACCTTTTAGCCGTCGTTATCGCTTCCGTGCGCCTTGGCCGCAAACCGGCAATTGCCTGTGCTTTATGTGGCGTGCTGGCCTTTGACTTCTTCTTCGTTCCTCCCCGCATGACCTTTGTGGTTGCTGATACCCAGTATCTTATGACGTTTCTGGGGCTGTTCGTGGTGGGGGTCGTTATCAGCACTCTTGTCGCCCGTGCCCGCGAGAGGGCTGAAGTAATGCGTACCCGTGAGGTTCAGACCGCCAGTCTCTATTACCTGAGTCGCGATCTGGCCGCCTCTGTGAATAGCGATGCGGTAGTGAAGGCGGTGCTCAAAAATGTAGAAGAGGCACTCAATGCTCAGGTGGTGATACTGCTGCCGGAAGGAGAACGGCTTGATATTATGGCAACCAGCGATGGGCTCACTCTGGATATGAAAGAACAGGCCGTGGCCGATTGGGCCTTTCGTAACAGTCACCCGGCCGGGCGTGCCACTGATACGCTGGTATCTGCCGAGCTGATTTACCTTCCATTACAGACCCCTTCCACTGTTCTGGGTGTTATGGGTGTAAAATTGGAACATCAGCATGACTACCATTCACAGGACAATCGCCGCCTGCTGGATGCCTTTGCTACCCAGGCAGCCATGGCCATGGAACGCATTTTTTTCTCCCGTCAGGCGGAGCAGGCTCAGATCCTTCAGGCCCGTGAAAACCTGGAACGCGCACTGCTGAACTCAATTTCACACGATCTGCGCACGCCTCTCTCCACCGTTACCGGGGTCCTGACCAGCCTCAAGGAAGAGGGGGCTCATTTAGGTGAATCTGCACGGCAGGAACTGCTGGATACCGCCTGCAGTGAAGCGGAACGCCTGAACCGGTTTGTCGGTAATCTGCTGGATATGACCCGCATCGAAGCGGGGGCAGTCAAGCTGAACCTTGAACGGTGTGATGTGCAGGAACTGGTGGGTTGTGCCCTGGCCGTACTGGAAACACGGGGTGATACCCGCAAGGTTTCGTTCAAAATGCTGCCGATACTGCCGCTGGTCCCGATGGATCTGGTACTGATGATCCAGGTGCTGGTAAACCTGCTGGAGAACAGCCTGAAATATTCGCCGCCGGGGAGTCCGATCGAGATTATCGCTACGTCTGATTTATCGTGGCTTATGCTTGAAGTGGCCGACAGAGGGCCAGGCGTTCCTGAGCATGATCTGAAACGGGTCTTCGACAAGTTCTACCGTATTCCGATTCCCGAAGGGGCTGGCGGTACCGGCCTCGGTCTTTCAATCTGCAAGGGGATCGTTGAAGCCCATGGTGGAAGAATCGCAGCGGAAAACCGCAGTGGCGGAGGACTGAGTATCGTGATACGGTTGCCGTTAGAGGGACACCAGTTATGACAACAGAACGTACGACGGACAATGTACCTCGCATCCTGGTTATTGACGATGAGCTGGCGATCAGGCGCTTTCTGCATACGGTATTATCCAGTGAAGAATTTTTACTGCACGAAGCCGAGAACGGTCATTCCGGACTGGCAGCGGCAGCGGCGTTCAGGCCGGATGTCATCCTGCTCGATCTTGGGTTACCGGATCTCGACGGCATTGAGGTAATCAGACGGATCCGCGAATGGTCCCAAGTACCGATCATTGTGCTTTCTGTACGTGATCGTGAGAATGATAAAGTCGCAGCGCTTGATGCCGGGGCCGACGATTATCTCACCAAACCGTTCGGCGTCGGCGAACTGCTGGCCCGCATCAGAGCCGCGCTGCGCCGCACGCTGCAGGAAATTCCCGAACCGCTGTTTTCCAGTGGCGGCCTGCAGGTGGATTTAGGCAGCAGACGGGTAATGCTTGACGGCGCAGACGTTTCGTTGACACCGACCGAATATGATATTCTGCGCCTGCTGGTCTCCCACGCCGGCAAGGTCATGACCCACACCCAGATTCTCAAACAGATCTGGGGCATCGCTTACCTGGAACAGCCCCACGTACTGCGCGTCAACATAAGTAATCTGAGACGCAAGCTGGAGTGCGACCCTTCCCGCCCACAGCATATTATCACCGAACCGGGAGTTGGCTATCGGCTCAAACTGTTGTCCTAGAAAGTGATTGAGAACATCTGCCTGCCGGTGTATAAGGGTTCTTTTTATTAGCGGAGGCATTCATGAAACATAGCGAAGCCGACTCTTTCTGGGGCGGCATTATTAAATCAATGGGTCTGGTGTTCGGCGACATCGGCACCAGCCCGATCTATACCCTGACTGTCATCATCGCGCTGACCAAACCGACCGAGGAGAACGTTTTCGGGATTATCTCGCTGATCGTCTGGACCTTGATGATCCTCGTTAACATCGAATATGCCCTGCTTGCCATGAGCCTCTCCCGCAAAGGCGAAGGTGGCACCATCGTTCTGCGCGAGATCCTGGTGCGTATGATCAAGCCGGGGCGGCAGATGGTTTTTGTGACGTTTCTCTCCTACCTCGGCGTCGCCCTGCTTTTGGGAGACGGTGTCATCACACCCGCCATTTCCATCCTCTCTGCGGTGGAAGGAGCCCTGCTGATCCCCTCTTTGAGTGGGCTCAGCCAGTCTATGCTGATCCTTATTGCCGCTATTATTGCCGTATTCCTCTTTGTTTTTCAATTCAAGGGAACCGATAAGGTGGCAAAAGCGTTTGGACCGATCATGGTCGTCTGGTTCGCCGCCCTGACGATATCAGGCATTATCGCCCTCTTTTCGTTTCCCGGTATTATTGCGGCCGTCAGCCCTCATTATGCCATCGGCTTCCTGGCAAAAAACGGTATGGCCGGTTTTTTCGTACTTTCAGAAGTCATTCTCTGCGCGACCGGCGGAGAGGCACTCTACGCGGACATGGGGCACCTCGGCCGCAGGCCGGTCAAACGTGCCTGGTATCTGGTCTTTGTCGCACTGGTAATTAATTACCTCGGGCAAGGGGCTTTCATACTCAACCATCCCGATGCCAAGAACATCCTTTTCGGCATGGTTCAATCGCAATCTGCCATGCTGTACATTCCGTTCCTGATTCTGACGGTCATGGCCACGGTCATCGCTTCACAGGCGTTGATCAGCGGCGTTTTCTCCATCGTCTACCAGGGGATTACAACCCGCATCCTGCCGCTCCTGAAGGTTGACTATACATCCCATCAACTCAAATCCCAGATCTATATCGGCGCGGTCAACTGGATACTCCTTGCTCTCGTGATCATGATCATGCTGATCTTCCAGAAGTCAGAAAACCTCGCAGCAGCTTATGGCCTGGCCGTTACCGGCACCATGACCATAACCGGGATCATGATGGTCATGATCTTTTCCCGCACGAAGAAAAAATGGAAGGTGCCTCTTGCCCTGTTCGTCACGCTGGCCGATTTTGCCTTCCTGATTTCCAATATGTACAAACTACCGCACGGCGGTTACTGGTCGCTGATACTCGCGTCCATTCCGCTTGCGGCAATCTTGATCTGGACCAAAGGACAGCGGGCGCTCTATAAAGCACTCAGGCCGCTTGACATGGAAACCTATCTGATGAGCTATGAGCAGATCTACAAAAAGGGGCACATCGCCGGCACCGGCCTGTTTTTCGTAAAAGAGTGGAACACGATCCCCCCCTACCTCGTGCACTGCACAATACGGTCGAATATCATTTATGAACGTAATGTGCTCATTTCCATCTTCCGCACCGACGAGCCGTATGGCCTGGAAAGCAGTCTGACGACCGCACTCGGAACCGGACTGGATGCCTTTGAGATTAAGGCCGGCTACATGGAGTTGTTTGATATCGAACAACTGCTTAAAGATAATGGCATTGTAGAGAAGGTCATTTTTTATGGGATTGAAGACATCTCAACCGGCAACCCGGCGTGGAAAGTCTTTTCAACTCTGAAGAAGCTCACCCCGAACTTCGTACAATTCAACAAGCTACCTGCGGCGAAACTGCAGGGGGTTGTAACCCGAGTGGAGATGTAAATGTTAAACTGGATGTTATTACTTGTCGCTCTGGGGATTATCCTGCTGGGGGCAACTGTTTTTACCAATGGCCTGGAGTGGTTCGGAAAAAAGATGAAGCTATCCGATGGGGCGGTGGGGAGTATCTTCGCTGCGGTCGGCACCGCCCTGCCGGAGACTCTGGTGCCGATTGTCGCCATCATGTTCGGCACGCCGGAAGCCGGTCATAAAATTGGTGTCGGAGCCATCATTGGTGCCCCGTTCATGCTTGGAACACTGGCTTTTTTCATCAGCGGTCTGGCAGTGATCTGGAACCGGAAAAAGCGCGACGATTATCCGGTCATGCGCGTTGATACGACCGTCATGCGCCGTGATATGGAATATTTCCTGATTCTCTACACCGTGGCTATCGCCGCTTCATTCCTCGGCGGGCATCCGGTTATCAAGACGTTTATCGCCATGGCGCTGTTATTGACGTACGCCGGTTATGTACTGCAGACCCTCAAAGGAGGGGGCGAACCGGAAGCGCATGAGATTGAGGAGTCCGAGATCGATCCCTGCTACTTTGCTCCCAAATCCCACGACCCGCAGATGTTTATCATCGGCACCCAGGTATTGAGTTCATTGCTGCTGATCGTGTGGGGATCGTACATCTTCGTGGAGAAAGTTCAGATCATTTCCGTGCAGATGGGGATATCACCGTTCATACTCGCCATGATCATCGCCCCGATTGCAACTGAACTGCCGGAGAAATTCAACAGCGTGATCTGGATCAACAAAGGCAAGGACACCCTGGCTATCGGCAATGTCACCGGAGCCATGGTTTTCCAGGGGTCGATCATCACCGCCATCGGTATTATGATGACCGACTGGCAGCTTAATACGGCTGCCCTGCTGACTGTAGCTCTTACGTTCGCCTCAGTCAGCCTGGCCTATCTGCAGATCCGTATTAAAAAGCACCTGACGCCGGGTACATTACTGGCGGGAGGTGCCTTTTACGTTATTTTTCTGGTACTGATCGTTACGGGGAAAATCTGAAAAATACTGCTCTCCCCTGTCTTTGCAGAGAAACTACGATTTATGAGCCCGTTTACGCCTGATCGGATCAAGCTCTTTCTTGCGCAGACGAATCGAGCCGGGGGTTACCTCAACCAGTTCGTCATCCTCGATAAACTCAAGAGCCTGTTCAAGCGTCATCACCTTTGGCGGAGTAAGCTTGATGGCATCGTCGGTGCCGGATGCACGCACGTTGGTTAATTTTTTCCCTTTGCAGGGGTTGATATCCAGATCGCCATCCTTATTGTTCTGCCCGATGATCATCCCCCCGTAGACCTCAACGCCGGCTCCGACGAACAGGGTGCCGCGCGGCTGCAGCGCGTCGAGTGAATAGGCGGTGGTTTCGCCATGATCCATCGCCATCAGCGCACCGTTTTTACGGCCCGGTATGTCGCCTTTGTACGGGGCATATTCGTGGAAGGTGTGGGTCATGACGGCGGTGCCACGGGTATCGGTCAGAACCTCGCCCCGCAGGCCGATCAAGCCGCGTGCCGGGATAATAAACTCGAGGCGCACCATCTCGCCCATCGGCGCCATGGCTACCATTTCACCTTTGCGCGGCCCCATTTTTTCGATGATGGCGCCCTGAAATTCCGAGGCGACATCAACGACCAGATACTCCATCGGCTCCATTTTAACGCCGTCTTTAATCCGGACAATAACTTCCGGCTTGGAAACAGCGAGCTCGAACCCTTCACGGCGCATGTTTTCAATCAGGATCGAGAGGTGCAGTTCTCCCCGTCCGGAAACCATGAAGGTATCGGCGCTTTCGGTATCATCAACCCGCAGAGAAACATTGGTCCGCAGCTCTTTGGTCAGGCGCTCGCGAATGTTGCGCGAGGTGACCCATTTACCTTCACGGCCGGCAAACGGCGACGTATTGACCATAAAGTTCATAGACAGCGTCGGTTCGTCGATAGAGACATAAGGAACAGCTATCGGATTTTCGGCAGAGGCCAGCGTTTCGCCGATGCTGACTTCTTCAAAACCGGCTACGGTCACGATATCGCCAGTCCCGGCTTCTTCGATGTCAACCTGCTTCAATCCCTCATAGCCGAGCAGTTTGGTAATACGACCCTTTGTGATAGTGCCGTTCTGCTTGATCATGGCAACCGTTTCCCCGGCTTTGACTTTACCGTTGAAGATACGACCGGTAGCCATGCGCCCGATGTAGTCGTTGTAATCGATGTTGGCGATCAGCATCTGGAACGGGGCATTGATGTCTCCCTTGGGGGGGCGGACATTTGCTTCAATTACGGCAAAGAGCGGTTCAAGGTTGGTTGATTCGATATTGATGTCCAGTTTGGCGTAGCCAAGCTTGGCACTGGTATAGACTACCGGAAAATCAAGCTGGTCATCGGAAGCATTCAGTTCGCAGAACAGGTCAAAGACCATGTTGAGCACTTCGTCAGGACGGCTACCGGGGCGGTCGATCTTGTTGATGACGACGATCGGCTTCAAATTCAGATCAAGTGATTTTTTCAGGACGAAGCGGGTCTGCGGCATGGGGCCGTCAAGGGCATCCACCAGCAGCAGTACGGAGTCGACCATTTTAAGAACACGCTCTACCTCGCCGCCAAAATCGGCGTGGCCGGGGGTATCAACGATGTTTATTTTGTAGGGGCCGTGATGAATGGAAAGGTTTTTGGCAAGAATGGTGATGCCGCGTTCTTTTTCAAGGTCGTTCGAGTCCATTACCCGCTCGGTGATGGTTTCGTTGGCGCGGTAGACTCCGGCATGTTTCAGCATGGCATCAACCAGAGTAGTCTTACCGTGATCAACGTGGGCAATAATGGCAATGTTTCTGATTCGTTCCTGCATGGGTAAAGCTCCTCAATTCAAACAAAAATAAAACGACGGGCATTGCTGCCCGTCGAAAGCTTGTCACTATGTCAGATTGTTATTGATTTGACAACTGTTTATACGATAGTCAAGAAGAATTGTCATTTTTCTTTATTTTATTAATGATCATGATAGCCAAGAACAACCAGCAGGCAACTGCCGTCAGCGATGATGTTGACACCGTTCTCCCGGCAGAGAGCCACCGCCTCAGGATGCTCGGCGCCCGGCTGCATCCAGATATTCCGGATACCTTTTTCCAGTGCCAATGGCACCAGTTGTGCGGTGACAACCGGCGGCGTAATCATTGATATACTCTCGACTTCGGGAGGCAGATCACTGATCGAGGCGGCGCAGGCAATCCCTTCGATATCGGCTTCATTGGGATTGACCGGAATTACTTTTCTGCCGTTCTGCAGGTAGCAGCGCAGCACCTTGTTGCCGTATTTTTCGCGGTTTGTGGAAGCACCGACGACCCCGAACGCGGGTGATGCAAGAAACTGCCGGATCTGCTCTTCAATTGTCATGGGTGACTCCCGAAAGGTATGAGATTTGTGAAAGTATTACATCCGGGTGATGGGGATGTCAATCTCTCCCTATGGTGGCGCACTCAATTATATTGACAAAATATGACGATATTTCGTATCGTCTGGCAACAAAACCTGCTTATCGAGAGTGGTGGAGGGAAAAGGCCCTGCGAAACCACAGCAACCGGTCTTTTGACGTCAGGTGCTAAATCCTGCCGCAAGGCAAAGATGAGAGGTGTGCTGTGAACTAACCGGCCCCTTCTCATATTGATGCGAAGGGCTTTTTTATGTCTGAAGAGTACATCAGGGAACAATCGATATCCTTTGAAGCGGGGCTGCGTCTTGACAGCGGCCGTATTCTTGCGCCGATCACACTGGCGTATGAGACCTACGGCACTCTTAACGTGGAGAGAACCAACGCTATTCTGGTTGAGCATGCCTGGACCGGCGATGCCCATCTTGCCGGCAAACGGAACGCGTCTGAAACAAAAACCGGCTGGTGGGATGCCATCGTCGGCCCTGGTCGCCTGCTCGATACCAATCGCTATTTTGTCATCTGCTCGAATGTCATCGGCTCCTGCTTCGGCTCTACCGGCCCCGCCTCAATCAACCCGAAAACCGGCAAACGCTATAATCTCACCTTTCCTGTCGTCACCATTCGCGACATGGTTCGTGCCCAGAAGCTGTTGCTTGATGCGCTCGGCATTACTCGCCTGTTAACGGTCATGGGGGGGAGCATGGGCGGCATGCAGGCGCTTGAGTGGGCCACGCAGTATCCTGACAGCATCGCCTCCGCGATTGTGCTCGCCACAACCCCGCGTCCTTCGCCGCAGGCGATTTCCCTCAATGCCGTTGCCCGCTGGGCGATCTTTAACGACCCCACCTGGCGCAAGGGCGAATACAAACAGAATCCCAAAGATGGCCTGGCTCTGGCTCGAGGTATCGGCCATATCACCTTTCTTTCCGACGAATCGATGAACGCCAAATTCGGGCGGCGCTTTTCGGCCCGGGACGGCCAGTTCGACTTTTTCGGCCAGTTCGAGGTGGAACGTTATCTCAATTACAACGGCTACAACTTTGTCGATCGCTTTGACGCCAATTCTTTTTTATATCTGGCCAAGTCGCTCGATCTCTATGATGTCGCCTGGGGATATGAATCAATGGCAGAGGCCTTCAGTCAGGTTCGCGTGCCGATTCAATTCTATGCCTTCAGCTCTGACTGGCTCTATCCGGCGTATCAGACGGAAGAGATGGTCACCTGTCTCACAGAGCTCGGGAAAAAAGTTGAGTACCACCTGATTACTTCGGCATACGGGCATGACGCCTTTCTGCTGGAACATGAGACCTTTGCCCCGTTTGTGTCTGATTTTCTTGAGCGGGCTTGAACGATGAAACCGGAGGACACAAAAAAGGCATCAGCCGGGTTTACGGATAGTCAGCTGTTCAAAAAGTTGCGCCACGGGGTCGGCAAAGCCATCGGCGACTTCGGACTGATCGAAAAAGGTGACCGTATTGCGGTTGCTGTCTCCGGCGGCAAAGATTCATACACACTGCTTCTTGTGCTGGAAGAACTGCGCAGAAGAGCGCCGGTACAGTTTGAACTGGTTGCCGTCAATATCGATTCCGGGTACCCCGGTTATCGCACCGATGTCATCGAAGCTTTTTTCCGGACGCATAATTTTACCTATAAAATGGTGCCGAGCGAGCATTATGCTATCATTCAGGAAAAACGGCGGCCCGGCTCCTCATACTGTTCCATCTGTTCCCGCCTGAAACGGGGGGAACTCTACGAAGCTGCTCAAACGCTCGGGTGCAATAAGCTGGCGCTTGGCCATCATCAGGATGATTTTATTGAGACACTGCTGCTGAACCAGTTTTTTGTCGGCTCGCTCAAGTCAATGGCTGCATCCATGCTCGCTGACAATGGCATTATTACGGTGATCAGGCCTCTGGTCTATCTCGCGGAAGATGATATTATCGCTTTTTCCCGCCAGGCAGAACTTCCGGTCGTCTGCTGCTGCTGTCCGGTCTGCGGAACTGCGGATATGCAGCGAAAACGGATGAAACGACTGCTCACGGATTTACAGGCTGATATCCCGCACATCAAGAACAGCATGCTGAAAGCCCTGTCAAACGTTCACCCCCGCCATCTGCTTGATCTGTCGCTGCGTCGGGATACGGCAGGAGCGTGACAGCTCCCGGCTCTTCATGTCAGCACCTTTTTGTTTCCTGATCCGGATTCCCCTGTCTGCGAGGAGATCAGCCGCCGAATACCAGCCGCCTGCTGCCACAACCGCAATTCCTGCTATCATTATTGCTTCCATAACCACCCCCTGTGAAAGTATGAGTGGAGCATAGCATTGCAGCACGACAGAATAAGTCATTCGGTACGTATCCCAAGGTACATAGTAACCAGTTATTATCACTCTCACGTGTCGAGGTATTACATGCATCAGAAATTCAGCAGAGTTACTCTTCTCACCGCAACGGCTCTTATCGCCAGCCTGTCGCTCACCGGCTGCAGCAAACCAAAACCTGCCGCAGTCCCACCAAGCGGCCCTCCGGAAGTAGGCATTATCGTGGTCAAGCAGGAGAAGGTCTCCCTGACGACCGAGCTTTCCGGGCGCACGGTTCCCCAGCAGATCGCTGAAGTGCGCCCACAGGTGAGCGGCATTATCCTGAAACGGCTGTTCACCGAGGGGAGTGATGTGAAGGCGGGGCAGATACTCTACCAGATCGACTCCTCCCCATTTGAGGCCGCATTTAGCAGTACAAAAGCTTCCCAGGCACGGGTAGAGGCTTCTCTTGTGTCGCTGCGACTCACCGAGGAGCGCTATCGGGATCTGGTAAAGGCCAAGGTGGTCAGCCAGCAGGATTATGATACCGCCTCTGCCGCTTTACGGCAGGCTGAAGCAGAACTGGCAGTCGCAAAATCTGCCGTTGAAACCGCCCGGATCAATCTGGCCTATACCGGCATCAAAGCGCCGATTTCAGGGCGGATCGGTCGATCATCGGTGACAAACGGGGCACTGGTGACGGCAAATCAGGCGACAGCGCTGGCAACGATCCAGCAGCTTGATCCGATGTATGTTGATGTAACGCAGTCAAATGCAGAAATGCTCCGATTGAAGCAGAACCTTGCCAGAGGCGTGGTGAAAAAGAGCGGTTCAGCGCCGGTTAAACTGTTGCTGGAGGACGGTTCCTCATACCCGCTGTCAGGGACGCTTAAATTTTCAGAGGTCACCGTGGATCAGAGTACCGGTTCTGTGACCATGCGGGCGGTATTTCCCAATCCCAAACAGGGGCTGCTTCCCGGGATGTTTGTACGCGCCACTCTGGTAGAGGCGGTAGATGACACTGCCATTCTTATCCCGCAGCGAGGCGTAACCCGTACTCCTTCGGGTGAGGCCCTGGTTATGATCGTTGGCGCCGAAGAGAAGGTGGAGCCGCGTACCATCAAGGTTGTTCGTACGGTCGGCGACAGTTGGCTGGTCAGCAGCGGGCTGAAAGCGGGAGATCGGGTTATTCTGGAAGGATTGCAGAAGGCGCGACCGGGAACTCCGGTAAAAGCGGTGCCGTTCGGTAGTCCGCCGGCGGCGCCACCTGCCGGCGCAGCACCGGTACCAGCTAAAAAATAATCTGGCCACATGCTCCCCCCTTGATAAAGGGGGGACGGGGGGGATTTGCATTTCAGCACCCAGCTAAAATCCCCCTGAATCCCCCTTTATCAAGGGGGACTTTTGATAAAGGAGCCTTTCATGCCTAAATTTTTCATACATCGCCCGATTTTTGCCTGGGTGATCGCCATCATGGTCATGCTGGTCGGACTGCTGTCGATCAAGAGCCTGCCGGTTTCTCAGTATCCGCCCATAGCGCCGCCGCAGATTGCCATCAACGCCACCTATCCGGGCGCCTCGGCCCAGACCGTCCAGGACACGGTTACACAGGTGATCGAGCAGAAACTGAACGGTATTGATAATCTCATTTACATGTCGTCTACCAGTGACTCTTCCGGCTCGGTGACCATCACCATGACCTTTAAGGCCGGGACTGACCCGAATATCGCGCAGGTACAGGTACAGAACAAACTGCAGCTCGCCGTGCCGCTCTTGCCGCAGATCGTGCAGCGCCAGGGGATTTCGGTGGTAAAATCGACCAGGAACTTCCTCCTGATTGTCGGCCTTGTCTCGGAAGATGGCTCGATGGACCGCAACACTCTGACCGACTATATGGTCTCCAACCTCCAGGATATCGTCAGCCGTGTCGAAGGGGTGGGCGAACTTATGCTGTTCGGCACCCAGAATGCCATGCGCATCTGGGTGAATCCGGCCAAGCTGAACAGCTATCACCTCACAACGAACGATGTGATTGCCGCAATGCAGGCCCAGAATGCCCAGGTCTCAGCCGGCCAGCTGGGTGGCCTTCCCGCCGGTACCGGACAGCAGCTGAACGCCACTATCACGGCCCGCAGCCTGCTCCAGACAACGGAACAGTTTGACGCCATCGTGCTGCGCACCAACAGTAACGGCTCAACAGTGCGGCTTAAAGATGTGGCGGAAAGCCGGATCGGTACCGAGAACTACGAAATTCAGTCGTATTATAACGGTAAGCCGCTCGGCGGGATGGCGGTCAGGCTGGCCGCCGGTGCCAATGCCGTTGAAACCGGTAACCGGGTCAAGGCCAAGATGGCTGAATTGGCAAAATTCTTCCCCCCCGGCATGAAGGTGATCTACCCGTACGACTCCACCCCGTTTGTCAAGATCTCCATCGAGGAGGTAGTCCATACCCTCGTTATTGCGGTCTTCCTGGTCTTTATCATCATGTTCCTCTTTCTGCAGAACATCCGGGCAACCCTGATCCCGACCATTGCCGTGCCGGTTGTTCTGCTGGGAACCATGGGCGTGCTGTCGGCCTGCGGTTTCTCGATTAACACCCTGACCATGTTCGCCCTGGTAATTGTCATCGGCCTGCTGGTCGATGACGCTATCGTGGTGGTTGAAAACGTGGAACGGATCATGACCGAGGAGGGTTTGTCGCCTCATGACGCTACCATCAAGTCAATGGGGCAGATCACCAGTGCCCTGTGGGGTATTGCGACTGTTCTGACGGCAGTGTTCCTTCCCATGGCCTTTTTTGGCGGTTCCACCGGCGTAATCTACCGCCAGTTTTCCATTACCATTATTTCTGCCATGATTATCTCGGTGATGGTGGCCATGATTCTGACTCCGGCACTCTGCGCCACCATTCTCAAGCCGGTCGAAAAAGGACATCATGCCGGAGAAACCGGCTGGTTTGCCTGGTTTTTCCGCTACTTCAACCGGGTATTTGAATTTTGCCGCCACAACTACGAAGGAATCGTCGGTCGCTCCTTCGGCAAACCGCTGCGCTACCTGGTGATATACAGCGCTATTGTCGCTGCCATGGTCTTCTTCTTCCTTAAGCTCCCGACTTCGTTCCTGCCGGATGAGGATCAGGGTTTCATCATCTGTCAGGTACAGCTGCCGGCCGGAGCTACCCAGGAGCGGACTATCCAGGTGATACGTCAGATGGAACAGCATTTTCTGGGAAAAGAAGCACAAACGGTGCAAGGAATCATCACCGTGGCCGGGTTCAGTTTTGCCGGCCGCGGCCAGAACATGGGACTGGCCTGGGTCAAACTGAAGGACTGGAAGCTGCGTAATGCCCCGGAACGGAAAGCGTCTGCCATTGCCGGTCGTGCGATGAAGGCATTTTCCAGCTTCCGTGACGGTCTGGCATTCGCCTTTGCTCCGCCGGCGGTCCTTGAGCTGGGAGTCGCGAACGGTTTTGACATGCAGCTGCAGGATCGCGGCGGCCTGGGGCATGAAAAGCTGATGGAGGCGCGCAACCAGCTGCTCGGCATGGCCCGGAAAAACCCGAAACTGATTGCGGTACGGCCGAACGGCCAGGATGATTCGCCCCAGTTCAAACTTGATATCGACGATGTCCGTGCCGGTGCCCAGGGGGTCTCGCTGACGGAAATCAACAGCGTCCTTTCAACTGCGTGGGGAAGTTCGTACGTTAATGATTTCATTCAGAATGGCCGGGTCAAGAAGGTGTATCTCCAGTCTGATTCCCGCTACCGGATGCTGCCGGAGGATATTTACCGCTGGTATGTAAGCAACAAAAATGGTGACATGGTGCCGTTTTCAGCTTTTGCCACCCCTCGCTGGCAGTACGGCTCACCCCGCCTGGAGCGTTACAACGGCATTTCATCTGTCGAGATGCTGGGGCAGGCAGCGCCGGGGATAAGTACCGGCGAGGCGATGAAGGAAATGGAAGAGATGGCTGCCCAGCTGCCGGCGGGAATCGGCTATGAATGGACCGGCCTCTCCTATGAGGAAAAGAATGCCGGAGCCCAGGCACCGGCGCTTTATGCAATTTCACTGCTGGTGGTGTTTCTCTCCGTGGCGGCCCTGTACGAGAGCTGGACCATCCCCTTCGTCAATCTGCTGATGCTGCCGCTCGGACTCGTCGGAGCCGTAATCGCGGTCAAACTGCGGGTGCTGCCCAACGACGTCTATCTCCAGATCGGCCTGCTCACCACGGTGGGGCTTTCCACCAAGAATGCCATCCTGATAATCCAGTTTATCAAGGAGCAGATGAAGGATGGACATGAACTGGTAGAAGCGACTCTATCGGCAGTAAGGATTCGACTCCGCCCGGTTATTATGACCTCTCTGGCGTTCTTTTTCGGTACCCTGCCGCTGGCACTTACCAAGGGAGCCGGCGCTGCCGCCCAGAACGCCATCGGCACCGCCGTTACCGGCGGATTGCTCTCGGCAACCTTTATTGACCTGATCTTTATTCCATTCTTCTTCGTGCTGGTGTCACGGATGTTCGCGAAGAAGGCGCAAAAATCAGCAGCCTGATGAGCAGTGAGCGACCTGAACATCTGCTGAAATGGCTGCAGTCGCAGCCGTCTCTCGATGAACTTGATGAAAGGTTCCCCGGGATGCGGGATGCCGTACGACAGGAACTTGCCGAAATAGTTGCCGCCGGCTCTCCCGCCGGGCTGCCGACGTATCTGAAACGGATGCTGCAGGCAGAACGGCTCCTGGAGAGGAAGCTTGGCAACAGTCGCGGTGATGCAAAGATAGCTGCTGCGTTGGTAGAGCAGATTGCGCGTACCCGCATGGCCCACCTGACCATTAAGCAGCATCTGATTGCCGAAGCGACCGGTGTGACAAAGGGGAAGGTCCGCTTTAACCGTATCAATGGCTACCTTGCCCAGAAACTCCTTTTTGCGGATGGTCTGGAGCGGAAACCAGTGTCTTTATTCTGGTTCCGTATCGTCTGGCCGCTGCTCTGGCAGAAACGGCTTCTCATGCCACTGGTGCAGCCGAAGGGGATATACTGCTTTTATTCAGGGGCTCTGCTTACGGAGCTTGTGTCACTGATCGGGTCGCGTACCTGCCTGGAGATAGCTGCAGGTGATGGCACACTGACTCGGTTTCTGGCAGACAGTGGCGTTGCTGTCACCGCTACTGACGACCATAGTTGGACGCATGCGGTGAATTATCCCGACTTTGTGCTGAAGCGGACTGCTCCGGTGGCGCTCCACGAGTTCGCTCCTGAAGTAGTGATCTGTTCCTGGCCTCCTGCCGGCAATGGTTTTGAACAGCAGGTGTTCAGGACGAAAAGTGTGCAGACATATATTGTGATCAGCAGTCGGCACCGTTTTGCTGCCGGGAACTGGGATGACTACAATGCGCAATCTACCTTTGAGATAGCAGAAGATGCCCGGCTGAGCCGACTCGTGCTGCCGCCGGAGCTGGATGCGGCGGTGTATATCTTCCGAAGAAAAACAGGTTAACCTAAAAACGGCTTTTTGATCCACGAAAGGCACGAAAAAATTAGAATCTAAACTATTGATAATACTGGTAATACCAAGAACTGATCAGGAACTTTTTTTAGCCTCACGATTACTTCACGATTTAGAACCAAGATCTTCTGCCTTAACGCTTTAAAATCAAGGCCTTTTCGAGAGGCTTAATGCTTTTTTATCCTCATGATTTTGTTCGTGTTTTTAGTGTATTTCGTGGACAACTGTTTTTTGTAGATTCAATTCATGACTCTGGAAAGGAACCCCTTATGAAGATCCTTGTTACCGGCGCGGTCGGATTTATCGGCTTTCACGTCGTGCAGCGTCTGCTGCGGCTCGGCCACCAGGTTACCGGTTTTGATAATCTGAATGACTACTACGATGTTTCCCTGAAGGAAGATCGCCTGAAAATTCTTACCGCTCTGGACGGCTTTGTCTTTGTCCGTGGCGGTCTGGAGGAGCGTTCATCTGTCGAAAGCCTTTTTGAGACAGGGCAGTTCGACTATGTCATCAATCTCGGCGCCCAGGCGGGCGTACGCTACTCGCTGCAGAACCCTCATGCCTATGTCGAGAGCAATCTGAGCGGTTTTCTGAATATTCTTGAAGGGTGTCGCCACACGAAGGTCAAACATCTTGTCTATGCCTCGTCAAGCTCAGTGTACGGCGCCAACGCTACAGTGCCCTTTTCTGAACATCATTCCGTTGACCATCCGGTATCGCTCTACGCGGCCACCAAAAAATCCAACGAGCTGATGGCCCATACCTACGCACATCTGTATGCCATTCCGACTACCGGTTTACGCTTCTTCACCGTTTACGGTCCCTGGGGGCGACCCGACATGGCATATTTCTCTTTTACCAAAGCGATTTTGGCAGGGCGGACTATCGATGTGTATAATCATGGCATGATGCAGCGCGATTTTACCTTTATTGATGACATTGTCGAAGGAGTTGTGCGGGTCATGGAGCACATTCCGGCCCCTGCCCGCTCCTGGAACCCTGAAAAACCTGATCCGGCAACGAGCTCGGCCCCGTATCGCGTCTATAACATAGGCAACAATAAACCTGTCCAGCTTGGGCGTTTTATTGAAGTGCTGGAAGAGTGCCTTGGAAAAAAAGCGCGGAAAAATTTTCTTCCGATGCAGCCGGGAGAAGTGCTTGTGACCTATGCCGATGTCGCGGATTTAGCAGATGCAGTCGGCTTCCGTCCTGACACAAGCATTGAAGATGGCATTGCCCGCTTTGTCGACTGGTACCGTGAATATTACCGGGCATCTTGAACGACAGGCTGATGCGTACCCAGGATGGGCTTTTTACCTCATATAAGGTGGAACGTGTAGTGTATGAGGTAGGCATAGCGTGGGCTAAAACCCCGCTAAAAATAAAAACACTGTAAAATAAGATACTTATTAAATATAATTTTATTGGCACGGCGTCTGCAATAATAAAAATCAAACACATTCCCTTTGGAGGTATTACCAATGAAAAAAGTTCTGTCCACAATCGTAGCCGCCCTCGTAGCTCTCTCCTTCTCCGCTGTTGCTTTCGCTACTGATGCTGCTAAGCCTGCTGCTGCTCCTGCTGCTGCCGCTGCTCCTGCTGCTGATGCAAAGCCTGCTGATGCCGCTGCTAAGCCTGCTAAGAAAAAGAAAGCAAAGAAAGCAAAAAAAGCAGCTGATGCACCTGCTGAAAAAGCCGCTGCTCCTGCTGAAGCTCCTAAAGCAAAGTAATTCGCTTTTAGCGAATACACTAAAAAGCCGCGTCGAAAGATGCGGCTTTTTTTGTGCGCGCTCCGGTAGTATTATACGAACCTGAGTTTAAAATCCTTCTCCAGAGGTCACAAACAATATGGGTGATCAGATTGTTCGGGCATTATGCCTGTCGGGCGGCATCAGGGTTCTCGGGTGCAGTGCCGGTGAACTGGCACGTGAAATATGTGAACTTCAGCAGGCATCAGCAACAGCACGAATTGCACTTTCGCGCGGATTGGCAGCGGGAGCCCTTATGGGCGCTCTTCTCAAGGATGGCCAGCGGACGGCGCTTAAATTTGAAGGAAATGGCCCGCTCAAAAAAATGATACTGGAAGCAGACAGTGATGGGGCGGTCCGCGGTTGTCTTGGCAATCCTGCAGCCGATCTTGAACCGGTGAACGGCAGATGGAATGTCGCCGGATTGATCGGCAGAGCAGGCTTCCTGACCGTTTCCAAGGATATCGGCATGGGCGGACAGCCGTATCAGGGTGTAGTCCAACTGGTCAGCAGTGAAATCGGCGAGGATCTGGCGTATTATCTGACTGATTCGGAGCAGACCCCTTCTGCGGTTGGCTTAGGTGCTACACTTGCTGAAGACGGCCATATTGCAACCTGTGGCGGTTTTTTGATACAGGCGCTGCCCAAAGCCGACGGCGGTGAGATCGATACGATCATGTCCCGGATAGCAGGACTGCCGGCACTGTCCGAACTGCTTGAAGCCGGGGGAGCTGAACGGGTTGTTCAGGGACTTTTCGGTGATATTCCCTACACCATTCTAGAATCGCACAGCATCTTCTTCCGCTGCGGCTGCGGAGTGGAAAAGATCGAGCGGGCGCTGCTTACTCTGGGACGCGATGAATTACAGGATATGCGCTTGAAGAAAGAAGGGGCTGAAGTGACGTGCGAATTTTGCCGGAAAACCTATCATCTGGGTGTTAATGAGCTGGACAGTTTGATCGCGCTTGCTTCAGAATCGCCAGGCCAGTAGAGTGCCGACCGTATTAGTGACTATTTCTTATGACGGCACCAGCTATTGCGGCTGGCAGGTTCAGCCGAACGGGATGGCGGTACAGGAGGTTGTCGAGGCCGCATTTGAAAAACTGCTGAAGGAACGCGTGCAGATTCGTTCTTCAGGACGAACTGATGCGGGAGTTCATGCACAGGCCATGGCGGCCTCCTTCATGACGAGCCGCAACCTTCCGTTGCAAGCCTTCATAGAAGGTGCGAACCGCTTCCTCCCCCCTGACATCGCCATCCAGAGCGCCCGCATTGTACCTGACGGGTTCAAGCCGATTACTATGGCTCACGCCAAACAGTACCGCTATACCATAATCAATTCCTCCGTCCGAGCGCCGCTTGACAGACTGTACAGTTGGCAGGTGCGGGAACCACTTGATCTTGCCGCAATGGAAGATGCTGCAGGCCGTTTTGTCGGCAGCCACGATTTTGCCGCATTCCGCGCCTCGAATTGTGTCGCGAAGACCACCATCAGGAGAATAGACTCCGTTCAGATTATCCGGCAGGATTCCCGAATTACTGTTGACGTTACTGGAAGCGGATTTCTGAAAAATATGGTGCGCGTGATGGTCGGCACGCTTGTTGACATCGGCAAGGGTCGCTTTACCCCGATGATTATTGATCGACTGTTACTGGGAGGGGAGAGGAAAGAGGCTGGATGTACCGCGCCAGCGTGCGGATTATGCCTGATACAGGTCGTATATCCCGAAAAGTTCACTTCTCTGCCAGCAGACGCTTGATCGAAGACTCCAGCGAGCGGGCCATTTCATTGGAATAACCTCGATATACCTCGACAATATTCCCTTTTTTATCAATCACGTACATGACCGGTACGGAGCGTATGCCAAAATCAATCGTAGTTGAATCTCCCGCCAATGCCAGCGGGTAATTGACGCGCAGCTCCTCTGTAAATGCTTTAACCTGCCGCTCCCCACCCTCGTCAACACTCAAGCCGAGAACGAACAGGCCCTGCTTGCCATATTTGCGGTTCATCTCCACCAAGTGCGGAATTGACTGGCGGCAGGGCTGACACCAGGTGGCAAAAAAGTCAAGTATCAATACATGACCCCGAAAATTTTCCTGAGATATCGTCTGTCCTGACGTAGCGGTTACCTTGAAATTCGGGGAGGGCTGACCGATTCGGGGAGCCGCATCAACTCGCGCAGATGCAAGCAGGGATGATGCGGCTACTATGACCAGCACTGATCTGATGAAGGGAACTATCAGCTTCATGCCCTACAGGGCTTTTGCGATAAGCGCATCAATTTGCGATTTCGGAACCGCTCCGACGACCTGTTCGAGTACAGCACCATCCTTGAACAAAATAATGGTAGGGATTCCGCGTACACCGTATTTCGACGGAGTGACCTGATTATCATCAACATTGACCTTGCCCACTTTGACCTTTCCGACATATTCATCAGCAATGGAATCAATAAGCGGGGCGATCGCCTTACACGGGGCACACCATGTAGCCCAAAAATCAACGAGCACCGGGGTGCTGGACTGCAGTACCTCACGGTCAAAATTTGCATCGTTAAATGCGATTACGTTTTCACTGGCCATCTGGAAATTCTCCTTTGAGTGCAAAATATAGTTTGGGGATGATATACCAGACAGTGAAAAAATCAAGCGCAAACTCGGGGCGCCTCATATCATTGAAAAGAGAGTGCGAGGAGAGTATGATGGCAGCTCTTGGAGGCACAAAGAATGTTGACACTGGCGCTTAACATACGGATGCAGGGCAAACTGGTTGTTATTGTTGGCGGCGGCGCTGTTGCGGCGCGAAAGCTCAAAACAGTCCTGATGGCTGGTGCTCATGCCAGGGTCGTTGCCAGGGAGATCTGCCCTGAAATTAGTGAGCTGAAAAATTCAGAAGCCGTGGAAATTCGAGAAGGCTCCTACATGGCAACTGATCTTGATAACGCTTTTCTGGCGGTCGCGGCTACCGATGATAGTACGACAAATGAAAAGGTGCGGGGCGAAGCCGAAAAAAGGGGAATCATGGTGACAGTAGCCGATAATCCGTCAGCGGGAGATTGCACGTTCCCGGTGGTTTTACAGCGTGGCGATCTAAAAATTGCGGTTTCTACCGGTGGTCGCTGTCCAACCTTTGCCGTTGATGTGCGTGATCAGATCGCTGGGCATATCGGCAGTGAATACGGTGTAATCCTTGAACAGCTCGCCGCAGCACGAGAAAAACTGTTGACGAACGGAAGCTCCAGCACCTACAATGCCACGTTTTTACGCTCGCTTGCCAAACGTCTTATCGCTGAGTTTACCGAACGCAAGGAACCGCTGCCATGACACACATGTTTTTTATTCTGACCGTGGCGTTGTATTGCTGTGCCACCGCTGCATATCTCGCCTGCCTGGTACGCACTTCGCCGGCGCTGACGCGCTGGGCCGGACGCATTCTGGCGGTCGGCTTCACCGCACACCTCCTTTCCACAATCCATCTGGCCGTCAACATGAAGTATCTGCCGCTTACCAATATGCAGGAATCACTCTCTTTTTTCAGCCTTGCCGTAGTCGGCGGCTTCATTTTTTTTGAGCGCAGATACAAAGTCACAACACTCGGCTCTTTTATTATTCCCGTGGCACTCCTGCTGCTGACAGCCTCAAGTACGCTGCATGAGCAGTCACGCCAGCTTCCGCCGATTCTGCAGAGCAACTGGTTCTGGCTCCATGCCCTCCTGGCATTTGCCAGCTATGCCTGCTTCACCATTGCCGCCGGTGTTGCCGTCATGTACCTGATCCAGCGCTATTTCCTCAAAACGAAACATTTTGGCGCACTCTTCCAGAAACTTCCGTCACTCGAAACAATGGATGATATCAGTTATCGCTGCCTGACGGTGGGCTGGCCGCTTTTGACCGTCGCCATCATCTCCGGCTCCATCTGGTCAGACCAGGCATTGGGAAGCTATTGGATATGGGATCGCAAGCAGACCTGGTCTCTGATAATCTGGATTATCTATGCGGCGCTCCTCCATGGCCGGATAACCATCGGGTGGCGCGGCAAGCGGGCCGCTATCCTCGCAATTATCGGATTCATCGTCGTGTTGTTCACCTTTTTTGGCATGAAGCACAGCATAACCTGGTAGAGACTCATTGCCCTGCGCCGACAGTATGCATTAGTTATTTTTTAACCAATTGAAACGGAATCATTGATGAATATTATCGTAGTCGGCCTCTCTCATAAAACTGCTACCGTCAAGATTCGCGAAAAAGTAGCGTTCTCACCCAACCAGATTGAAAAGCCTCTCGCTGAATTGGTCTCGCTTGACGGCATCATCGAAGGGGTGATCGTCTCTACCTGTAACCGGGTCGAAATCTATGCCACAACCCGGGACATTGCCGGAGGCATTGCACGCATCAAACGGTTTATGGCCGAATATCATCATCTGCAATTTGAAGAGCTTGAGCCGCACCTCTACAGTTATCATGCTGAAGATGCTATCCGCCATGTGTTCCGGGTTGCATCCAGCCTTGATTCAATGGTTGTCGGCGAGCCGCAGATACTGGGGCAGATCAAGACATCGTACGGATATGCCGCTGAATTCAGATCTTCCGGGATAATTCTCAATCGTTTTCTGCATAAAGCGTTTTCCGTTGCCAAACGGGTGCGCACAGAAACAAAAATTGCCTCTTCTGCCGTCTCCGTTGCCTTTGCCGCGGTGGAGCTTGCCAAAAAAATTCTCGGGGACCTGTCGGACAAGACCGTCATGCTGATCGGCGCCGGTGAAATGTGTGAACTTGCTGCCAAGCACTTTATTAACAGTGGCGCAAAAAGGGTAATGGTCACCAACCGTACCTTTGATCGCGCTGAACGCCTGGCGGATGAGTTCGGCGGTGAGGCGGTCCCTTTCGAGTCATTTCTGGAGCATCTCCACCGTGCTGATATTGTGCTCTCTTCCACCGGCGCGCCGCACTGCATCATCGGGCCGAAGGACGCCGAAGAGGTCGTCAAGCGCCGCCGCTTCAAGCCGATTTTTTTCATTGATATTGCCGTGCCTCGCGATATCGACCCCAAGGTTGACGACGTTGAGAATGCCTACCTGTTTACCGTCGACCACCTTCAGGAAATCGTTCAGGCTAATCTTGCCCAGCGCAGTCTGGAAGCTGAAAAAGCCGAAGAGATTATCGACCAGGAGATCGGTCAGTTTCACAAATGGCTGTCAACACTGGAGGTTACGCCCACCATTGTGGCGCTGCGGAACCGCTTTGACGATATTCGCCGGTCTGAACTTGAAAAGACCATCTCCGGGTGGAAAGACTTGCCACCCGATGCTGAAAAGCGTCTGGAAGCGCTCACTCTTGCTATGATGAACAAGCTCCTTCATGCCCCTACGTCTGTTCTTAAGCAGGCCGGTCAAGGAGGCCGGGTTGATCTGTATGTCGATGCACTGCGTCAACTGTTCGGGCTGGAAGCACTGCGAAGAGACGATGAAGAGCTGGAACTGGAAGAGTAACGATTCTGGAAAGCTGTCTACTCACTATAAGAAATGGAGAACTGTATGCCCCCGAAGAAACTGAGAATAGGCACCCGCGCCAGCCAACTGGCCCTCTGGCAGGCCAACTGGGTAAAGTCCGAGCTGGAAAAACGCTATCCCGGCATGGAAGTCACACTGACCAAGATCAAGACAATTGGAGACAAAATCCTCGATGTTCCTCTGGCACAGGTCGGGGGAAAGGGGCTGTTCGTTAAGGAGATCGAAGAGGCGATGCTGCGCGATGAGATCGACATCGCTGTGCATAGCATGAAAGACGTGCCGACCGACTTTCCGGAAGGGCTGGGTCTGTACTGCATTACCGAACGCGAAGACCCGCGTGATGCTGTCATATCACGCAACATGAAGTTTGCCGACCTGCCGCAGGGGGCCCGTATCGGCACCAGCGCCCTGCGCCGTCAGGCCCAGCTCCTCAAGGTACGCCCGGATCTGCAGATGTGTATCATTCGCGGCAATGTAGAAACCCGCATCAGAAAACTTACTGAAGATAACCTGGATGCGGTCATTCTGGCTGCCGCAGGGCTGAAACGCCTCGGCTTCACCGACTGTGTCGGGGAATATCTCGATGTAGACCTCTCCATTCCGGCCATCGGTCAGGGTGCTTTGGGCATCGAATGTCGTCTTGCCGATCCGGTCATAACCGAAACAATCGCTTTTTTTAATCATGCCGACACCAGCCATGCTGTCCGCGCCGAACGTGCCCTGCTCAAACGGTGCGAGGGTGGCTGCCAGGTGCCGATTGCGGCCCACGGGACGGTCAGTGGCGGCCAGTTGCGCCTGGTCGGATTTATCGCAGCCGTCGATGGTCAGCGCTCCGTTCGCGGTGAAATCAGCGGAGCGGTGACTGACAGTGAGCAATTAGGGATACGCCTTGCGGATCAGTTACTTGCCGAAGGCGGTAAGGCAATACTGGAAGAAGTCTATCAGAGGTCGATAGGTGAGTAACGGCATTGTTTATCTTGTTGGCGCCGGTCCGGGTGACCCGTCACTGATTACGCTGCGCGGCGTTGAGTGTTTAAAAAGCGCTGACGTCGTCGTTTATGACTATCTGGCGAATGAACAGCTGCTGAACCACGCTCCTGAGAGCGCCGAGCGTATTTATGCCGGCAAGATAGGCGGACGCCACAACCAGTGTCAGGACGAGATAAACGCTGTTCTCGTTGAAAAAGGAAAAGAGGGCAAAATTGTTGTTCGCCTCAAGGGGGGCGATCCTTTCGTCTTTGGCCGTGGCGGTGAAGAGTGCGAGGCGCTGCGCACTGCCGGTATCCCTTTTGAGGTTGTTCCCGGTGTCACAGCTGCCGTCGGAGCTTCAGCTTACGCGGGTATCCCGCTTACTCATCGGGATATCACGGCCTCAGTCGCGTTTGTCACCGGCCAGGAGGGGAAAGACAAGGATGAATCGAACATCGACTGGGACCGCCTCTCGTTAGGTGGAGGGACGGTCGTGTTTTATATGGGGGTTACCACATTGCGCCGCAACATGCAGCGGATGGTGGATCATGGCAGATCCCTGCAAACTCCGGTAGCCCTTATCCGTTGGGCAACAACCCCCTGCCAGCAGATTCTGGTCGGCACTTTGGCCGATATCGCCGACCGGGCAGAAGAGTGCGGCTTCAAGCCCCCTGCGGTTACCATTGTTGGAGAAGTTGTAGCGTTGCGCGATACGCTGCAGTGGTTTGACACGCGTCCTCTCTGCGGGAAAAAGATTATCGTCACCAGGGCAGCTGATCAGGCCGGTGAGTTTTCTGTCATGCTGTCTGCTCGCGGAGCCACGGTGCTTGAATGTCCGACCATCCGCCTGGTGGAACCGGAAAGCTGGCAGCTGCTTGACCTTGCCCTCCGCGACCTGTCCGGGTATGACTGGCTGGTGCTGACATCTGGCAATGCGGTGCGCTACTTCTTCCAGCGCTTGGCAACGCTTGGGCTGGACGCAAGAGCCCTGGCGGCGTGCAGGATCTGTGCAGTCGGGCCGAAAACGGCTGATGAAATTCGCCTTTTTGGTATAAAGCCGGATCTGGTACCAACTGACTACAAAGCTGAAGGGGTTGTTGAAGAGTTTTCCCGGCTTGATCTGCACAATAGCCGGGTACTGTACCCGCGCGCTGATAAAGCTCGTGATATTATCCCACGCGAATTGCAACGGCTCGGAGCGCATGTGGACAGCCCGGTCGCGTATCGCAACGTTTTTCCGGAGCGGCTTCCTCCCGAAACACTTTTTGCTCTGGAAAAACGCTCCGTAGATTGTATTACCTTCACATCGTCATCAACAGTACTGAACCTGGCAGCCATGCTGGGAGAAGAGCTGATGCTGGACATGCTGAAAGGAGTTGTCGTTGCCTCAATCGGTCCGATCACATCAAAAAGCTGCCGCGAACTGGGTCTGAAGGTTGACATCGAACCGGCTGAGCACACTCTTGATGCCCTGGCAGCAGAGCTGGAAGCTCATTTTTCCCGATCTTCACTCGTGTGATTCGCAGTTAATAAAATGTAATCATTTAAGCTATTTACAACTCATTATGCCATCTTTACCTTGACAGACATGGTGCGAAAGAGTATGGTCCCGTCACGCAAGTAACCTTCTTGTGATAGCGATACTACTAAACCATCCGCGAGGATGCGACGGAAAGCCAAGGATCTCAATGAGACAGCCGGGTCGCCGAACTATCAATTACTCGATAGCCCGCGATCCGGCTTTTTTATTGCTTCTCTAAAAAAGCCGTAGCGCACACTCGGAGGTATGTAGTGAAATTAAGCAAAAAGATCAGGCACATGGCAGTATTCATAGAGTTTCTCACCGGCTCAGGGCTGGCCATCTTCTTTCATTTGGTGCTCAAAAATCCGGAAGCGGCCTATAGTATCTTCGGCATCGGGCTGCTCCTCTCCCTGGCAACCTATCTGCTCCGTGAAGAGATGGAGACCACCCGCACCCAGCTGACCAGTCAGTATAACCAGGCACATGAAATAACCTTTGCCGTTGCCCAGATAAACGATCCTGAATGCCAGGTCAAGGCCCAGGAGATTTTGAGCGGTATCAAGAGAATCATTCTCCTGCTCCAGCAGGGTTATATTCCTCTCGATGAAACCGAATACTATCTGGAAGGCGGTAAATGTACTGATGCTTCGCTGCACAGCCTGAAAGCAGTGGATCCTCTTTCCCCGGGTTGGCTTACCCGCGGGGCTTTGATGAACTTCTATCAGTCCAACGTGCGGGCTTTGGAACGGGGAGTGACCATCACCCGGGTTTTTGTCATCAGTCACGATGAAATGGACGATCCAGATGTTCAAAAGATCCTGCTGGCCCAGTACCGGGACGGCATAGACGTCCGGGTTGCATTCCGCAGCGAACTTCCTCTGACCAGCGGCATCACCGGTCGCGATATTAACAGCTCCTTTGACTTCGGTATTTATGATGATCTGGTGGTAACAGATGTTTTTCCGCAGTCAGGCAAGTTCTACGGCCGAAAAACGACTACATCAGCGGAAGTGGAGAAGTACTTGAAACTGTTCGAAATTATCGATCATAACGCTCATGCCGTTATTCTAGAGGATGATCGAATAATTCTGTCATCAGAGGCGCTCAGATTGGCTGCCTGAAATGAATATTCTCATTTATTTTCAATAACAGCAATTTATAGAGCGTGAGATGCCCACCACCCCGGGACCTGTCTTTTCCCCTTGACATTTTAATCGGTATTGCGGTACTTGTTTGCGCCAATAGTTTTTGTTATTTGTATTCACGGAGGTTCGTATGAAGCTCAAACAGCTGTCCATCTTTCTCGAAAATGCACCGGGGCGCCTCTGTGAAGTTACCGAGGCTCTTGGAGCTGCCGGTATCAATCTGAGGGCACACTGCATTTCTGACACTTCCCACGATTTCGGTGTGCTGAGAATCCTTGTTTCGGATCTGGCCAAGGCTCGAGGCGTCATCATGGACAAATTTTTCCCCGCCCGGGTTGACGACGTCATTGCCGCCGAAATTGAAGACAGCCCCGGGAGTCTTTCCCGTATCCTCAGGCTGTTTCTCGGAACAAAGGTGAATGTAGAATATATGTACGCCGTGGCCGGAGCCACACAGGGAAAAGCCGTAATGGTGTTTCGCTTCAACGACAATGACCTGGCGATCGAGATCATGCAGAAAAACGGCGTACAGCTTCTTGATGCCGCAGCATTCGGCATTCTGGAAACCCAGCCGTAGAGAGGGTCATCCATGAAGAAAAACAGCTTTAAGCCGAGGAAGTTTGCCGTTGTCGGCGCCGGACCGGTCGGTTGTGTCGTGGCAGCTTTCCTTGCCAGGGGGGGGTATGACGTTACCCTTTGCGATGTTGTCCCGTCCCTCCTCGAACCGGCTCTGGAGCCTGGCATTGTTCTGGAGGGCAGTGATAATTTTCAAGCCGGAGTATCCCGGATAACGACCCGGGTCGATGATCTCGCCAATGATCCACCCGATGTTATTATCGTTACGGTAAAAGCGACGGCACTGCCGTTGATCGCCTCCGCTCTCGAAGGCTTTACCGGTGAGGGGCGCTATGTCGTCAGCTGGCAGAACGGCATCGATACCGAGCGGGTTCTTGCCACTACGCTCGGTGCCCGGTCGGTCATGCGGGCAGTCGTCAACTACGGCTGCACCCTGCTGAAACCGGGCCACACTCATATGGCCTTCCACCAGCGCCCGCACTATCTCCAGGAACTCCATCCCGACTCCCGGGAGGCTGCTGTCGGCATCTGCGCTGCTCTTACCGCGTGCGGACTCGATACTCACCACACTGATCAGATTCGCAACATGGTCTGGAGCAAGGCGGTCAACAACTCCAGCATGAATCCGATCTGCGCCGTGACCGGCAAGACCATGTTTGACGTCATCAACGACCCGATCCTGTTCAACCTGGTCGATTCGCTTCTCAAAGAGGGGGTTTCAGTGGCCCGCGCCAACGAATTCATTCTCGGTCCCGACTTCTATCCCGACACCATCAACTACATCCGTAATGCGGGGCATCACAAACCCTCCATGCTTCAGGATATTGAAGCCGGCCGTCGCACCGAAATAGACTTCATCAACGGCAAAATTATCGAGTATGGTGTCCGGGTCGGTATGCCGACACCGTTCAACACAACACTGCGCAGCCTGGTGAAGGCACTGGAAACCTGACCCCATCCCCACCCTAGCCCTCCCTTCATGCCCAGTGGGTACTTGAAGGGGAGGGGATCTGGAGTTTGCCATGAAACTGAAACAACTCTCCGTTTTTCTTGAAAATTCTCCCGGTCGCCTCTATGAGGCGACGCATGCTCTCGGAGCTGCCGGTATAAACCTGAGGTCGCTCTCCATCTGTGATACCTTTGAATTCGGGGTGCTGCGCATTCTGGTGTCGGATGTGGCGCTGGCGCGGCGGGTAATCATGGAGAAACAGCTTCCTGCCCGCGTTGACGATGTCGTTGCGGTCGAGATTGACGATGTCCCCGGCAGTCTGGCCAGGGTACTGTACCTGTTCAAGGAATCGCAGGTAAACATCGAATACATGTATGCCCTGGCAGGGACCGGAGGCTCGTCCGTCAAGGCGGTAATGGTATTCCGCTTCAGCGACAACGACCGGGCCATTGAAATACTGCTTGAAAACAACATCAAACTGCTTGATGCCAGGGATTTCGGAATTGTTGACACAGTCAGATAGTCCGGCGTGCGAGGGGGGCTCAGATGAATGAAGAAAGCGGGTACAAACCAAAAAAGTTTGCCGTGATCGGAGCCGGCCCGGTAGGCGGCATCGTTGCTGCGTTTCTCTCGAAGGGAGGCTATGATGTCACCCTCTGCGATGTTATTCCGGCGCTGCTTGAACCGGCGCTCGACCCCGGCATCATTATCGAGGGGACCGACACCCTGCAGGCCCGGGTGGCCCGGACAACACTCCATGTTGACGACCTTCTCGACGACCCGCCGGATGTTATCATTCTTACGGTGAAAGCGACGGCGCTGCCGTTGATTGCATCGACACTGGAGAGTTTTGTCGCTGACGGGCGTTACGTTGTCAGCTGGCAGAACGGCATCGATACGGAACTTATCCTGGCACAACACCTCGGAGCGAAATCGGTGATGCGCGCGGTGGTTAATCTTGGCTGTGTTCCGATCGGTCCGGGGCACTTCAGGATCGCCTTTCACCACCGTCCCCATTACCTGCAAGAGCTTGACCCGCAATCACGGGACGCCGCCATCGGCATCTGCCGTGTCTTGACCGAATGCGGGCTCAATACGCATCACACCGATCAGATCATCAACATGGTGTGGCGCAAGACCCTCATGAATGCCAGTATGAACCCGCTCTGCGCCGTAACCGGGCGGACAATGGTGGAGCTCATTCTCGACCCGATCCTCTTTAATCTGGTTGATGCCCTCATCAAAGAGGGGGTTGCCGTAGCACGGGCCAACGAGGTTGCCCTCGGCTACGATTTCTACCCGTATTGTATCAACTATATCAAGGGAGCCGGGAACCATAAACCGTCAATGCTTCAGGATATCGAGGCGGGGCGGCGGACGGAGATCGACTACATCAACGGCAAGGTGGTTGAGTACGGTCAGCAGGCAGGCGTACCAACTCCGTACAACAGCATGATCCGTGGTCTGGTAAAGGCTCTGGAACCGAGATAAAACGACCATCTCACCGCATCCGCTCCCGATGCTCAAGCGGGACTTGACGCCGATCAGGTCCCGGCATGATCTTCATGCTCCAGTAGTCTGTGATAATCTTCTTCCGTATCAATATCCATGTGAATTGACCGATCATTAACGGTAACTTCGAGAATATTCCCGGCATATTCAGCAAACAGAGAGCGTGCACCGCAATCGCCACTCAGGGCTTCGATCCGGGCAAAGGTTTCCCGACTGAAGAGGGCCGGATTGCCCCGCCTCCCTTCAAAGACGGGCACCACAACGGGACAGTGCGGAAACCTTTCATAGTGACTGATGATACGGTTAATTGTCTCAGGGGTGACAAGCGGCTGATCTCCGAGCAAGAAAAGCACGGCATCAGCTTCCTGGGTGACTGCGTGCAGGCCGGCTTTGAGAGAAGTACTCTGGCCGCTTTCGTACGCGGGATTCACCACTACGGTTACGTCATTCGCGGCAAAAAGTTGCGCCACTGCGTCAGCCTGAAAGCCGAGTACAACAATGATTCGATCAAGGCTTGAGGCACGGGCATTGCCAACAACACATTCGAGAAGCGCCTGCCCCCGGAAGGGGAGAAGCTGCTTTGTCCGTCCCATGCGGCTCCCGGTGCCGGCGGCCAGGACAATACCGGTGATCCGGGGAACGCGGTTCACGTCTGCACCATTACATGATGCAGCGCATGGATACGCAGCACGCCAAGCGCCTGGCCGACTATCACTGCTTCGACCGGTGGTGATGCCATTCGGCTCAGGAGTTGAGCCACCTTCTCACCACAATAGCGCCTTTTGGAAGAGTCTGCCTTATTGAGAAAAATGAAGCGTCGGGACTGTGGTGGGGCCCCTTTGAATGAACCGAGAGGATGTGCGAAGAGGCGTGCCAGCGACGGCTCTGTGATCGTTTCTCCGATGTTCAGTCCCATTATGTCACCCGCACGCGTCGAGCGGAACACAAGCTGCTCAGATAGCGGCTCCCCGATCAGATCAAGTCCCGCCACGGCAACCAGCACGCTTGTTTCAGCTGGAATAACCGGTTCGTGATCCGCAGGTGCTTTGAGGGAGCGGCGGGCAGCGCCGTCGGCTTCAACCAGAATCCAGTCGAACAGCCCCGATTTTTGCAAGACGCTGATGGCTTCGGGAGCAAACCCCTGAAGCTTGCCGCTTTCAGCCATGCGGGCAGCGGCGGCGGTAATATGCCCGGCTTCGGAGAGCAGGGCTGACGTCCGCGCTATGACCGCTTCCGGGTCGGCATCAATGATAACAGTGTGCGATTGGTCAGGAGTGGGGACGAAGATTTTGGTGGTCGTGGTTGTCAGCACCCGTTTACCGGAGCAGGCAAGCTGGTGTGCCAGATGGAACAGCAGGCTGGTTTTGCCGCCCGCGCCGACAAAACTGACTATCCCGTGTGGCTCACCGCACAGTATCTGTTCGAGCGAATAGCAGCAGTCGCTCAATTTCCTGCGGCCCCGCTCATTCTCTTGAAAACGGCATAGGCTTCCATAAACGTTGGAAACCCCGTGGTTTGCAACAGCAGAAGCAGGGCGTGCCTGATTTCATCTTCGCTCAGTCCGGCTTCTCTCCCCCTGGTGATATGAGTTTCAAGCGCTGACATATGACGACTTGCCCCGGAAACCGCTATCTTCAATAACCAGCGGGTTTTTTCGGGCAGAGGGCCGCCCGCCGCATGTATCTCAGCTCCTAAAGACTCATAACCGGCATACACCGCAGGGAAATCTCCCTTGAATTCCGAAAATATTTTATGAAGGTCTTTCATACGCTCGCTCCTTTCGTTTCGTCTCAGCTGATAATTACCGTGCATGAAAGATAATAGTGTCGCTTAAAAAAGTCAGCAGAAAATCACGTGGTGAGCATGACACCGCTCATCTCATTATCCGCCGGTCTGATGAACCTGTCGAACTCCGCCTCTTCAAGAGAGGCCATCTCCCCAAGCGTTACCGTCTTCAAGGTATCTATTTCGCTGTCACCGGAATTATACGTTGTATTGTAGAAGGCGATGCGCTTTTCCTTGTCAAGGCCCATCTGCAGCAGTTGCAGAGCGCCCCGCTGGATCAGCTTCATTTTCTGGTGTAAATCGTCGGCATTCTTCACCGTCCAGACACCAAGATATATGGGGCTGTTCACATTCCTGACGTCTCCGATCAATTCTCCGCGCAGCAGGTCATCTTTATCGCGTGCAAGGTACGGCACAAAGTCAAGATGCTCGGCAAACTTGCGGTCCGTCGTAAAAAAATCACCGCTTTCGGGGTCAAGGGTGAATATCATGGTGCGCCCGGTGCTCTGACCGTAACTTTGGAACAGCACATCCTTGTAATCCTGAAACGACACATTCTGTCTTATATAAGTTTCATTCCGGCTGATGCGTTTGGTAATACCAAGCAGCCACGACCCGATAGAGACGTTGTCAATGCGGCACTTGCGTATTTCCTCCTTGAGGAAATCAAAAGATTTACCGCCGAAACGATACAGAAGCACATTCTGAAAGATGTCGCGGACGTTATTGTACCTGCTGAAATGATAAATGAGATCGTAGCTGAACAGCTCCATAAGCCTGAGCTGCCAGATGAAGATGGAAATCTCGGTTCTACTGCTGTTTTTGGTGAGTTCAATCTTCTGCGTCGATTTGATGAACCTGACATATCGGGAGCTGAGGTCGGCCAGCAACGCCGTGTCCCGTGTACTGCTGATCTTCAGGGAGATGGTCCACCGGGTGAATTCCCCTGCCGTGCTTGCCACGGAGATGTGATCCGCGCCAAACGTGGAGTATATCTGTCTCGTCCCTATCCCTTCACCGGACATGTCCCCTTTGGTGGACTTGCCGACAAAAAGCGGCACCTGATCCGGACCTTTATTCAGTTTTTCCGCGGCTATTCCGGTGCCGTTGTCTGTTATGGAGAGGGTAACCGTATCGCCGTGCTGTTCAAGTGCGAGCTCTATCAAACCAGGCCTCTCCGCCGACTTTATGGCATCGAGAGCGTTGGAGACAATATTTATCAGAGCCCGACTGAATTTTATGTAGCTGCCGTTTACCGGCGCAGTTTTGGATCTGATGATCAGCCGCACTTCACAGGAACTGTCCACCGCTTCTATAAAGGGAATGACCCGTTCGGTTATGAGGTCCTTGAGGGATACCTTGTGAGAAAGGTGCGTCGTATCCTCATACCGGTTCAGTGTGTTAAGAAGAGCGGTCGTCTCCCGGTTGATGTCCTCGGCAATCTTGCTGAAATTGTCCACCGACATCATGGCGGTCATGTCAAAGAGGACCTTGAGCGATTTTTTTACGTCGTGGCGCACCTTTGACAACTCCTCGACTATTGAAACATCCGGGCGTTTCGCTGACAGCACCCTTTCCCTGAGATCCCGGGCTGTTATCGACATGAGATGAAACTTCATCTTCCGGTAGACGACATGATCTTCAACGCTGAAGCCCCTGCTCCTGAAAAAATCGATGGAACTTACCAGCTTATCCCACACATAGAGATAGATATGGGCGTCAGGGGCCACCATATGCGCAAGATGGCAAATGAAGGCCGTACCGATGCCTTTCCCTCTGCAAAACGGACTGATCACCTGCCGGTAAATATGGAATTTTTTCTGATCGGGAGTTGCGTACACAAGAAGATAGCCGAGCAACTCCCCCTTTTCATACCAGACAAGGCTGTGTTCGTAGTCGATGTCACTGCTCTTGTCGAGGATGTAGGGGGATGGGATCAGGAGTGAGTCGATATTGAGGAGCGGCTGTTGCGTAATCGCTTTTTCGTAATCAGGGGTTAATTTTTTTATGCACGGGAATTGATCCGGCTGCCATACCATAGTTTATCATCCCTCTCTTATGTTATTCTTCTCCGGCTCTGTAGATTGACAACTCTTCTTCATGGTTGAAATAGCGCATGGCCGCATCTGCAAGCGCCTCCATTTCATTCTCACCGGGGTTCAAGTGTATCGACGCTATGAAGGAGATTTTCCGTTTCAGACTCGCCAGCAACCGTTCCGAATAGACCAGACTACCGGTCAGGGCTATGGCATCTACCTCCCCTTCAAGCACTGCCGCACTCGCCCCTATCTCCTTGGCAACCTGGTAGATCATGGCTTCAAACACCTCTGCCGCTCGCTCGTCACCGGCATCAATCCGGCGCTCTATTTCAATAACATTTGTTGTGCCGAGATAGGCAAACAGCCCGCCGTTGCCGGTCAACAGCTTCAGCACTTCGGCCTTGCTGTAATCGCCACTGAAACAGAGCTTGACCAGATCACCGGCCGGCAGTGAGCCGGCCCGTTCCGGTGAAAAGGGGCCGTCTCCGTCAAGGGCGTTGTTGACGTCGATAATCTGTCCCTTCCTGTGGGCGCCAACCGAGATACCGCCCCCCAGATGAACGACAATCAGATTAACCTCGTCATACTTCCTGCCGAGTCCGGCAGCTATCTTCCGGGCGGTTGCCTTCTGGTTCAGGGCATGGAAACTGCTCTGCCGGGCGATCTGCGGAATTCCCGAAAAGCGGGCCGATGTACAAAGCTCATCCGTCATGGGGGGGTCGGCTGTCAACACCGGAATGTTGTACTCGTTACCCAGATCGAATGCAACCAATCCTCCGACATTTATGGGATGCCCGCCATAAATGCCGCTTTTCATGTCGGCAATCATCTTCGGACAGAGTCGGTAGATGCCACCGGGGAGCGGCTTGACATTGCCGCCGCGACAGGCGATGGCATCGATCTCTGTCATTGAGATGTTGTTGTTTTTCAGAAAATCCAGCAGCGCATCCCTTCTGAAATCGTACTGATCCCAGATGGTGGGAAATTTTCTCAACTCTGCGTCGTCATGCTTTACCGATTCGTTAACGATCATCTTCCCAGCCGAAAATATACCGATTTTCGTTGAGGTTGAACCGGGATTGATGATCAGTATCGTTTTATTGTCGCTCATTGCTTCCTCCACGATCAGGTTCTCTACGCCGGATATGTTCATTGGATAAAAAATGGGGGGATTTCTCCCCCCACGCTGCATGATATTTTTTTAAAATTGTAACCTGCTAAAAAGCGTAGATGATCTTGAACACGGACTGCGGTCCGGTAGGCATGTTTTTGGCGTTATACTCCCAGTACTGCTTGAGAGTTACGCTGAATGGACCCTGCTTTGGCCAGTATTTGAGGCCGACACCGATGCCACCAACCTGGCTTTTGCCGTCTGAAGCATTGCTGCCGTTGACTTCATTATCGGTAGTTTGCCAGTAGTTGTAGCCCACCAGGCCTCCAGTCAGGCCATTCTTAGCGCTGTATCCCAAAGCCCAGTCCATATGAAACTCCTGACCGGGACTAAGTTTTACGGTTGGGCTTCCTGGAGGACCAGGCATTAGATAATCATCGTTTTCAGTATTGAAGTCGTACATCAACTTGATGGAGGCATCGAAACCGTCTTTTAAATAGGATACGGCCAGTACCGGCTCAAAGGTCCAGTGGTTTTTGGAAAGAACCTGTGTGGCAAGGTTGGTCTTGTCATAGTTACCGGTCGGGGCCCATATATCCAGCGCGGCAACAGCGTGGAGCTCCGGGCTGAAGTGCCAGCCCAAAACCAGTGGACTGAAGATGATATCGCCCATTCCTTTATCATTAACATTGAGATTGCCAAGAGCAGGAGCAGTTAAATCAGCACTGTAGTAGGGTATGAATACCTGGGCCGCCAGACTTGCTCCGAACAGCGAGTAGGGGCTGACATAGATCAAGCGCGGCACCTCGGCAAATACACTGAAGTTAATGTCTGCAGCAGTACTTCCGGAGTTATTTTTCAAAGAATCCTTCTGGACCAGCAACATGTAGTTCACCAGGTATGTCCCGGGAGGGGGCAGGGCGCCGACCATAAAATCCTCAGCCCCGTTGGGGTAGTGTCCTCCACTACCAGGCAATCCACCTGCCAAGCCGGTGGAGGCGATCAACAGGGACAAGAGTGCGGAAATACAGATGGTGTGAATAAAACGGGTACAGATAACAATGTTCATTTTAATCTCCTTTTCCTCGTTAGGTTATGCTGCGTGAGTGGAATTACCCAGCTTGTCAGAGTTGTGACCGCTCCAGCGTTTAAAAAGATTGTGTTCGATGCCGACCTGATCAAGTGCCTTGCCGATACTCTGATGGATAATATCCATGAGCGACTCCGGCTTGTGGTAGAACGCCGGCATCGGCGGCAGAATCACGGCACCATAATCGGCGGCGCGCGACATAAGATCGAGGTGTCCCTTGTGGAGCGGCGTTTCACGCACCATCAGCACCAGTGTCCGGCGCTCCTTGAGGCTGACATCAGCGGCACGCACGATCAGGTTATAGGTAAATGAATTGGCGATGGCCGAGAGCGTTTTCACCGTGCAGGGAGCGACAATCATGCCACGGGTGCGGAACGAGCCGCTGGCAACGGCAGCTCCGATATCGCTGTTGTCGTACACGACGCTTGCCATTGCCACGACCTCGTCATAGCTGTATTCGGTTTCAATGGCAAAATTTTTGCGGGCGGCGTCACTGACGATGAGATGGGTCTCCTGGCCGAGTTCCTTCAGCACGCGCAGCATTTCCACCCCGTAGATGACGCCCGATGCGCCGGTTATTGCCACTACCAATGGAAGAGTCATGGAGTTACACCTCTCTATAATTATATCCGTGAAACACCTGAATCTAACCTCCCTTAGTCCCCCCTGTCAGGGGGGAAGTCTTTAAGCCTCCCTTGACAAGGGGAGGTTTGGAGGGGTTGCCGTTTACGCAGCCGCTTCATCCAGCGCACCGGCAAAGTGGGCTGCCAGCTGAAAAATCTCTTTGGCCGAGATGATGCCGACGACCTGCTCACCTTCCAATACCGGGAATTGGGCCACCATCAGTTCGTTTCCATACTTCAGGCATTGCCGTATGGTGTCATCAGCCTGAACGGTTGCCGGCTTGCGCACCATTATATCCCTCACTTTGAGGCGGTCAACAAAGAAACTGACTTCATCGGCATTTTGAGTGCGCATGACATAGTGACTCATGCGCATGATGTTGTGCCGCGTTATCAGACCCCGCAAACGCTCATTATCGACGACAAGTACCGCGTTCAGGTTATTGTCGATCAGAAGACGTTTTGCTTCCGTGACAAGTGTATCGCTCGGTATTTTTGTCGGAGTTTTTTTCATCCAGTCACGAACTAACATTGGCATGTGCGGCTCTCCTTACCATGCAGGCGGACAAATTCATCAACAGCAACACGGGCAAATTCAGCGGTGTACAGGTGCAGGTCAACCTCTTTGACCCGATCGGGCTCGGCCAATTTTTCCTTTAACCGCGTGACGAAGGCGGCATCGGCAACAGGGTCGTAGATTATACGCCCCTCAATATCTTGCGACGACCACCCCTTGAGCGGGATCAGGAACGTCCACTCCCCCGTGGCCCGGTTGAGCCGCTCGGCGATAACATCAGCAGCCTGGCGCAACTCATCGGCGGTTGTCCGGACCTGAACGCGCAGGGAGTCCTGCACATACTGCGGCCGGTCTTTGGTTTTCTCCAGCATGTCAGCCCGGCCGCCGTAGGAAAGAATATCGAGGCCACAGGGAGCGAGCACCATCGGTATCCCGGTGGCAACCGCCGCTTCGAGGCGATCCGGACCGGGATCGCGGTTGCCGTTGAACAGGTTTTCCATGATGCCGCCGGTACAGATATCCAGAACCCCATGGAAAGCGCCGCTCCGGATCATCTCCTCCATCGCCTTGTCACCCTTGCCCTGAGCGTGGCAGACAATCGGGGTAAACCCGGCCTCTTCCAGCATGCCGAGCGCCGCCTGAACCGCCATCTCGCCGAAACCGAACGACGATATGGCAACGCACGGCTTTTCAAAGACAAAGTCGGTCCCCTGCGTCATCTCGACCATGCCGCAGATGGCGCCGACGGCGTTGATGATCTGCGCCTTCAGGAGCGGATTCATCTTCACGATATCAAGCACCGTGTGGTGCATGGTGATGTCACAGGTGCCAACGTACTTGCCGACATAGACCGGATGCGCCGCCATGGGGGAGGCCATGAGTTTGGGCATGCCGAAGGGCAGGCTCTTCATGACGCTGGTACCGACCAGCGATGATGTGCCGCCGCCGACCCCGAAGACCCCCTGAATTTTTCCCTCTTTCACCATGTCGGCAACGATCAGCGTCGCACCCTTAATCTGATTTTCCATCGCCCTGTCGCGATCAGAGCGGTAACATTCGCGCACCGCCTCTATCGTCATGCCGCCCCGCTCTGCGACCTGCTGGCAGGTGATATCACCGGCAAAGGGTGGTGGTTCCTCCATGCTGAAATCAAGGAACCAGGCATTGTGTCCGCGCGACTCAATCAGATGTTTGACAAAGATGATATCCTCGCCCCTGGTGTCAAGGTTGCAGATGATGACGATGCCTTTTTTCGTGGTCATGTTCGGTACTCCCTTTCAAGCAACAAGTCCCCTCCCCAGGAGGGGGAGGGTAGGGAGGGGGGTGTCCGCGAGAAACATCCCCCCTCCCAACCTCCCCCCGCTGGGGAGAGGGGATTAACGAACTACTTGCCCTTTTTCCCGACTACCGGCTTGGTCAGTCGCGTAATCATATCAGCCACGGGACTTGCTCCGGAAAAACCGTACTCGTTCCAGCGGTCGGAAACCTTCTGCAGCACCTCACGGTCCATGAATATCTCGTTCGGCTTGTTTTTCCACTCGTACGGTGTCGTGGCATCCATGATAATACGGCTGACGATATCGCGAGCTTCGATCGGCAGGCCGGGGTCAAGCGGGGTTGAGCGACCGCGATTGATGATCTGGGTCGAGCGCTTCGGGTCATAGCGGGTGGCCAGCGCCCACCAGACACGATCCATATCATCTGCCTCGATATCATGGTCAACGATGATGATACCTTTGACGCCGTAATGCCCGGTGGTGCTCCCCATCACGGCATCGGCGACATGGTTCGAGTGGCCCGGATACATCTGCTTGACAGAGACAATGACCCAGAAACGACCGGTGGCCGCAGCCGGGAAGTAAACGCTCTGAATGCCCGGCACCTTCGCTGTTTCCAGATCATGCCAGAGGGTCGCCGTCCGGTTGATCGACTGAACCATATGGGTATCGTTGATCGGCTTGCCGACCGTGGTTGCCCAGAAGACCGGCTTGGTGCGGTGGATGATGCGGCTCACACGGATCACCGGTTTCGGAAAATCCTTCATCTTGTTGCCGGAGTAGTAGCCGGTGTATTCGCCAAAGGGTCCTTCTTCCATCAGCTCGTTCGGGTCCATCCATCCCTCAACGATGATCTCGGCGTTAGCCGGCAGTGTCAAACCGGTAAGGTCCGACTTGAATACTTCAATCGGGCGACCGCGCAGCGCGCCCCCCACGTCATATTCGTCGGTCTGGGCACTGACCAGAGTGGAACTTGCCAAAAACAGTATCGGATCCCCCCCTACAACGTAGGCGACCGGCATCTTCTCACCCCGCTCCTGATACTTCTTCATATGAAAATCGCCATGCTTGCCGCTGATTATCTGTGAGCCAAGGATTTTTTTGCCGAGAACCTGTGAGCGATAGGTGCCGAGGTTGGTCCAGCCGGTATCCGGGTCCTGGGTCACCAGGTAGCCGGAGGTGCCGAAGAAACGCCCACCATCATCCGGATAAAACCAGGGGGCGGGGAAATTATCCAGGTCTACATCAGCCTCCGGAATGATGTTTTCCATGACCGCCGGATTGTCGACAAATACCGGTTTGATCATCTTCTTGGTGGTCAGCTCCATCCATTTCCGCGACAGCTGACACATGGTAAGGGACGGGTCCTGCTCCAGGCAGATGGCGATCCGCTGTGGTGTCGTGAAAGCGCTGGTGAATACCGGAATAGTATGCCCTTTGACATTCTCATAGAGCAGCGCCGGCCCCTTCTGCTCTTCGTTCACCTTGGAAACGTGGGCGAGCTCAAACTTGGAGTCCACCTCGGTTGTGACGCGATGTAATATACCGTGGGCATCCAGTGCTGCGATGTAGCTGCGGATGTCATTGATTGGGGAAATTTCTGGTTTACTCATTGTTACTCTCCTTTGCGTTTTAATTTGTGAAGCGTGATAGCTTCGATTTATGTACCGCCACTACTTCAATCGTTTCCCTTCAAGCATGCTGGACAGGATGTAATCCATTGCGGAAACCCCCGCTTTTGCCACCGCCTGCTGCTTCTGGCTCCAGACCGTTTCCGGGCGGGCCTGCAGAATAAAGATGTTACCGCCGAAGGGGAGGTCCTTGTCCACCGCCCACTCGATATCCATGGGGCGACCATAATGCTTTTCAATCTGCTTGCCCATCCAGGCCAGTTCGGTGATTTCGTCGTCTACCAGTGACTGCACCTTCTGGCGCTCGAACGGCACCTCTATTTTCCGCGACTCCTGGGTCTTCGTATCTACGGTATAATAGATATCCTTCTGAGAGATGGTGCGTTCGATGATATCCAGCGTAATCTTGTTGACAACGAAGTTGTCCGGTGTCACCTCTCCCGAAACAACTGATTCACCAAAGCCGTAATTGGAGTCGATCACAATCACCGAACGATCGCCATTGGTCGGATGGAGTGTGAACATGACGCCGGCGGTAAAAGAATTGGCCATTTTCTGTACCCCGACGCTGATTGCTATCAACTCTTCTCCAAAGCCCTGATTGATCCGGTAGGCGATGGCTCGCCCGGTATAGAGGCTGGAGATGCAGCGGCGCATGTTATACAGCACCTCGTCGGTGCCGCGAACCCAGAGATAGGTGTCCTGCTGTCCGGCAAAACTTGCGCCGGGAAGATCCTCAGCAGTTGCGCTGGAGCGTACCGCCACCTGAACCGCAGGCACACAACTTCTGACGGAAAGTTTCCGGTAGCTCTCGGCGACCAGATCCTCTATCTCCGTGGAAAACGGCTGCGCTTCAATCAGTTCACGAATGGCACTGCTGGTATTCTCCAGGGCCTCCATATCCTGAATATCGAGACCGACCAGCATGGATTGCACTTCCCTGTCTATGCCGGCATCGGCCATAAAGCGCCGATACCCCTCCGTGGTCAGGGCGAAGCCGGGAGGTACGCGCACTCCGGCATTGATCAGCTCTCCGAGTGAAGAACATTTTCCTCCGACCAGATCCACTGATTCCTTGCGGCACTCCTCCAGCCAGCAGACCATCGGCAGCCCTGTAACCGGTGAAAGTGCAGACATACGCCCAGTTCGGGGATTACTGACCCTTTCAATAGTATTTGTAACAGTATTCATGGCCACCTTCTCCTCATTGCTACTAGTATCACTGAAATCAGCGCTGGATGGTAATAACGCCGGAAGAACCATCGACGTGGAGCATCATACCGGTCTTGATGATCTTCGTACCATGTCCGGTACCTACCACCGCCGGCAGACCATACTCCCGGCAGACAATCGCCGCGTGGCTCATGACACCGCCAACATCGGTAATTGCCGCTTTAATCTTGGCAAAGGCCGGCGCCCAGGAGGGGGAAGTGGTCGGTGCAACCAATATCTCACCATCCTGTAACAGACGGATATCATCTGCGGTGCGGCAGACCCGTGCCTTACCCTCAACGATACCGGGACTGCCGGCAAAGCCTTTCAGAGTGGTAATGCTGTCCGGATCGGCATTGTCCGTGACCTCTGCCCAGTCTGAAATGGAGGAGTTCGTCACGCCCCACAGCACGATGGTGAACGGCTCCTGGATTACATCCGGCGCGGTACCGATGGCAGGCGGCGGACTCCATTCCTGGAATTTCTGCATGACCCCCTTGCGCCAGTCAATCTCCTTCGGCCAGACCTTAATACCGCGCGGCTTGACCCCGGTGGCCCAGGCGGTAACCATATCCCACAGCGCCTGCTTGATCTCATCGCGGCGCAGATACCAGATATCCTCGACGTCATTGATCATCTTGTGCTCTACCATGATCGCCGAGACTTCACGCATCTTTTTCCAGAATACCGTATGAAACCAATGCTCGACGTAGAACAGGTGATTTTCAACATAGGGGAAGACTGTCTTGGCAGTGTTAAGCAGGTCATCAAAGGTTTTGCGCTCCTCTTCCGTGTTGATCAGGCTGCGATACTCTTCAATGATACGATCGCGCTCGGCACGAACCTTCTCCATCGGACGTTCGATCTCCAACCCCTTTTTCAGGTGATCAATATAGGTCGCAATTCCGGACATCGGTATATTCAGATCGTCATTCCAGCTTTTGTCGGCATGTGACCAGCCGGTGCCGGTGGATACATGGAACCAGGGGTAACGGGCTACTTCGAGAGCAGCAAGCCATTCCTGTCCCTTGGCTGTCGTCTTCAGCTCTGCCTGGATGCCGTCCCACTCCTTGTTGAAGGTAAAAGCACCATCGACACCCAGCTCTATGGCCTTCTTCGCCAGTTTTTTCAACTCATCGTCGGAGCGGTACATGATAACGTCTATACCTGCAACCATCTGCGTCACGCGCTGCAGTGGCGCACTTGGAAACAGCTTCTGGACAAAATCGAGGAAGAATACATACGCGGCATAGCCGAGGTTGAGAAATTCGAAATGATACTGCCAGCACTGGATGCCCATGTTGATAAGATCATCATATGTTTTGATGAGATGGTATCCCTTGGATTCACCAAGCCCCTCGGTTACGACGCTGATATCTTCGAGATCAGGCAGACGTGAAATCGGCAGATCCTCGATCTGCTTGATAAGCGCTTTCATCTTGACTTCCCATTTTGCCTCAAGCTCATTCCAGTTTTTGTAGTAAAAGCCGGCGCGCTCCATGAAATTCGGGACACGGCTGCCGATCTCTGCCCCGTCCAGCACCGGTACCGGCGAGATATAGATGTAGCCGTTTATGACACGATGATCGACACCTCGCACCGGCGGAACCTGAAATATCCGGTTGTTGTATTGAGACAGCCCGAGGTACCAGGCCTCATCCCAAATCGTGTCAAACGGATAGATCGCTTCAGGGTAATGAAGGCCATCATAAAACCAGAAGGCTTTTTCCTCATACTCCTTACGCTCCGGATCGTCGGTGACGAACTGGTACTGGTACGGATACATTCTTTCCCACCCTTCTGTCCCCGGAATTGTCTTGAAATCGTGCGGATTTGGAAATTTCATTGCGGCTCCTCCCTACAAGTTAGTTGTGACTCTGTCCCCTGACCTCTTAATTAAAAGCACTGTTCATGCCAAACATCGTTGTATTAAAATTAATGGCCGGGACGAAATGCCTGCAATTCTGCTAAACTATCGGAGTACAACGTGTCTCTGCCGGTAGCGAAGCTATGGCCTCTCACCGGAAGAAGAGCTGCACCCGTGAGCGCTGCAAAGCGGCAGTTGACCATTTTGTAAATTTTCTGCATCACCTGTTGCTGTTTCTGACAAAATTGTCAAAATGCCCACTTCAGACACATCGCTTTTCTTGCTTGCATAGAGATACCGGCATCTGTAGTATAACCACGGTTTAATTCCACTACCCAGGGCGATAATGACAAAAACACAAAAAATAGAAACTTCCACCGGCGACATTACCGGCAGCGATCTCCGTGCACGGCTGCATTTCTGCGCCGATACCGGACAGATATGGCTTCACGAACACCGTATGCTGCTCGTCCATTCTGAAGCTCAGGCCTCTCTGCGCTGGGAGTTGATTGAGACCCTCGGCATGGACCGGGCGCGCGGTCTGCTCACGAGAATGGGCTACGCAGCCGGTATGCGCGATTTCGAGCTTGCCTGCACGCGCACAAAAACCGGCAGTGATATTGATATTTTCATGACCGGCCCGCAACTCCACACACTGGAGGGGGTGGTAAAAGTTTCTCCTATCAAAATCGAATTCGACCGCAGCGCCGGTTCTTTTTACGGCGAGTTTCTCTGGGAAAATTCCTGGGAGGGACAATGGCACCGGCACCGCTACGGCATCAGTTCAGAGCCGATGTGCTGGAGCCAGATCGGCTATGCCTGCGGCTATACTTCAGCGTTCATGGGCCGCCGCATATTGTATAAGGAGGTCGAGTGCATCGGCATGGGGGCAAACAACTGCCGCATCATCGGCAAGCCTGTCGAAGAGTGGGATGATGCCACAGACTATACCCAGTTTTTAAGCGGAGAGTCTATTGCCGAGCAGCTGATCGATCTGCAGACACAGGTTGTGCAGCTGCGCTCGGTTATTAATGAAAAGGAAAAGCAGCCGGCTGACATTGTCGGTACCTCCCCGGCTTTTATGGCAGCCTATGAATTGCTCCTGCAGGCGGCCAAGAGCCAGATTACCGTGCTGCTGCTCGGTGAAACCGGCGTCGGCAAGGAGGTTTTCGCCCGTTCCCTGCACGAAATGGGCTCCCGCTGCAAGGCATCGTTCATCGCCATCAATTGCGCCGCCATCCCCCATGATCTGGTCGAGGCCGAACTGTTCGGCGTCGAAAAAGGTGCATATACCGGCGCCCTTACCTCGCGCCCCGGGCGCTTCGAGCGGGCCAACGGCGGCACACTGTTTCTCGATGAAATCGGTGACCTCCCTCTTTCTGCGCAGGCGAAGCTGCTGCGCGTGCTGCAGGAGGGTGAAATCGAGCGGCTTGGCGACCAGAAAACCCGCAAGGTCAACGTGCGACTGGTGGCGGCAACCAACACCGATCTTAAACTACTGGTCAGGGAGAACAGGTTTCGTTCAGATCTTTATTACCGGCTCAACGCCTTCCAGATTGCCATCCCGCCACTCAGGGAACGTAAACTGGATATTTCGCTGCTCGCCAAAAACTTCCTGGAGAAATCTTCCGCCATCCACGGTAAAAAGCTGCGCGGATTTACCGATAAATCGAAACGGACTCTGCTCTCCTACTCATGGCCGGGTAATATCCGTGAACTCCAGAATGTCATCGAACGTGGCGTTATTCTCGCTCCGAATGGCACCAGGGTCGAAGTCAACCAGATGTTTTCGTCGTATAACGATGACATTTCCCTGGAATTCAGCCTGGATATCAACGGGAGTGTCGGCATCAACGGCGGCATCGGGGCCAATTGTGCGGAGACCGGTCGGGATTTGTGCGAGGCGGTCTTTAACGGTGTCATGACGCTGGATCAGGTTGAGGGGATGCTGGTGGAAACCGCCGTGGATAAGGCACGAGGCAACCTTTCCGCGGCGGCCAGACTGCTCGGACTGACCCGGCGGCAGCTGTCATATCGTCTCGGGCGCCTCCATGAAAATGAAGCCATTCAGTAAGGCGCGCCACTACCTGCAGATGCACAACGTTGCGACCCTGGCTACCAGTGACGGCAGGTCTCCGTGGGCTGCAGCAGTTTTCTATGCCAGTGAAGGCCATATCCTCTATTTTCTGTCATCGCCATCAAGCCGCCACTCCCTCAACCTGGCGCAAAATCCGCAGGTAGCCGTAACAATCCAGGAGGATTACTCCGACTGGCTGGATATCAAAGGGATTCAGATCGAAGGTGTCGCCAGCGAAATTTCCGGAGACGAGGAACAGAGAGCCCGCACGTTATATGGCCGGAAGTTTCCTGTCATCGGCATGGTCGCCCAGGCCCCCGCTGCCATCGTCAAGGCGCTTGCCAAGGTGCGCTGGTACAAAATCGTTCCGCAACGCATGTATTTCATCGACAATTCGCTCGGCCTGGGCAACCGCGATGAGATAGCAATACCACTTTCAGATAACGGGAGATGAAATGTCCGACGTCAAACAACGCATTATCGAGATGCTGCAGCCATCCCAACTCGCCAGTTTTGCGACCATTACCGCTGACGGGAAGCCATGGGTCCGGTACGTATTTTGTGAGGGCAAAGGTGATGTGATCATCCGCTTTGCCACCTTCGGGCACTCCCGCAAGGTCACCCAGATCAGGAATAACCCGGAGGTCCACCTCACCTGCGGTGCCGCAGCTCCGGCAGATATGAAGCCGTACCTGCAGATTCAGGGACGCGCTGAATTTTGTACCGACACAGCCGAACGCAACGGTTTCTGGAAGGAATCCCTCGCACACTATTTCAAGGGTCCGGATGACCCGAATTACGGAGTTGTCGTGGTCACGCCGTACCGCATCGAACTCTGCTCTCCCGGTGTGCCGGAGCCGTATGTATGGGTAGATGGGTTGGAAAGATGACCATAGATGGGCACCTTGTACATGGTCTGGGACTGGCAAAAAAACTTACTCAGATTGATTGGGTCCGGCGCCAGCTCATCGACCGTGTCGGAATTGATCCTCACCCCGGCACCCTCAACCTGAATCTGAATGACGATGTCAACCTGTCACGCTGGCAGAGCTGGTGCAGCACGACCGGTGACGTTATTGAGCCGGAAGATCCCGATTTCTGTCGTGCCCGCTGTTATCCGGTACGGGTTGAGGGACGCATCCCGGCGGCGGTCCTGCTGCCGGAATCCGAAGGGTATCCAATCGACAAAATGGAACTTGTTGCGTCACTGCCGATACGCACGCACCTTTCGCTCACTGACAATGCCCGGGTCAGGGTGGATTTGTGTCAACCGCTGGAGGCCGCAGCGATACTGTTCGATATCGATGGCACACTGGTCGATTCGTTGGGTGCCTACTTTGAAGTGGCACGGCTTGCGGCCGAACCGTTTGGATTCGTGGTGACGGAGGAGCACATTCGCTACTCACTGGCTACCGGGAGTAATTTTTGGAGGGGCTTGATTCCGCAGGATCAGCGAGATGCCGATGACATCTTGAAAGAGCTGTTTACCCGAGCCGCTGCTCACTGGCCACGGGTGCTGATCGAATTCGGCACACTGTTCAAAGGGGTCGCGCAGACGCTGGAAACATTGCAGCGGCGCGGCATACGGCTCGGCATCGTAAGCGGAGCACGGCCTGAAGTGCTGGAACTGCTTCGTGCTGAAGGCATTCTCGATTACTTCGACACCGTTATTCTCGGTGGCGATGTTACCAGGGGCAAGCCGGATCCGGAGGGTATCTGCACAGGGCTGAGCCGGCTCAAAGTCGAACCCGGCAGGGCACTCTACGTTGGCGATGCCCCGATCGACATTCAGGCAGGTCATGCAGCCGGTGTGCGTGTGGTAAGCGTGCTCACGGGAGCCGCCGACAGCGCACTGCTCTCGGCGTATGAGCCGGATCGCTTGATTTCATCGCATGCCAGATTGTCCGATGTAGTGGCTGTAGCCACCTGATCCTGTTGCTGTCACGATAGATGGCTACAATTTTAATACAGCATACAGCGATTTACTCCTTGCAGCGCCCCCCGATTACTCGGCTATTGACACAAGTAATCGGATGCTTTACATCACAAGGGCTTACCAATAGGTGGCAGGCTCTTTTTTGATAATGCAGCGAACGGAGAGTTATGGAATCAGCGGCTATCATTTCTGCAAAGCATATTCTGTTTATCATCGGCATCATCTTATTGACCGGTTCGCTCAGCGGCATTCTGGCACAGAAACTCAAGTTGCCTGATGTGGTCGTCTTCCTTCTTGTCGGCATGGTACTGGGGCCAGAGGTGGCCGGTGTCTTTGATGTCAAGGCAGACTCCACAATCAATCAACTCATCCTGATTTTCGGTTCCTCCTACATTCTTTTTGACGGTGGAGCAAGCCTGCGCCTGAAAGTGCTCAAAGAGGTCTGGATTACGATCCTGATCATTTCCACTATCGGCGTATTGATAACAACCGCCATCACCGGCTTTGCTGCAACGTATCTTCTCGGCATTCCGTTGATCACCGCACTTCTGCTGGGCAGCACGGTCGCCTCAACCGATCCGGCTACGCTGGTTCCGGTATTCAAACAGGTACGTATCAAAGACAGGGTTGCCCAGACCGTTATGAGCGAATCTGCCTTCAATGATGCCATGGGCGCCATTGTCACGTTCACTGTCATGGGGGTCGCTCTCGGCACAGGCAAAGGATTTTCACTCGGAGATGCCACGTTCGGCCTCATCAGTAATGCAGCCGTGGGAGTTGTCATAGGCGGAATTCTCGGGTATCTGGCAGCGGCCCTGATCGCCCATGAAAAATATGATTTTTTGCAGGAATACGCTCCACTGGTCACTTTGATGGCGGTTCTGGGTGCCTACATGACCGCAGAAAATTTCCATTCCAGCGGGTTCATGGCGGTGTTTGTCTTCGGCATCATGCTCGGCAACAAGGATATTTTCGGCTTCGCCATGGAACATCGCGAAGAAGAAAAACTGGAAGATTTCATCCTTACCACCGCTCTCATTATGCGGATGTTCATTTTTATCCTGCTCGGGAGTCAGGTCAATTTTGCCTTGATGGGAAAATACCTGTGGGGTGGGTGCGCTCTGGTGGCGGTATTCATGCTGATTGCCCGGCCAGTTACGGTTTTCTGCTGCGCCCTTCCGGATCGCCGCGCCTGCTGGAGTTTGAACGAGCTTCTGTTTATGTGCTGGACGAGAGAGACCGGCGTCATTCCCGGTGCCCTGGCCGGAATCCTGCTCGGCATGAAGGTGCCAGGCGCTGAAATTATCGCCTCCGTGACCTTCATAACCATCCTGTTGACCATCATCATTCAGGCAACGACAACCCGCTGGCTGGCGGGAAAGCTTGGTTTGCTGGTCGATTCTTGACTAATCTCCTACTTTAATAAAACATCTCTCTAAAACGGTATAAGGACACTTAAGTACCGAAACCAGGCCTTATTTGGAAAAAATGAATTTATATACTTATTCTGGTACTTATTTACTTGATTTCTAGAACAATATTTTGTATTAGTTTTTCTACGCCACAGAAACATCTTTTTGGCACTGTGAATGGATCGTTATTCTGTATGAAAAAGGAGACAACGAATGGCAGATTTTATTGAACGTGAAGAGGTCCTGACCTACGACCCCTTTACCGTGTCCGACGCTTTTGGTCCGGCGGGAAATCTCCTGCTGAAACTGTCGCGGGCTCTGGCCCTTAGCGGTGGTCTCATTTTTGTGGGACTGGTTGCCATGTCGCTGGTGTCTGTTGTCGGCCGCAAGCTGTTCAGTTTTGTCGTGCCGGGGGATGTGGAGATGCTGCAGATGCTCGCCGCAGTGGCGAGTGCATCATTTTTCCCCTACTGTCACATGATTCAGGGGGACATCAAGGTCGACTTCTTTACCCACAACATGAATCCGATCATCATCAATTTCCTTGATACCCTCGGCTCATTGATGGTCGGGCTTTTCGGGACAATAGTCGCCTGGCGGACCTGGGCCGGCGCCATGTCACTGAAAGAGGTCGGCGAAACCTCGCCTATTCTGGCCTGGCCGGTCTGGGTTTTTCAGGCGCTGATAGTGCCCAGTTTTGTTTTGCTGGCGATTGCCGGATTCTTCATGTGCGGACATAAGCTCCGTCAGGCTGTGGCGGGGGTGATGCGATGACCGGTATACAAGTCGGCTTTTTGATGTTCGGTATCATGATGACCATGCTGGTGATCCGCGTTCCAATCGGAATTGCCATGTTCACCGTCGGCGCCGGTGGCTATGTGTTTCTTTCCGGCGGAGACACCAACGCGCTGCTCGGCACCCTGAAAAACCTGGCCTATTCGCGCCTCTCCAACTACGACCTCGTCGTCATCCCGCTCTTTCTGCTGATGGGGCAGTTTGCTACCCATGGCGGCCTGAGTAAAGCGCTCTTTTCCTGCGTCAACAATTTCATCGGTCATAAAAAGGGTGGTGTTGCCATGGCGGCTGTTGGCGCCTGTGCCGGCTTCGGTGCTATCTGCGGTTCCTCGCTTGCCACTGCCGCGACCATGGGACAGGTTGCTCTGCCGGAGCTGAAGCGTTTCAATTATTCCGGTTCACTGGCCACCGGCTGCCTGGCCGCCGGCGGCACCCTCGGCATCATGATTCCTCCCTCGGTACCGCTGGTTATCTATGCGATCCTGACCCAGGAGTCGATCGGCAAGCTGTTTATGGCTGCCGTTATTCCCGGTCTGTTTGCCATGTTCACCTATATGGGCGTCATCAAGATCATCGTCACGCGCGATCCAAAAGCCGGTCCCGCCGGTCCGGTAATTGCCTGGGGTGAGCGCCTGCGCAGCCTGGTCATGGTGATACCGGTTATCCTGGTCTTCATCGTGGTTATCGTCGGCATCTACGGCGGCTGGACCAACCCGACCGAGGCGGCCGCCATCGGCGCTGCATCCTGCGGCATTCTGGCCGTAGTCACCGGCGGCATGCGCCTCAAAGGGCTGATTGAAAGTGCCATCGGCACCGCCCAGTCAACCGGCATGATTTTTCTGGTGCTGACCGGCGCCGACATGCTCAATACCGGACTTGCCGTATCGCAGATGCCCTCGGAACTGGCTCTCTGGGTGCAGCAGAGCGGCTTGTCGCCGCTGCTGGTTATGAGCATGATTCTGGTTATCTATATTTTCCTCGGCTGCGTTATGGATTCACTCTCCATGATCCTGCTCACCATTCCGATCTTCTATCCGATCGTCATGGGCCTCGATTACTGGGGCATGGCACCGGTGGACAAGTCTGTCTGGTTCGGCATCCTGGCGCTGATGGTGGTTGAGATAGGCCTGGTGCATCCCCCGGTGGGGATGAATGTCTTCATTATCAACCGGCTGGCCAAAGATGTGCCGCTGACCGAAACCTTCAAAGGGGTCATCCCGTTTCTACTCTCTGACCTGGTGCGCATCGTTATCTTGATGTTCTTCCCGATTGTTTCGCTCTATCTCGTTCACACGTTTCATCAGTGATTACCAGTGGCAGCAGAAAAATCATACACTGTTTCATAAATTGGTTGTAAGTTTGTCCGTGCCGTAGTAAATTGACGCGCAGTTTTGATGCAAACAACCCGCACGAGGAGGAGCACCATGAAGAAAGTCAGGTTTGGTCTTATGTCTGCAGCGGCACTGATTCTGTTTGGAACCGGTAGTGCCAGCGCAGCACCGGAAGTAATTACTTTAAAGGTCGCCCACTTTTTACCGCCCGGCTCAATTTTTCAGCAGAAAAACCTGATGCCATGGTGTGAAAAAATCGGCAAGGAATCAAACGGAAGGCTCAAATGCCAGATCTATCCCAGCATGCAGTTGGGCGGCACGCCGGCACAGCTTTTTGATCAAGCCAAGGATGGTATAGCAGACATCATCTGGACGGTCCCCACCTACCAGGCGGGGCGCTTCCTCAAATCCGAGGTGTTCGAGCTCCCCTTCATGGTTAATACCGCGGAAAAGGGCAGTCAGGCGATGTGGGATTATGTGCAGAAAAACTCTCTTGATGAATTCAAAGGTACCAAGCTGATCTTCACTCATGTACATGACGGATCACAGATGCATTTCGGGAGCAAAAATGTCAAAACCCTCGAAGACCTGAAAGGGCTTAAAATGAGATCACCAACCCGGATCGGCGCAAAGACTCTCATAGCGCTTGGCGCAACACCGGTCCAGATGCCGATGCCGCAGGTGCCGGAGTCAATTTCCAAGGGGGTTGTCGATGGCGGCAGCTTGCCGTGGGAAATAACCAATGCCATGAAACTGACTGAAATCTGCAAGACCCATACGGAAGTCGGCCCCGGTCACAAAAAGCATTCCAACGCAATTTTTGTCTTTGCCATGAATCAGAAAAAATACGACAGCCTGCCGGATGATCTGAAGAAGGTCATCGATAACAACAGCGGCCGTGATGTGGCCAAGTGGGTTGGCAAAATATGGGATGACGGCGCGATGGTGTCCCGCAAGATGGCCGTTGATCGGAAAAACACCATCAATACGTTGAGCGAAGCCGAGTATGCCAAATGGGTAAAGGCAACCGACAAGGTTGATGATGAGTGGATCAAGGAAGTCACTGCAAAAGGCAGCAACGGTAAGGCGCTGTATGATGATGCCAAGGCACTGATAAAAAAGTATAACGATTAATCGTACTGTTTTCTCTCCGGGCGACGGCTGATACCGTCGCCCGCACTGTTTCTACTGACTGGCAGGCAGGAAGTGGTCTACTGACGTCAGCATTGAAAACCTGCCCCGCAGCATACTCTGCAGTTCGTCAATCGAGCCGATTGCGGCTTTCAACTCTTCCCGCTCGTTTCCCGAAAGTTCATATGGATTGATGTAGCTGTCATCATCGATGATTCTTTTCAGCCTCTTTATCTGCTGGGAAATTCGATGCCCGGTTATTATATGATAGGCCGCTGCAAGTTCGGTCGCCATCTTGTCGGTGACATGTCCATCATTCCATAAACGCTTGATTCTCCCTAATGTAGATGTTTCCTCGATCCCGACGCTGACCGCCAGCAGGCGTATGGACATGACCAGCGGCATCCACGCAAGCAGCTTGATATTGAATGAGCCCTTGTGGAGGCCTTCCGCCTCAATAACAAAGCGACCGAGAAAGCCCTTTGACAATTTCATGGCGCTGACAATCCTGCCCATTTGTTTCATGGCCTGTGGATTGTTCCTCGCCCGGGCACGGACCATTTTCCCGAAATAATAGCCGAGACCCTTGTCACCGCAGACAAAACGGGTATCCATGAGGGCGATCAGGTTAACAATATTTTTCTCCCAATCGCTTCTTTCAAATAAAAACATGGTAGTCAAGCGTTGCTGCCATTGCGGCAGCGAGCCACGCCAGTCGCTATTGACCGGCATGATCCCTCCGCTGCATCTGCTGATACCGGCCTCCGCCATTTTTGAGGCAAAGAGAGAGCCAAGCATACCGAAGTAATCGGCCATCTCCTCTTCAGACAATTCCGAATCGGGGCTGCCCAGATCGTGCAGAAAGAGGTAATCCTGGTCTGTAACCAGTGTCTGCTCCCTTCTGCCGTCGCTTCCGACGGCCAGAAGAGCCAATGGAAGGTCGCAGTAGGTGCCGGAAAAATAAAGTTTTCTGCGGGACAACTCCAGTGCGCGCTCTGCAATGGCATCCCTGACGGTAGTACAGATCTCCTGAACCATCGGAACGGAGCGTGTTGCAGCAAAAAGTTCGCTGGCGACACGCACCGCATTGTCATTAGTGCGGCGCAATGCGTCGGTATTCTCGGCCCTGCCGGCATCTGCAACCAGCACCGACATTTCATCACGGGATGCACCGAGGCACTGTTGCAACGGCGCAATAATCTGTGCGACTCCAGCAAGGTACTCCTCTCCGGAGGCACTATCCATCCGTGCCAGCTGCTCCTGGATGGCGATACCGATATGTGGAATCGATAAACCGTCCTTCATGCCGATTCCCTCGTTTTGCGAAGATTATTTAAAATTACCGGAAAAGTTTAGCAATTATCAGCCTGGAGGCGCTCTCGGGGGGATACATTTATTCAAACGTCCGGTTATCGAACATGCGCCGTGTTTTGCGCTCAGATCGAGGTAGTTCACCATAGGGAAGCACGTTAACTTCACAGGTGAACATCAAAATGTGCTTGATCGCCGAGATAATTGCTTTCGCAACAGAGAGGTCGGCGGCACTGAGCGCATCTTCAGAACGCTCGACCCTGATGACCATGTGATCCCGACCGTCGTCACCATGATCCACTACCACCTGAAATTCACTTCCCACCCCATCGATTGTAGAGAGAATCTCGTCGAACTGCCCCGGATAGACATTTACTCCCCGGAAAATGACCACATCGTCCGAACGCCCGAGAATCCTGTCATGACGGGGCAGGGAACATCCGCAGGGGCATTCCCCCGGTACCAGACGGGTCAGGTCACGGGTTCGGTAACGGATCAGCGGAGAGCCGACCTTGCGCAGGGAGGTGACAACCATCTCGCCGACATCTCCCGGAACAGCCGGCTGGAGCGTCTCGGGATCGATGATCTCGAGCAGAAAGTAGTCGGCCCAGTAATGGATCGCGCCGTTTGCCGCCGGATGGCCGCAGGAAAGACCGGTTCCGGGACCGTACAGCTCGGTGAGCCCGGTTATATCGTGAACGGACTCCGCACCAAGACAGTCCCGTATTTTGGTCAGCATGGCCCCGCTGGAACGCTCGGCCCCCAGGATCACCTTGCGCACGGCCAGTTGGTCTCTGAGTCCCCGGCGCTGGACTTCCTCGGCCAGCAGCAGCCCCATGGAAGCCGTACAGCAGATAACCGTACTCTGGAGGTCGACCATGATTCCGGCCTGCATCTCGAGATTTCCCGGCCCGACCGGCACCGCCAGGGCGCCGAAACGTTCACAGCCGGACTGGAATCCGGCCCCCGCTGTCCAGAGTCCGTAACCGACGCAGATCTGTACCCGGTCGTCGCGGGTCACACCGGCCAGTTCATAGCAGCGACCGAACATGTCGGCCCAGTCATCGATATCCTTCTGGGTATAGCAGAGAATTTTCCGCTTGCCGGTGGTCCCGGAAGAGGAGTGAATTCGCACCAGGTCCCTGAACGGGGCCGAGCGCAGCGGAAAAGGATAACCGTCGCGCAGGTCAGCGGCATCGGTGAAGGGGAGTCTCTGGATATCAGAAAGTGAACAGATTGAATCGGGCGAAACCCCGGCTGAGGTCAAGCGCTCACGATAAAAATCAGAATGGTCAAAAGCATGGCGTACAGTCCACAAGAGACCCTTCAACTGAAGGGCTGCAAGCCCGCCAGAATCGGTTGCGGGAGCAAAGCGTTTCAACATCGGGGGCCTCCAGGCCATGAAATCAGTGATGCTGCAATCCGGTCCTGAATGCCGCGAAGGCTCCTTCAAGGGCTGCCGGTTTGGCGGAAAGCTTGATCCGGATGGCCTCCTCAACCTCATCGGCAGTACAGAACAGCAGCCCCGGGATGGCAAGAACCCGTCCCAGCATGATAAGGTTGACGGACTGGGGGTTGCCGAGCCCAAGAGCCAGCTGGTCCGCATCCATCAAAGCCGAAATTCCGCTCAGCGAACCAGGGGGGCCATTGGCAACTGTCCAGCCATCCGGTTTCAGAAAATGGCGGTGCAGGGCAACGGTTTCATGCTTGAGGGAAATCAGGCCGTCAGCCCGTCCGGGACAGACCAGGGGGCTGGAAAAATCACCAACCTTGAAATGCGAGATAACAATTCCGCCACGCTGGGCCATTCCGTGGGTCTCCGAGGTCAGAACCGGCAGGCCGCGGACGATAGCGGCCTCTGCGAGAATCCGGGTAACAAAGAGGATGCCCTGACCACCGACACCAGATATTATCAGTTGCTGGGAAGTCATCAAGCCCCTCCCCCGCTCGTGATGGCTCTGACCGGACAGACGTCCAGACAGACTGCACAGCCGGTGCAGGTCATGACGTCGACATGCACCTTCCCGGTGCCATGATCATAGATCAACGCAGGACATTCAAATTGTTTTGTGCAGGCCTGACACCCGGTACATTTCGCCGTTTCAACCATAACCTGCGCCCTGCGGAGATGTTTAACACTGCGGTCCACCAGGCATGGGCTTTTAGCGATCACGACAGCAACGCCATTGGCGCGGGACCAGACCAGAGCCTCCTTGAGCAGGGCCGTAAACGACGGCATCTCCAGCGGATCAGCCGTTCGGCAGAATCCTGCACCGCACCCCAGCACCAGATCCTCGATCCTGACCGGTTTACCGGCGGCTGTCCCCTGGGCCGGTGTGGGCTGGTTGCCGGTCATGGCTGTCGTCGTGTTGTCAAGGATCAACAGGACAAACCGGGCACCCTGCGTCACGGCGTCGATCAGCGGCGGAACCCCGGCATGAAAAAAAGTGGAGTCGCCGATAGTGGCAATGATATCGCGCTCGACTCCGGTTATACGGTGAGCGTGGTAAAATCCACAGGCCTGGCCGATTGACGCCCCCATGCAGAGGACCGTATCGACGGCACCGAGATTGATACCCAGGGTATAGCAGCCGATGTCACTGGTATAGATCCCTGCCGGGGCAGCCTTTTTCACTGCGTAGAAACTGGCGCGGTGCGGACATCCCGGGCAGAGCGTCGGACGCCGTCGTGACCCCGGCTCGGCTGCCGGGATCTCTGCCGGCTGCTGACCGGCAAATTCGGACAGCAGACGTCCTATGGTCTCCGGCAACAGCTCTCCCGCCTCCGGCACAAAGCCGGAGATCTTGCCGCGCACCAGATTACGGTTGCCCAGCTGCATTTCGATGACTCCGCTCGTCTCTTCAAGTACCAGAACATCAGAGTAGACTGAATTTATTTCCTCAATAAAGGCTTTATGCAGGGGATAGGGCTGTATAACCTGAAAAAAGGCAGGCGCATTCCAGAGATCAAGCCCCGCAAGGGCTTCCCGGGCATGGGCGGCGGCGACACCGGATGCAATGACAGCAGTACGACTCACGACATGGGGGTTGAGCCTGCGCGGTGCCGTCGGCGGGTGGGCGGCCAGGCGGGCCAGTTTGTCAATCAGCTGGACATGCAATTCATAGCGGAAACCGGGAGTTGCCGCCCAGCGCCGCGGGTCTTTACGGAACTCCGCCCTGCGCCCAAGACGGGCCACCGGCAGCAGTGCCACATCCTGACAGGCATGACAGACCCGCGTTGTCGGGCGCAGCATAACCGGTACCTGGAATTCTTCCGAAATCTCGAAGGCCAACCCGGCAAGCATCCTGGCCTCCTCCGGGTTCGACGGATCAAGGACCGGTATTTTTGCCAGCATCGCCGTCAGGCGGGAATCCTGCTCGGTCTGGGAAGAATGCGGTCCGGGGTCGTCGGCGCTGATGATGACAAACCCGCCGATCACGCCCAGATAAGCGGCGCTCATCATCGGGTCCAAAGCCACGTTCAATCCAACCTGCTTCATAATCGTAGCTGCGCGCAATCCGCTCTGGCAGGCTGCGTAGGCGATTTCAAAAGCAACCTTCTCGTTGACCGCCCATTCCACATGCATGTCAAGATCTTCTGCTGTGCGCCACGCATCCACCGCAGTCAGCAATTCTGAAGCCGGCGTACCCGGATAGGAAGCGGCCACCACGCAGCCGCCTTCGATCAGTCCACGCGCCATGGCTTCATTGCCTTGCATTAACATTTTGCTTGAAGCGGCCACGGATCGGAACCTCGCCAACAACTGTTTTCTAACCTGCGAGCGGGCTATATTGCTAATCAGGATCAGGTTTGTCAATATAAAACAAAACGGCAAACGCAAATCAGAAAAGCTCAGCCCCCCTACAGCAGGCAATGGTGTTCACGAATCCTGTTGCTCTCGACCGGGCTTACTCCGGCCTGCCTGGCAAAATCCGGCCAGACGGCAATGACCTGGATAGGGTTTGGGATACGGTATTGGAGGATTTGCAGCCTTTATGCGCAGAGTTGGAAAAATTGGTTTGACAGGAAACAGGTAAACTGTCCCTGGAAATCTTACCGCCGCTGTTTACCGTGGGTCATGCTGACTGAATCATGCCTGCCGACGGAACCAGGACATAACGGCATCAAGCGTTTGAGCTCCCGGAAGTTGATCGATAACGCGTCCCTGCTTCATATGTACTATTGCCGGGATACCGCGGATACCGAAGCGGGCTGCCAGGTTCGGATTGTCCTGGGTATTGATTTGTATTACTACCGCCTGGCCGCCCAGTCTTTCCGCAATAGTTCGCACCACCGGTGCGAAGGTATGGCAATGCGGTCAGGTAGGGGCCCAGAACTCTGCCAGCACCGGACCAGGATAGGAACTGATGAATGAGTCGAAGGTCCGGTCGGTCATCTGCTGGGGGTGACAGTACATTGGCGGCAGGGTTGCTTTGCAACTGCCGCAATGTCCCTTGAGCCCCTCTTTATCCGCCGGGATGCGGTTGCCGGTGCCGCATGATGGACATTTCACGATGTAGCTTACCGTATTCATATCAGCCTCCCTCATTTTTCACGCCGGAATCTTCTTTCGGATAGTGCCGTCTCAATCGTTCCAGCCCTTTCTGCCTACTCTCCGCATCGCCATATTCAAAGAACCGGGGATATTTCTCGACCATACCCTGTACGCCGCACTTCGTCACGATTATATTCATCGTTCCAGGTCTCCAGTAAATCCATGACCAGGGCAATCTGAAGTGTTACCAACCCGAAATAGTGAGGGCCGCATGGAGCGGCCCTCGATACAGCACGACCGGTTCAGGAAATTGGCACCCGATTGCGGGCCGGCCGGCCTATGTCCTGCTTGGGGAGCCGGATCGAAAGAACCCCGTGTTTGAGGTCCGCTGCAATCGTTTTTTCATCTATCTCGTACGGCAACTGGACAGTGCGGGAAAAACCGCCGTACCTGCATTCTGAAATAAGGCACCCATCACCTCCTTTCTGTTCTCGTACGATTTTCTTTTCTCCATGTATAGCAGATCATTTTCAGATATCACGTGAACGGGTGCGCCAGATTGAAGAACGGGCCTTGATAAAATTAAAAATTGTACTTGCTCCACAAGTGGCGGCCGTAAATTTTTAAAGTGCGTCGGTTGATGCGGCCAAAGCTACTCGAGTTGAAATCCCATGCAACGCTATCAGATGCAGAATTTCGCTCACTGTGGTGCAGCAATCAGTCATAATCGACACGGAATACTTCTCCGCTGCCTTTGAAATGGCGGTATGAGTCACGCAATTCTGGGTCATCATACCGCACACCAGCAGTTCCGTCACCCCCAGATTCCCCAGCACCTCTTCCAGAGTGGTATGAAAAAAACTGTCCGCAAATGATTTGATGACAACCGGCGCATCAGGTGCTGCGACTGTAATGGCAGGATGTACCTCGACACCGCTTGTCCCTTCATTGAAAAACGGAGCAGGCCCCCGACTGCTGTCGGCAATGTGTTTGACAATAATGACCGGCACCGCCTGTGCTTTTGCCGATTCAATTGCCCGCAGCGTATTTTCAAGCACCGCCTCCGTATTCCATAGTGGGAAGTTGCCGCCGGGGAAATAATCGTTCTGCACGTCTATAACCAGTAATGCCTTGCTCATGATGAAACCTCCAGATTGATGATAGTTCCGCTTTGATTGGCAATTGTGTTGCTTGGGGTATCACTATCAATGTTCATGCTTGCTTTTGACATTGTATTGGGGCGGTTTGTTGTTAATGCCAAATGGTCAGTGATTCTTGATGAATTGAACATCTTCAAGGGTAATCTGTTGGGATTGGGAATGGTCGTAATGTCCTTTTGTCCGTTGCTTTCTGCAAAAATACCGCGTTTGCTTTGAAGAAGGTCACGGCGGTTGATTGTGGTTTCAAATGGGGCTTGTTACTGACGGATGGTCATACGGTTGTTGCGACTTTCTTGTTCCTGAATTTGTTGTACAACACCGGCACCAGTGCAAACAGCCCGAGCAGGGCAAATGAGCCGAGCACCCGTGGTGAGGCGATGCCGGAGAGCGAATCGATAGTTGCCAGACTGGCACCGGCATTGACGTAGACAAAGCCCCCCGGAATGATACCAAGCATCGTGCCGAAGAAGAAAGTCCGCAATGGAAGGCGGGTCAGTCCGGCGGCCAGGTTGATCAAAAAGAACGGGAAAAGCGGTACCAGCCGTAGAAAGAGCAGATAGCTGAAGCCGCGCATTTCAAGCTCACGGTTCATACCCTCCAGTTTACTGCCAAATTTGTTCAGAACAACATCACGCAGCAGATAGCGGGTCACGAGAAAAGCAAGGGTAGCACCGATCGTTGCGGCTATATTGGCGTAGACCGTACCCATTATGGAGCCAAAGATGGCACCCGCTGCCAGTGACAGAATGGCGGCACCGGGAAGCGACAGTGCGGTCTGGACAATGTAGATCGCCATGAAGCCGGCCACCATGAATAATGTGTGGGCGGCATAATAATCCAGCAGCGTCTGGCGGTTCGCCTTGAGAGCAGACAGCGTCAGAAAGCGCTGCAGGTCAAAATAGAAGAATAGTATGATGACAGCGATACCAACCAGAGCCAGTGCGATTTTTTTGATATTCATAGAATCATCCCCTCTGCCACTTCAACCAGCTGGAAAGCAGATTCTTGATAAAAGGCGTAAGGCGTGTCCGGTTATAGGCGTCTGCCAGCCGCTTGATGACCTCAGCCTGGGTCGGATACGGGTGAATAGTCTTGCCGATAGCAGATATTCCAAGACCATTGGTGATGGCCAGTGAAAACTCGTTGATCATCTCCCCGGCATGACGGGCGACTATGGTTGCACCAAGAATTTTGTCTGTTCCCTTGCGCAGATGCACCCGGGCAAAGCCCTCAGTTTCACCGTCAAGAACAGCCCGGTCGATCTCCGACAACGGGACGGTGAGTGTGGTCAATTCAATCCCTTTGTCTTTGGCATCACCTTCGTACATCCCCACGTGAGCAATCTCAGGATCGGTATAGGTGCACCAGGGAATAGTAAGGGCAGAAACCTTCTGTCTCCCCATGAAGAGGGCATTGGCGATCAGAATGCGCGCCAGAGCGTCGGCGGTGTGGGTAAACTTGAACGGGAAGCAGATATCGCCGGCGGCATAGACATTCGGATTCGAGGTTTGCAGGTTGTCATTGACTATGACTCCAGAACGGTCGAACTTGACGCCCGCTTTCTCCAGACCAAGACCATCAAGATTTGGTGCGCGTCCGACTCCCACCAATATGGCGTCAGCAGTCACATCTATCCGTTTGCCATCACATTCAAGATGAAGAATTTTGTCACTGACGCTTGTTTCGACTCCGACGATCTTCACCCCAAGCTGCAGGTCGATACCTTCACGAATAAACGTATGGTGGAGAATCTCAGCGGCATCGCCATCTTCACGACCAAGAATATGGGGGCCCAGTTCGATCAAGGTTACGCGGCTGCCGAAGCGGGCAAATGATTGTGCCATTTCGCAACCGATGGGACCGGCTCCGATAACCGCCATGCGGGGTGGCAGTTCGGTAAGGGAAAATAAGGTTTCGTTGGTAAGGTACCCGGCTTCTTCCAACCCCGGTATCGGAGGGGCGGCGGCGCGGGCACCGGTACAGATTGCGGCTTTTTTGAAGCGGAGCGTCTTTCCCGCCACCTCGACTGTGTCGGGACCGCTGAAGCTCCCCTGGCCAATAAATACGTCAATCCCCAGTTCGTCTCGGAAACGCCGGGCAGAGTCGTGATGACTGATATCAGCGCGCAATCGGCGCATCCGCTCCATAGCGGTACCAAAGTCAAACCCCAGATTTTTGCCGTCCACTACTCCAAATTCAGCAGAGTTACGGGCATGGTGGACGGCGCGGGATGCACTGATAACCCCCTTTGAGGGGACGCAGCCGACATTCAGACAGTCTCCACCCATCAGATGCCGTTCGATCAAGGCAACCTTCCCCCCCAATCCGGCAGCACCGGCAGCCGATATCAAACCGGCTGTGCCACCACCGATGACCACAAGGTTGTAACATGGCGCAGGCTCGGGATTGACCCAGTTCGGCGGGTGAACATTTTCTGTCAGCTCACGGTTCTCCGGTGTATCGGGCAGTATCATGACCGGAGAAGTCATGGCGACTTTACAAATTTCATGGCAGCAGAATTCATGCAGTAGCGCAGCCCGGTCGGCTTCGGCCCGTCTTCAAATACATGGCCCAGGTGGGCGTCACAGCGGCTGCAGACAACTTCCGTCCGCCTTGAGAACAGGCTGTTATCTGCACGGGTCGAGATGTTTTCCGGGGCGATCGGCTGCCAGAAACTCGGCCATCCGGTACCGGATTCGTACTTATGTTCCGCATGGTACAGGTCATTGCCGCAGCAGACACATTGGTATGTGCCGTTTTCGTGATTGTTCCAGGTGGCACCGGTGAAAGCCCGTTCTGTTCCTTGTTCACGGGTAACGTGGTACTGTTCCGGAGTCAGTTGTTTACGCCATTCTTCTGGGGTTTTGACGACCTTATCGCTCATGATGAATCCTTTCGTGGCGGCAGAATAGAGCTTTACCGTGCCGCTTTTTGTAGAACCGGATGAGGCTGCATCCGGTTTTTTGGAAGTTCCACCGGTACAGGCTATTACGGTAGAGATCAGAAACAGGCATAACAGACGTGCAATATTTTTCATGTGTGCCTCCGATGGTTTGTTTTTATCTGTATCAGCCCTTAACAGGATATGTGTGGCAGTCGCCAGGGGTCAACGTCTGCTGAACAGAAACACTCCGGTCTGCTTGCCGACAAAGAGCCCGAATGTTTTCCGGTACTACCGTAAAGTAACATTTTGTAAGAATAATAAATATGATTAAAAAGACAAGAATTATCTGTTTCCCCGTGCTCGACGGCGTGTTGTTTCAATTGCATGGGAATCGGGCCTGAACTCGAATAAATGGTGAGGGAGTTGAGATGAAGCGCGCACTATTTTTGCCGGTTATGTTATTAGGTTTGCCGGCGCTGGTGGTACCGGCTGAACCTCAAAGCAAACCGGCTGATGGTTATCCCGCAGCAGTGCATCCTGAAACCATGGCGAAGCTCGCCGGGCCACCTTTTTGCAATCAAGATCAGAGTTCTCTCGAAGAGAACAGGTTTTTCCCAGCCTTCCCTCGTTAAGCCGGACGTGCTGCAACAAGCCGGGAATGTCTCTGCGTGCTGTACATGGCATGCACCAAAGAGAGCAGACGAAGCCAAGTTAGCCGGTCGCTGCAGCATCCTCTCAAGCATCCTCTCGACAATGAATACAGTTTAACTAGTTAATTTTATGTTGACTTGCTGTGCGGCACTGGTATAGACGTCAGCGTTGATTTCTGTGATGGATGGTCCTTTTATACGTATATTTTTTTCGTGCTCGGCACGATATATTTCAAGCAGGAGGAACAGAGTAATGCAAAAAAAGATTGTTGTAGCACTCGCAGCAGCCATGTTGATGCTGGTGCCGGTATGTTCATTTGCCGCTGTGGCAAATAACGAGATTACGTCGGCTAAAATCAAGGACGGCGAGGTCAAGACTGCGGATATCGCCAATCAGGCGGTTACCACTGTCAAAATCGCTGACGGCGCCGTCACCGACGCCAAGATTTCCGGCACCATCTCGGCCGCCAAGCTCCCCATCGGTACCAGTGCTACGTCCGTGGCAGCCGGCAACCACACTCATGTCATCGGTACGACAGAACTCGCCGACGCCGCAGTTACCGCAACAAAACTGGCCGTAGGTTCCGTTGGTGCTAACGCCATCGCAGCAGGCGCAATCGACACTTCAAAAATCAGCGGCATTATCGGGGCGGAAAAGCTGGCAACATACGCCAATGTCATCACGGTTCACAAAGGCGCCGCAAACAATGTTACCACCTTCAATACTGTCAGGGCCGCCATCAACGCCATCGGCCAGAATTCAGCAAGCTATGCCGGTGAGCGCCAGGCAATTCTGGTCATGCCGGGGCGTTACGAGGAGGATCTTTCACTGTTCGGAGACAGCCAGCAGACTTTCAATGTTGACATTATCGGCGCCAGCCGCACCGGCACGATCATTGTTCCGACATCCAACGCATTCTACGACTTCGGCACCTACCTGCTGATGCCTTCCGGAATGTATCTGAAGAATCTGACCTTCAACGGCATCATCCTGACCCACCATGCTAAGAACGCCGGCGTGATCGGTGCTGATGTGGTTACTAATTCGATAGCCTTTCACGGCGGATGGCAGACAATCCAGAACTTTGTTATTGACGACGTCAACATTGAAACAGGACCCGGCGGCCAGGCAATCGGCTTCTGGGGCAATGCAGAAAATGACACCCTTCGATTCAACAACATCAGAATCAAACGTGGCTATATCGTAATTACCTATCCGATCACTTCGAAAACATACACCTTCAGCAATATCACCTTCACTGACGGCAATGTGGATTCACCGGCCTTTTACGTCTGGTATGGCAACAGCAATACCCCGGATCCGAAATTTGTTTTGAACAACATCACGGTTGACGGAACCTATGGGTACGGAGTCCTGTTCAACGGCACCACCTCTTCAAAAATCTCCATCATGAACAGCAAAATCGACGTAGCCAAAGACCTCGTCTACGGTACCGGCAGCACCAACAACATTGTGAGCATCATGAATTCCGACATCGCCGTTGTGTCGAACAACCAGGGCTCCGCTCCCGCAGCAACCCTGAACATCGGCAATTCACGCATCGGCACAATAATCCCCAACAGTCAGTCCATGAAGCTGGTGAACTGTTTTGACGGAAACTTTGAGCCGCTTGCCAACGGAGTGCGCTGAAAATCAGGATGAATGTTTTGGCTGCTGTTAAATTCAGGTTTATGCAGCTATTCTTGTTTCTTGTGTATTAAGAATGACTACGGTGAGTCTGGCTGTATTGCCTGCTCACCGTAGTTATGTATAGCCAAATTTTACTCCATTATCTGCGCACGCGTTCGGCAAAAGATACATGATGTTTGGTAGTGAGAGAAATAGCCATATCTTCGGATGTGGCTTTCTCTTTTTGAACAAGTGCCCTATGGCATGTCAAATTTGTAGTTAACGCTCAAGCCGATTGCGAATTGGTTCTCGCTGCCGCGTTGCCCGATAAGCGGTGAGTCGGCGACTTTATTTCCCAAGCGGTCATATCCACCAAACAGAGCGACAGCAAACGGTTTGGCAAGAGGTATCGACATAAAGCCACCGAAGCCATAAGAAACAACCCCACCCCCCGCATTGTAGCGTGCCAGTCCGGAACGCACCGATTGAGTCTGGCTGATACCGAAATAGGCATTGATGTATTCAGAATCGGCAATAGTTGCACGTGGGCCAACGGCAAAGAACATCGGAGGCCCGAAACGCTCGATTGCCCCGGCATAGTTAATGCCGGCCTCACCAATCATCCCTTTATGACCATCCATGCCCTGGCGAAGTTCCACTTTACAGGCGAATGGCTCGAAACCGTATTCTGCAAAACCACCCCATTCAAAAGTCGCATCAACAGTGCCGAGCCCCTTTAACGCAGTCGTATTGCCGCCCCCCACCCGGAAAGGATTGCTACCGTCCTCTTTGCGCTCAAATTTGTACTTCACTACTGGACCGATGCGCCAGCCGTCAGAACGAATGACATTATAGCCGACTCCATCCTTCACCGATGCAAAAAAAAGGTCTTTAAACGCTATTTTCACATCAGGAAATACCATAAGCTGGTAATCTTTAGATCCTGCGAAGGCGGGAGCGTAGAGAGCACCAGCGCCGACCGAAAACTTCCATCCCGCTCGCGTGCCTTCTCGAGGATTCCCCGCCAGAGCAGCAGTGGATATTGTCTGATCCTCGGATTTTGTGGTCGCTGATTCCGCCTGCACCTCACCGGCTGGTGATAAAAAAAGGCTGCCGAGCACAGCTGTTGTAATTGTTTTGGAGATGAATGAAGTTACTTTGGCTAATCTGGTCATGCTCTTTCCCTCCTGATTTTTTTTGTATGTTTATTGGCTATCCAGTCCAAAACACCCTTCATTGCATACGCCACAGTTTTATGCTCAATCGGGCTGAACCTGTCGACTGAACAGGTGGCTGGCATCGTCCGCTATCCGATAGCCACGTTGCCGCTTCACCAGAAAGCCTTCCCGTTGTAATGCAGCAAGATTCTGAGCCACCGCTTCCGGCAATACCGGCAGCATCGCCTGAAGCTGTTTCAGTGTGACCCCTGCGTGCCCCAGCACTTCCCGCAAAATGCGGCTGCGCAGCTGCCGATTGGATCCCTCGAAACGACTCTGCTGCGTATGGTGGCGACTGCGGCGACCGGGGTTGGGCCGGGTCTGTTTGAGCATGCCCCCGTAATCCATAAGGGCATAGTACCATTCACGGGGATTCCCTTGGTCAAGCGTTGTCGCTACCAGCGGCATGATCTCTCCATCACTGACTTTTTCTTGACCATGGAAGAAAAAATGAATGAAGACAGTGCGGATGTTGGTTTCGATAAGCGGTTCGGCAATACCAAACGCAAATGCCGCCACCGCCCGCGCCGTATAGGGGCCGATGCCCGGCAGCGATTGCAGCTCTGCAATTGAACGCGGAAACTGACCACCGTAGCAGGAGACGATCTCTTCCGCGCAGCGCTTCAGAAAAATTGCCCGGCGATTATAGCCCAGTCCCTGCCAGGAGTGCAGAACATCAGAGAGCGGTGCAGCGGCCAAGTCATGTACAGATTGAAAAACCTCCAGAAATTCTGCATATTTGAACTTGACCCGCTCCACCTGAGTCTGCTGCAACATTATTTCCGAGACAAGAATCCGGTACGGGTCATCAGTCTCACGCCACGGCATCGGACGGGGATTGGCGCGGTGGTAGGCATATATGATGTTCTGGAATTGCTGGAGAACGGCCGGGGCGAGAGAGTTGCAGCGGTGGTAGATTTCTGTGAATTGTTCAGGGTCTGTTGTCATAGGTGTGCTGACTCGTTGTGTGTCGCTATGGAAAAATTACCATTCAACCTGTACAGGATAGCGACTGATATGCGTATCGGGGGTGAGTATGGTCATGCCGCCGGCAATAGCTTGACAGATGATGATACGGTCAAACGGGTCTTTGTGATATTCCGGCAGGCGTGATAGTTGAAGAACTGTGGCTTCATCAAGTGGCAATGTTTCCATTCTGTGGCGGATGCGATTGTTTTTGATGAAGACGTGAGGCAGTTCAGGAAGTGGCAATTTGCCCAAGTTGTGCTTTACGATGATCTCCCACGCAGAAGCAACGCTTAAATAGACATCATTAGCAGGATCTTCAAACAGATGCCGGGCGTTTTGAGATAGTTCGGGGCTATCGGAAACAAGCCACAGAAACGAACAGGTATCCAGCAGTATATTCATAGTGCCATGCCGGAAAACAACACAATGGTTTCTTCAGGGAGTTCATCAAAAAATGAGGCCGGTAGCGCGAATGTTCCTTTGGCAAGGCCAATCGGTCGCTTTTTCGCCACCTTACTCATAATTGGGCGTATTTCCGCAACAGGTTTGTTCCTTTTGCAGAGGATAAAGCTCTCTCCCTTAGCTACCTCATCGAGATAATGGGATAGATGAGTCTTTGCTTCCTGGACGTTTATAGTTATCATAGTAGTTGAATACTAGACCAGCTTGCTGACCAGGTCAAGGTATTGTTATTCGGAGCATCGCGCCGTCATGATATCTCCCCCAACCGTTCTGTAGTTCCTTCCCTCATCGCAACGCCAACTCCATCGCCTCAAGCTTCTTCACCCGGTCACGCAAGACCGCCGCCTTTTCGAAATTCAGATCCTTGGCTGCCGCCAGCATCTCCTTGCGGAGTTTTTTCACCAGTTTCGGGATCTCTTTCGGCGACAGGTACTCCTCTCCCGCCTCCGCCACTCCTGCCGGTTGTGTGACATAATCCTTCTCCTCGATCGACTCGAGAATACTGCGCAGCCCTTTTTTCACCGTCTCCGGAGTGATGCCGTGCTCTTCATTGTAGGCGAGCTGCTTGACCCGGCGTCGTCCGGTTTCGTCGATACAGGCCTGCATGGAACGGGTGATGCTGTCGCCGTACATCAGCACCCAGCCATTGATATTGCGGGCGGCGCGACCGCAGGTCTGGATCAGTGATCGCTGGGAGCGGAGAAAGCCCTCCTTGTCGGCGTCAAGAATGGCAACGAGCGAAACTTCCGGCAGATCAAGCCCCTCCCGCAGCAGGTTAATCCCGACCAGTACGTCGAATTCACCCATGCGGAGGTCGCGGATAATCTGCATCCGTTCGATGGTCACGATATCCGAATGGAGGTATTTTATCCGCACCCCCAGCTCCCGGTAATAGTTGGTCAACTCTTCGGCCATCCTCTTTGTTAACGTTGTCACCAGCACCCGTTCGCCACGGGCAACTGTCTCGCGAACTTCATGGAGGAGGTCGTCTACCTGGCCAACGGAGGTCCCCCTCTCTAACTCTCCCCCTCCTGGGGAGAGGACGTAAGCTCCCTCCCCCAGCGGGGGAGGGTTGGGGAGGGGGATTTGCCTTCCCGCCGTCACCGGTCGTACCTCTATCACCGGATCAACCAGCCCGGTCGGGCGGATAACCTGTTCGACAAACACACCGCCGCTTGCTTCAAGTTCGTAATCGGCCGGGGTCGCCGAAACGTAGACCGCCTGGCGGATACGCGCCTGAAATTCCTGGAAATTGAGCGGGCGGTTGTCAAGCGCCGCAGGGAGGCGGAAGCCGTAGTTGACCAGTGTATCCTTGCGGGAACGGTCACCGCGGTACATGGCGCCGGTCTGAGGAATGGTGATATGTGACTCATCGACAAAGAGGATAAAGTCATCCGGGAAGTAATCGATCAGCGTATACGGTGCCTCCCCCGGTTGGCGGCCGTCGAAATAGCGCGAGTAGTTTTCGATGCCGTGGCAGAAGCCCATCTCTTCCATCATCTCAATATCGTAAAAGGTTCGCTGCTCAATGCGCTGTTCTTCCAACAGCATGTTCTGCGCACGGAAATAGTTGATCCGCTCCGCCAGATCGACACGGATCTGCTCAACCGCGCGCTCCAGCGTTTCACGGGTCGAGACGTAATGGGAGGCGGGATAGATGGAACATTTTGACAGTTTCTGCAGCACGGTGCCACGGAGCGGATCGATTTCATTGATAGCTTCGACTTCATCGCCAAAAAATTCAATCCTGAGCGCACGATCGTTGTCATATGCCGGGAAAATTTCAATGACATCGCCCCGAACCCGGAATGTGCCGCGATGGAAATCCATGTCATTGCGCTCATACTGAATTTCGATCAGTTTTTTGAGCAGTTCGTCGCGTCCGTAATCATCCCCCTGATGAAAGAAGATGTGCATCGACTGATAGGCATCAGGCGAACCGATACCGTAAATGCAGGAAACCGAAGCGACAATAATGACATCACGCCGCGTCAGCAGGCTGCGCGTCGCCGAATGGCGCATCTTGTCTATTTCGTCATTGATAGCGGAATCTTTTTCAATAAAGGTATCGCTGGTCGGGATGTAGGCTTCCGGCTGGTAGTAATCGTAGTATGAGACAAAATATTCCACCGCGTTATCAGGGAAAAGCTCCTTGAACTCCCCGTAGAGCTGGGCCGCCAGCGTCTTGTTGGGAGCCAGCACCAGCGCCGGGCGCGAAGTCTCGGCGATGACGTTGGCAACGGTGAACGTTTTGCCCGATCCGGTGACCCCGAGCAGCGTCTGGTGGCGGTCGCCACGCTCGATCCCCTCGACCAGCTCCCTGATTGCCAATGGCTGATCGCCGCGCGGGGTATAATCAGTGGTTATCTTATAAATGGACATACCGGCTCACAGATTATTACAATCGAGTCTCAGGTGAATTCATCTGCCGGTGACATAACTCGGCATACAGTCCGTCCCGGCGAAGCAGTTCGGCAGGACTCCCCTCTTCGGCAATACCCCCCTCTTTCAGAACAATAATCCGGTCGCAGTCGCGGAAGGCGGAAACTCTCTGCGAGACAATCAGCACGGTCCGTCCGGCATAAAACTTGCCGAGCTCATTAAGAATTTCTTCTTCACGTCCGGCATCAACCGCTGAAAGGGGATCATCCAGCAACAGAACCGGTGGATTACCGACGACAGCGCGGGCAATGGCGAGCCGTTGTTTCTGGCCTCCGGAAAGGGTCACCCCTTTTTCACCCACCTGCGTCTCAAATCCGGCGGGGAACCCTTCTACATCCTCAAGAAACCCGGCCTGACCTGCCGCTCTGGTCACGGCGTCAGCAGCATGCTCTCCCGCAACGCCGTAACCGATATTTTCGGCAACGCTTCGCGAAAACAGGAAGGTTTCCTGCGGCACATAGCCGATCATCCGGCGGAGGCTCGCAATTGTTATACTGGTAATGTCCCGCCCGTCAATAAACAGCATTCCGTCCGGGATAGGAAGGAGTCGCGCAATCAGGCGCAGCAGTGTGGTCTTGCCGCTCCCGACGTCGCCGGTAATGCCCACCGTTGCACCCGCCTGAAAATGAAGTGAGATCCCCTTGATAATTTCCGTTTCTCCATAGCTGAAACGGAGATTACGTACCTCGACATCAGAATGAAAGGAGTCGATCGGCTCTGCATCAGGCGAATCAATAACGGTCGATTCGGCTCCAAGTATTCCCGCGAGGCGGGACATGGAGGCTGCCCCCCGCTGCGCCAGGGTCAGAATCCAGCCCATGACCGCCGTCGGCCAGACAAGCATCGCCAGGTACCCGCTGAAAGCGACAAAATCTCCTAATGTGATGCTGTTTGCAATTACCAGCCTGCCACCCATGAACAACACGACAAGGGTGCCAGACCCGGTTGCGGCGGCCATGATTGGAATAATAAGGCCGCGCAGTCGGGCCAGGCGCAGGTTGTGTTTGAGGTAGCGCCCGGCACTTTTCCCGAATTCACCCTGAAAATACTCTTCCCGGCAGTAGGATTTTATCAGTCGTACTGCTGAAACGGTCTCTTCGGCCTGGCTTGAAAGATGCGCCAACTCCTCCTGAGCCTGAAGAGAGCGGTGAAAGAGCCGATGGCTGACTTTTTTAATGATCAGAATCATGATCGGGAAGGGGAGAATTGCCCAGAAGGTGAGCCAGGGGTGAATCCTGAGCATCATTGTTACGGCAGCGGCGTAAATCAACACGGTGTTTATCGCACTCATAACGCCAAATCCGGTCAACATGCGGACGTTAGTCAGGTCATTGGAAAAGCGCGAGATGATATCGCCGCTGCGACTGCTGGAAAAATAGCTGAGGTCGAGCCGAGTCAGGCGCAGGAAAAGGTCGTTACGAATACGGAATTCAATAATTCTGGCGGCATTGAGGATGAATGTTCGCGAAAAAATACGGGTGACACAGTGCAGGATTGCCAGAAACGCAATGATCAGGGCGCATGTTGAGGGCGCATAACGAGCCTCCAGCGGATGCTGCAGCGCCTCCACCGCCAGCTTCATGAACCAGGGGATTAACAGCGCAAAAGCGTTGGTGAGGAGGAGAAACAGCGCACCGCAGGCATAGCGCCAGCGGAGTTTCATGATATACGGATAGAGTCGGGCGAGATCTTTGATAAGTATTTCCTCTTTCAAAACGGCGCTTAAAGTTCACATAAAGTAAAAAGTAAGGCCACATTTGCGTAACAGTTATGTTCTTGAATCGATGTTTTGCACGACTGCCGATGTAACACCCACGACATACTCCTTATACCGATTATAAATCAAGGGTGATATCAAGGCGGCGAGGAGTGAGGCGACGAAAGCAAGCAACCGGTATGTTGAGGAACCGCAGGCGACCCAATCCCCACACAACAAAGGTGTCATCGTGCCGAAGCATATCAAACTCCTGAGACAGCCCGTCTCTTTCCGTTATAGCACCGGATACCGTGACACGGAAGATTTTTTCACAGCTGCTTGCTATCGCGTGGTATCTGGTTCAGTGATTGAAATAACTGACGTACTCGGCTCTCTCACAAAATCAACACAGAATACTGTGTACATCTCGAATAAATTATTTGCATTTATTTATTCGCCTGCTACAATCGCTGCAACGTTTATTTTAAAACAGTTTTTCTTCATTCTCAATGTATGACGTTTTGCCCGGTAGATAGTTCATGCATCCACTTTATTGTGCAACATTCCAAAATATCATCACACCTACATATAAAACAGAATATCCGTAGTTATCAGCTTTCGTTTTTTCAAAACGCATGGGACAACAAGGAGCGCCACATGAACAGCAAGAGATTTGGGCAGAGTAGTTGGTTTATGCAGCTGTTGGTAATCATTGGCCTGATGATGTGTCTGTCGGGAGTTGCGGCGGCAGCGACGCTCAGCGGCACAGTGACCAACCCGACGAACAAGGCCGGTCGGGTCTATGTTGCGTTAACCGACTCGTACAGTAACAAAAACCTGGGGGTCAGCAAAACCATTGCCGCAAGCGGCGGCACGGCAACGTTTACCATCAGCGGCGTCCCGAATGGCACCTACACGCTGGATGCGTTTCTTGACGTCCGCTACGGCGGCAAGGATTCGGGCCTTCGTCATGCCAACGACGCGTATGTCCAGTATGGTACTCCTCTAACTGTTACCGGCGATCAGAGCGGCTTAAATGTAACCTTGGCGAAACCGACAGCAATTCCGCTCACTATGCCTCTCGGGGATTTTTCCGGCATGATCGTTCAATCTTCTGACGGCACCGCAGTGTTAGTTCAGCTGCCGGATCCCCAAACATCCGGTCTCCTGCTCCTGCCGATTCCTGAGGCGGTCGAGATGACCTGCTCCGGCGCCGGCATGGCGAGCGCCACCGCCAGGATCATGATTGATAATAACTCGCAAATGGCCCTGTTCCATGGTTTAACCCCCGGCGGGATTCTCCGTTGTGTCAAACTTTTAGACGTTTATTTTGCTTTTAAGCTTTATTTTCAATGCATTACCCATCTAACTCTTGCCTCCCCCCAGAATACCGGTTAATACTGCTCTTTATGGGGGTGCAAGCTCATGT